>JAXGPH010000035.1:0-13531 GCA_040767065.1 Anaerolineaceae bacterium | reverse complement strand
ATCAAGATCCAGCGGAGTGGCAAAATGAATGCCATTCCGCCCTACATTTGTAAAGGAGATTGCCGCGTCGCCACGTTCCTCGCAATACCCTACAGGCACGATGTGACGAATCAATCTGTGCCCAGCCCTTCGCAATATCGGATTCGGTTGATTAGACTACAGTTGATTAGACTAACCCCACTCAACTCGCGTTAATGGGTATAATAGGAGGCTGCAGAAGCGTCCACAATCCGCTTCTGTTAATTTGCCTGCCAGCTAAGGCTGGCATTGAAAGGATTGTCTAACCTAATTATGAATAACATTATTCGAGAAGCCCCAAATAATTTTGACCTTCCCTACCGCATCAAGAGGCTGGCTGACCTTGCCCACAACCTTTGGTGGGTTGGCAACCCCGAAGCCGCCCGCACGTTCAAGGAAATTGATCCCTTCGGTTGGGATCAATGCCATCATAATCCAATCGTCTTCCTGCGGTCAGTTGATCGCCAAACTTTTGATGATCTCATCAAAGACCGCTACTTCCTTGAACGCTATGACCGCATCATGCGCGAGTTCGATGCGTATATGTATGCAGATAATACCTGGTTCCGCAACACCTACCCCAATCTTACAGATGAGCAGATTGCCTACTTCTCGTTTGAATATGGTCTGCACGAGTCCCTGATGGTCTATGCTGGTGGTTTGGGTGTGCTTTCGGGCGATCACCTCAAGGAAGCCAGCGACCTCGGCTTGCCGCTGGTGGCGGTCGGTTTCCTTTACACCTTCGGGTACTTCTCGCAAAGGATCACTGAAGATGGCTGGCAGGAAGCCCGCAATATTGAGCTCAACTTTAACGACCTGCCGTTAATCGCTCTGTACGACGAAAAGCACAACCCTATCAAAATCTCCATCGAGCTGCCAGGTCGCAATCTATTTGCCCGCCTTTACGAGCTCAACATCGGCCGCAACAAGCTCATTTTGATGCATACCAACATCCCGGAAAATAATCCCCAGGATCGCCAGCTCACAGACCGCCTGTACATCAGCGATCCTGAACTGCGCATCTCGCAGGAGATGCTGCTCGGCATTGGTGGATTTCGCGCATTGCAGCGTTTGGGTTATAAACCTTCCATCTTCCACATGAACGAAGGTCATTCGGCTTTCCTTACGCTCGAACGCGTCCGCCAGCTCATAGGCGAAGGTCGGACCCTCGAAGAAGCAAAGGAATCCGTCCGAAAAACCAGTATTTTCACCACACACACTCCAGTACCTGCCGGCAATGACGAATTCCCAGCCTGGCTGATCGACAAATATTTTTCCTCTTACTGGGGCGATCTTGGGCTAAACCGTGACCAATTCATAGATCTTGCAAAGGTAAAAACCGACTGGTCGGACGAAGTATTCAGCATGCCAGTGTTGGCACTGCGCCTTTCAGACTATCGCAACGGCGTCTCGAAGCTCCATGGCGAGGTTTCCCGCAGGATGTGGCAACACCTTTGGCCTGATACCCCTGCTGAGGACGTCCCGATTTCCTACATCACAAATGGGGTTCACACCGGCACCTGGCTTGCGCGCCGACTTGGCATCCTCTACACCCGCTATCTGGGGTCAGACTGGAAGAATCACCTCGACGATCCTGCCGTGTGGGAAAAAATCGAAAACATCCCTGATGATGATATCTGGCGTGTGCGCCTGCACCTCAAACGCAAGCTGATCAACTACATGGTCAGCCGCGCCCGCTACCAGTGGGAACATACCAACGTCCACCCGGTTCAGACGGTTGCCAGCGGAGTCTTGCTGGACCCAACCGCTCTCACCATCGGGTTTGCCCGCCGTTTTGCCACGTACAAACGCGCAAATTTGCTCTTCCGGGATTACGACCGCCTGCTGCATATTGTTACCGACGCCCGCAAGCCGGTTCAGATCGTTTTTGCCGGCAAAGCGCATCCTGCCGACGAACCCGGGAAACTCCTGATCCAGGAGATCTACCGCAAGGTAAAAGACGCCCACAATGGCGGACGGCTGGTTTTCCTGGATGATTACGACATGGACATGGCACGCTATCTGGTGCAGGGCGTGGACGTCTGGCTCAATACCCCACGACGTCCGCGTGAAGCTTCCGGCACCAGCGGCATGAAAGCTGCCATGAACGGCACACTCAACTTCTCCGTGCTGGATGGCTGGTGGGCGGAAGGATATAACGGGCACAACGGTTGGGCAATTGGAGATAACACGCAATACGACAACCTGGATCAGCAGGATGATGCTGATGCAAAGAGTTTATACGACACTCTCGAAAACGAAATTGTGCCGCTCTATTACACCAAACGTTCAGCCGATGGCTTGCCTGGGGATTGGATCCAACGGATCAAGGAATGTATTCGGACGATCTCGCCCCAATTTTCCACAACCCGCATGGTTAAGGAATACACGAACCGTTTGTACTCGCCAGCGATGTTATCAGTTAATAAGGGCGAGGAAGAACTTCAAAGATAGAGGAAAGAAATGCAACTGATCCTAACCCCAACCGCTATCCTGACAGCGTTCCTCATTTTTTTGGTACGCGTGGTTTCGATTTCCATGGACACCCTGCGCTTCATGCTCACCATGCGTGGAAAACAGGGTATTTCCTGGGTGCTCGGTTTCATCGAGTCAGTTCTATTCGTTGTCACGATGGGAGCAGTGTTAAACGATCTTTCGAATGTATTGTACGTAGTTAGTTATTCTGCGGGTTTCGCTACAGGGAACGTGGTTGGAATGACAATCGAAAAACGTCTGGCAATTGGCTTTTCACACATAAAGATTATTACAAAGCAGTACGGCAATGCGGTAGCTGAAGCCTTGCGCAAGATGGATTACGCTGTAACCGAGATTCCAGCCCGTGGTAAGGACGGATCCGTCTCGCTCTGCGACCTGTCTGTCCGCCGCAAGGATGTTCCCGCCATTGAAAAACTGGCTCTGGAAGTCGATCCCGAGGCATTTATCACCGTTGAAGATATCACCCCTCTACGCAGTGGTTATTGGGGCACCGGCTCTGTGCGGAGGTAAGCGTTTTGACCAACAAACAAGCAAATCATGTCAATCAGGTCATCATTTTTGATTTTGATGGCCTGATTATTGAAACCGAAGCAATCTACTGCCACATCTGGCAGCGGGAGTTCAGCAAAGTGGGGCTTGCCTTTGATATGGTGGGATACCAAAACCTCATTGGCGCCCACCATGTCGTCGGGGGATACCAACCTCACCAAGAGCTGGCGGATTACCTCAACAATGGTATCTCAGCCCAGGAATTGTGCCTTGCCGTGGAACGTGAAGCCATCCGGACCATTGAGCACGAAGAGGCAAAACCCGGTGTGCTGCAAGTTTTGGATGAAGCCGCTCGCAGAGGTCTCTTATTGGCAGTCGGTTCCAGTTCTGAACGGAAGTGGGTGCACGGGCACTTACAACGGCTCGGCATATTCGACCGCTTTGATACGATCGTCACAGCAAACGACGTGGAAAATGCCAAGCCCGAACCGGATATATACTTGAAGGTACTTGAGAATCTCAATGTGGCACCTCAAAACGCGTTGGTGCTCGAAGATTCAAACAATGGCGTTGTGGCGTCTTATCGTGCCGGTATCCGCGTAATCGCAGTGCCCAACGAGGTCACGCTGGGTCAGGATTTTTCCCTTGCGACTGCCATCATCCCCAGCCTGGAAGCCCTGAACTTAGCCGATTATTTTCCAACATAGTCAGTAAGCCTTTAAAATCACAATCACCCGCATAGCGGGTGGTTTCTTGTTTCACTCGTTGCACGAGTTCGACTGCCTTAAGGCGTAAGGAGATGGCTAGCCATCTCCTTTTGCGTTCTTGAGTTCCAGGGTACAAGTTTTACTGATTTCTGCGCGTAATCCGGTCAAAAACAACCGCCAGGACGAGTACAGCTCCACGAACGATGTATTGCACGGAAATATCAATGCCCATCAAGTTCATACCGCTGGTCAGCGACATCATTACCAGCGCACCAATAATTGAGCCAGTAATCGTGCCAACACCGCCAGCCGCGGATACACCGCCAACAAAAGCCGCCGCGATCGCATCGGTTTCAAAACCCAAGCCAGCTGTAGTGGTTGCAGAACGCAAACGGGAAGCGTACATGATACCCGAAAGAGCTGAGAGCAGCCCCATCGCGCCAAAAACGATGTAGGTGATCCTTGAAACACTGATACCACTGAGCTCTGCAGCTTCAGGGTTTCCGCCGACAGCATAAATATGACGACCAAGTGGGGTCTTGGTGGTTATAAACTGGAAGACCGCCACGACCAATAGCAAAATTACCAGGCTCCAGGAAATGCCGTTATAGCCGGAGAGTATCCAGGCTACATACCCAATCAATGCCGAAATTAGTACGAGCTGGGCAACAAACAAGCCAAAACTCGGAACTTGGAAATTATAGGATTTCTTGGTCTGTCTGCTTCGGACGGCTGAGAAAATAGAGAAAATGATACCAATCAATCCTATGATCAGGGTCAACTTGTGTCTTCCAGGGAGAAATCCCCCCAGATTGATATCTGGGATATAGTCATTGCCGATCGCATTGAAAACCGGGTCCTTGATTACAATGGTGCCTGTGCCCATGGTGACCAGCAGCAAAGCTCCCCTGAAGATTAATCCAGCAGCCATTGTTGAAACGAATGCCGGCACGCCAAGCTTTGCAACCGGTGTGGCTGTGAGCATACCAGCCAGGATGCCCATGATCATCACAGCCGGAATTACCGCATAGACTGACCAACCCCAGAATGTCATCGCAATTGCCGAAAACGCACCAAGGAAACCAGCCAGGTAACCAACTGAAAGATCAATGTGACGGATGACAATGATGAGGGTCATGCCAACCGCCAATACGGCGATATAGCCCATTTGGTTGATCAGGTTGCTGATATTTCTGGAGGAGATAAAAACGCCGTTTGTCGTAATAGTGAAGAAAATCATAATAACGACCAGTGCGATAAACATAAAGTATTGGCCGATATTCGCTTTCAGGATATCCAGCAAGCTTTCCGTTTGTCCTGTTTCACTTTTTGTTTGTTTTAGATTTTCCATAGACGTCTCCTAATACTCGACTGCCAGTGCCATGATGCTTTCCTGCGAAGCATCCTCAACCGGCATTTCTCCCTTAATCTTACCTGCGGACATAACGTAAATACGGTCGCTCATGCCGAGAATCTCAGGGAGTTCAGATGAGATCATAATGATGCTCATTCCCTGTTCTACCAACGAATTCATAATTGTATAGATTTCGTATTTTGCGCCCACATCAATTCCGCGCGTGGGCTCATCCAGGATCATGATCCCAGGTTTGACGAACAGCCACTTCCCCAATGATACTTTTTGTTGGTTTCCGCCGCTCAAATTGCGCACCTTTTGTTGGACAGTGGGTGTCTTGATATTTAACTCGGAGCAATACTTGTTTGCCACAAGGATCTCTTCGTTTTCATTAATTACGCCCCCAACGGTGATCTCCGTGAGATTTGCCAGGCTAATATTTTGTTTGACATCTTCAATCAGGATTAAGCCGTTGCCTTTGCGGTCTTCGGTGACATAAGCCATAGATGCCTTGATGGCGTCATGGGGGTTGCGAAATTTTTGCTCTTGACCGTTGATAAACACCTTTCCACTTAAGCGATAATGGTCAGGATTGCCAAAGATGCTTTTTGCCAATTCTGTACGCCCGGATCCCATCAAGCCAGCAATTCCAACGATCTCACCTGCATGCACACTGATATTAACGTTTTTGAGGATGTCCCTGCCAAGAGCATAAGAATAGGCGCTCCAATTTTCAAGTCGGAGCAATTCCTTGCCAACCTGCACTTTCTCACGTTTTGGAAAGACGTTCTCGATCGATCTTCCCACCATGTGTTTGATCAGGACAGGCTCATTGACCTTATCTTTCTGGACATCAAGCGTGGTCACAGTCTTGCCGTCTCGCAGAACGGTAATCGTATCGGCGATTTCCAAAATTTCACGCAATTTGTGCGAAATTAGAATGCAGGTCACACCCTGTTCTTTAAGACCCCGAATCAATCGAAGGAGGTTGTCGCTGTCAGTTTCATTCAATGCCGCAGTGGGTTCGTCCAAAATGAGAACCTTTACCTTTTTTTTCAAAGCTTTAGCAATTTCAATAAGCTGTTGTTTGCCAACCCCAAGGTTTTTAACTTTTGTCAGAGGATTTACATCCAAACCAACTTTTTTCAAAATATCAACAGCCTGGGAAATCGACTCATTTGAATCGATCACACCCCCATTGGTAATTTCATTTCCAAGAAAAACATTTTCATACACGGATAGTTCCGGGATTAATGCCAATTCCTGGTAGATGATTGCAATACCCGCGTGTTCGCTATCACGAATTCCATTAAATTTTTGTAATTCCCCTTCAATAAAAATTTCACCGGAATAAGTGCCATAGGGATGTACCCCACTGAGCACTTTCATCAAGGTGGATTTTCCAGCACCATTTTCCCCAACAAGGCAGTGAATCTCGCCTCTGCGTACACTAAAGGTGACATTATCTAGCGCCTTCACTCCAGGGAATTCCTTGGTAATGGATTTCATTTCAAGAATGGGCGTCTCCATTGACATCTCCTGCAAAACACACTGGATAGGGCAGTGACTGGGTTAACCCAGTCACTGCTCAAAACGGTTAATCGATACTACTCTAAGCCTGTGAAATCGCTGGCCGGATAGTATCCGGAGTCGATGATGGCGGCTTTTACATTGTCCTTGGTGACGGTGACCACAGCGGATGGCTTGGCAGGCACATCAATGACATTGTTGTTATAGGTGTGAGTTTGCTCAGGTGTCTTCCCCTCGAGGAAAGCAACTGCTGCAGCAATAGCATCAGCAACGAGAGTGCGAACATCCTTCAGCACGGTCATGGACTGCTTGCCATCGATAATGTACTGGACAGAGGCTTTTTCTGCATCCTGACCGGTGATATAGTACTTGGTCACATCAGCATCCGCAGCGAAAGCGTCTGCGATAGCACGGGCAGTACCATCGTTCGGAGCAAGGATGAAGACTTCGCCCTTATCCGCAGCGGTGACAGCGGTCAGATTGGCTTCTGCCAGGTTCTTCGCCACATTGAAATCCCAGTTGGTAGTGATTTGACCAAGGATTCTGCCCATTTCGTCACGAGTCAATTTGGGTTTGTCTTGCAGAGCAACAGCTTCAGAGGAGTTCTTGATCACAAAGGTGCCATCGGCAATTTTGGGCTGCAAAACGTTCCATGCGCCTTCAAAGAAAAGGAAGGCATTGTTGTCAGAGGAAGCGCCACCATAGAGATAAAGCGGCAGACCCGTTCCGGTCGCCTGGTCCACCAAATATTGGGCTTGGGCTTCGCCAACCGCGACAGAGTCAAAAGTCACATAGTAATCGACAGCGTCGGTGTCAAGAATGAGGCGATCATAAGCGATCACTTTCACACCAGCATCACGGGCAGCTTCAGCAGCCGCAGCAGCAGCAGTACCGTCATGGGGGCAGAGAATCAAAACTTTGATGCCCTTGGAGATTAGGGTCTCAACGTTTTGCTTCTCTTTAGCGGGATCGCCCTGACTGAAAAGAATTTCCACGGAATAGCCTTGCTGGGACAATGCTTCCTTGAAGCGGGTTTCATCTTGGATCCAGCGGGGCTCATCCTTGGTGGGGAGCACGATGCCCACGGCCAGTTCACTACCAGTCGTACCGGGCTCGGTTACTACAGGTTCCTGGGTTTGTGTTGCACACGCTCCCAAAACCATGCTCGCAACGATAAGAACACTTGCGAGGGTAAACAAAAGTTTTGATTGTTTCATTTCTTCTCCTTATATATATAGTTGTGGCGATTGCTGCATCCTAATACGATCAATCACATATTTTTATGAGGTGGTTTTGGTCTCGGATAGTAGCATCTCGCCCGAGTTTGGAGATCTCCGACTCCAATTTTGTTATTATAGCTCAAATGCAATGTTTGAGTTAATATTCGCATAATATTCGCATAATCTTTTTAATCTTCTTAATTAATCAGTGTTTGAATCAACGTTTAAATATTTGCAAATATTTGCATATTCACATATTCGATTTCGCATTCGCATATTTCACATATTGCGAATATTGCCAGATGTCTATCTTCTGTGTCCAATTTTTAGAGACCTGATCGCATTTTCTTACACACCATAGAAGAGAACTTTATCCAAATTTGATCCCTAATAAGACAACTACCTGTTTTACAAACTTTATACCAATTTGCCCTTGATCCACCTGATCTCAAGCTTAAGTTTAAGTCGTACTTGACTAACAAAGACCGATCCTTTTCTTGCTGAAGCGCAAGCATCGCCATTATTCCTGCACCATTATTCCTATCCTAAAACCGCATAACGTTGATTTATAATCAAATCATACTGAATTATTAGCTAAGGAGAGGCTCTATGGAACTCAATCCCTCAGAATTTTATCTCGGTCAAGCTTACGACCTCACCAAAAAGGCGGCCATCCCCGACAAACTCATCTTCTATGACCCCAGCGATCTTACCACTCATGCGGTCATAACCGGTATGACGGGATCTGGCAAAACGGGTATGGGTATTATCCTGCTCGAAGAAGCCGCGTTGCAGGGCATCCCTGCCATCCTGATCGACCCCAAAGGCGACCTCACCAACCACCTGCTCCACTTCCCCAATCTGCTGCCTTCCGACTTTGCCCCTTGGGTGGATGAAGACATCGCCCGGCGTGAAGGCAAAACCCCGGAGCAAGCCGCGGCAGAAGCAGCCGAGAATTGGCAAAAGGGGCTCGCGCGTTCGGGCATCGACCAGGCACGGATGCAAAAACTGGCTGACAATGTGGATTACGCCATTTACTCTCCTGGCTCCGACTCCGGGCTCCCGGTCAGTATTCTCTCATCCCTGAAGGCTCCTTCCATTTCCTGGGAAGAAAACAAGGAAATCCTGCGCGAGAACATCAGCAGCACTGCCACCGCCCTGCTCGAACTCGTCGGATATCAAGACATCGACCCCTTGCGCTCACGCGAACACATCCTGATCTCAAACATCTTTGAGAACGCCTGGAGCAAGGGAGAGGATCTTGACCTTGAGTCGCTGATCATGCAAGTGCAGACCCCACCTTTTGAAAAATTAGGTGTTTTCCCAATCTCCAAGTTCTACCCCGAAAAAGACCGCTTTGAACTGGCCATGGCGCTCAACAATTTCATCGCCGCGCCTTCTTTTGAGGACTGGCTGCAAGGGCAGCCGCTCGATATCGGTGCCTTCCTCCACTCATCCGACGGCAAACCGCGCCACAGCATCTTTTATCTTGCTCACCTGGCGGACCAGGAACGTATGTTCTTCATCACCCTGCTCTATTCCGCGGTGGAAACCTGGATGCGCACCCAATCCGGCACCAACAGTCTGCGAGCCTTGGTTTACTTCGATGAAATTATTGGATACCTCCCACCTGTTGCCAATCCGCCCAGCAAACCAATTATCCTGCGCCTTCTCAAGCAAGCCCGCGCCTTTGGCGTTGGGTTGGTGCTGGCTACGCAGAACCCTATTGATCTGGATTACAAAGCGCTTTCCAACGCCGGCACCTGGATCATCGGCAAACTCCAGACCGATCAGGACAAACAACGCCTGTTGGATGGCCTGGCGACGGCGACCGGTTCCTTCGACCGAAGTTACTTTGACACGGCAATCTCTTCCCTGGGCAAGCGCGTTTTCTTGCTGCACAACGTGCATGCCAAAGCCCCCGAAATCTTCACGACCCGCTGGGCGATGAATTACCTCCCAGGTCCCATCATGCGGACCAAGCTCTCTGAGCTAAACCGCCTGGTTGGGGCGGATGTGCTCCAAGTCTCAAGCGCTGCCGCAGGCAACGCGCCGATCAGCGCAGAAGAAGTTCGGGGAAGTACAAGCCAGAATTTACCCGGCAGCCTGAATGAACCGGTACTTTCCGCCAAAACTAAAGTTCTTTACCTGCCGGTCACGGTCAATCTCAGTGAGGCACTCAAATTAGCAGCCGAGCGTGGCATTCCTTCCAGCGCGGAACCTCGCTACCACTATGAACCCACATTGGTAGGTCAGGCAAAGGTTTACTTTGCCAACCGTACTTATGGAGTGGATCTGGAAAAGAAAATCACGGTCAATCTTGGGGGCATCGAAGGGCGCGGATTGGTGCCCTGGCTCGATTATCAACACGACCCAATCGATATGCTGGCAACCGAATCCCGCCCCCTGCCAAATGCCACCTTTGGCGATTTACGTTATCCGTTTGACGACGAAAAGAACATCGCCATCCTTGCCAAGGATTTCAAGGAATGGATCTACCGCGAGAATAACCTGACGCTCTTCACGAACGACAAGCTCAAGCTCACCTCCAAGCCCGGCGAGACCCGCGAGCAGTTTGAGCTCCGCTGCAGCCAAGCCAGCCAGGGGAGACAATCTGACGCGGTAAAGAAAATTGAGGAAAAGTACGCAAAGCTGCGCAAGTCGATCGAAGCCAAGAAAATGAGGGAAGAGATCGAACTCGAGAAGGACAAGAAGATTCTCAACCAGCGCCGCATGGAAGAAGCCGGCACGGGTGTCTCTACGGTCATCAGCCTCTTCTCCGGGCGTAAGAAGAGCGTCAACAGCTCGCTCACCAAGCGCCGTCTGACCTCCACCGCCAAGTCCAACGTGGAAGAGTCGGAACAGATGATTGAAGAATACAACAAACAGCTTGTTGAATTGGATGCAAAGATGCAAGAGGAACTGGATGCCGTCCAGGAAAGCGCGCAGGAAACGGTTGGCACCATCCGGGAGGTCACGATCAATCCCCTTAAAAAGGACATCATCGAAGAGTTCTTTGGTTTGGCTTGGCTGCCCCACTATGCCTTCAAGGACGGCGATCGCTGGATGTTAATCCCCGCATATCGATAATAATATGCCACAAAAACCCGCCCGTCAGCGGGTTTTTGCTTTCTTTATTGGTCCGTGATTAATCCAATGGTTGTGCGGAAGTAACCGCGCCAAGTTGGTTCACTTCCAACTCCCATTCGCTGCCAGGGTAAGCCTGCTGATACAGGCTGTAATCTGATGTACGCAGGTCAAACTCCCGCCCTCCAGCGCTGAACCAAATGCTGTAGGTCTCAGTTGCCTGCCCGATCCGCTGTGTGTTGGTCAGGTTCGCTGCCGGCCAAACCGCATTCAAATCCTTTCCGCTCAGGCGCAAGGTTTCCCCAACCGTCCATCCCATGGTCTCATACCGGCAGTAATCCTCATAGATCCGGTAGTAGCAATCCTGCACCACCTGCCCAATCCCCGTGCCAGTATCGATTGTATAGGGGGTTCCACAAATTTCCTCCGAATGCTCCGTTGGCTGGTCTGCATCGTAGCGATATTCCAACGTACAACTGGAGATGGTGGCATCAGCCGGGATGTTTGCCTTCCAATCGCTGGCGTTGACCAATTGGTACGACTCTACCATCACCACCCTTTCCCAACTGGTAGAAACAACCTTTGCGGTAATCGTATCAGTTCGAAACATACTGGTCAGGAGGAAGATGCCAAAACCGCAGACTGCCAGCAACATCAATATTATAGTGATGGAAACTCCGTGTGGCATTGGCTTCCGGGTTGCCATTGGCTGTTGTGTAGTGGGGGCTTGAGGCTCGCTTTGCCCGCCTTCCTGGGGGTAGGGTTCAATCACCTCTCCCGAAGGTCGCGAGGTTGCCCCCACCGAAAGATCACCACCGCATTGTACGCATGTGAGTGCGTCTGCCATATTGCGAGTGCCACAATAGGGGCAGTGTTTGTCTGGTCCCGATTTAGCCATGCGGATCAAGGCTTCGTCTTTGATGAAATTGAACGTCTTGGGGTCCACCTGCTCAAAGCGCACTCCCAGTGGCTGCGGAGCGCCGCAATTGGTGCAGGATTTTATGGCGCCTGGGTTCTTAGTGTTGCAGCTGTCGCAGGTCCAAACTAACTCAATGTAGCCAAGGATTTTTCGCGCCATAACTTCTCCTTTCAACTCGATAAAATGAGTTGGTAGTCTACTAAATTATGCATTTTTCTGCTTGATAGTTGCCTGGACAGCCCGCAATC
This sequence comes from Anaerolineaceae bacterium, assembly GCA_040767065.1. GTDB lineage: Bacteria > Chloroflexota > Anaerolineae > Anaerolineales > Anaerolineaceae > Mesolinea. The sequence goes on along the minus strand of JAXGPH010000035.1, from coordinate 1,463 downwards.
CAAGGATGGCAATCAGCGAGATTGAACCCAGGAATAATGGAATGAAAGTTGTTATGGATAATCCTAAAAGGATCAACATCACAATTGCGATCATCAATGCATATCCGGGCTGTGAAAAAATGATCGCCAAGCCGTTTTTCCAGGCAATCTTAAGCGTCTTTTCTTCTTGTAAGAAGAAGCAACTGACAGTATAGAATTGCCAAATCAACCAAAAAAAACCTAATCCAACCATTAATACCACCAATACCAGTGCGATTGGGTGATCAGTATTTTGATAAAACCAGATGTTAAAACTTAAAAACGCCAGAACCAGCAGGTTCAGCAGCCCCCAGGGCAGACTCTTGCGCCAATAGCTTTTAACGCCATGCCAGAAACCAATGATGCCGGTGCGAATGCCGTGAGTCAGATCCAAGGCTTGCTGATAGACGCCAAAAAGTACCATCGGATACAGCACTACGGTCAGGCTGAGCAAAATTGCCAACAGCGCTACCAGCACCTGGTTAGCCCAGTCCTTCCACCATAGTATTATGGAGTCTAAAATAACCGGAAAAGCAGCTTTTATAGGCATAGCTTGATTATAATAGATCCAAATCACCTCGACCCAGGAGCTTATCCATGTTAATCCCTGAAACCACTCTATTAATCGTCATCGACGTCCAGGGCAACCTCGCCCGGGTTGTGGCTGAAAGCGAGCCAACCATACGCGCCGTTGGGCAACTGGTCAAAGGATCGGGGCTGCTTGGCATCCCGGCGCTCCTTACCGCACAGGTTCCAGAAAAAATTGGGCACACCATCCCTGAAATTGCCGAACTTCTGCCCGATCAGACCGACATGCCGCGCGTGCACTTCAGTATCTGGCAAGATGCTGCTGTTCAGCAGGCTATACGCAATTCCGGACGCCGACAGCTGCTTATTTGCGGCTTCGAAACCCACATTTGCCTTTACCAATCCACCCTCGATTTGATCGCGGAAAGTTTTGAAGTGTACCTGGCTGCAGACGCTGTTTCTTCACGCAATCCTTACAATAAAGCTATCGCCCTGCAGGAGCTTTCCAAACAGGGTGCGCATCTGACCACCGTCGAAATGGCGCTTTTCAGCATGTTGCGATCTGCCCAACACCCAGCCTTCAAACCCATCTCCGGGTTACTAAAATAAACTCGGCATTTTTTGCCTTATCTTGCCTCGAATTTGACCATCGTTGCAACCAACGTGCTTGTTCAAGCTTGATTAATGTTTTTCTAATTATTTGGGGGTATGATATGACAATATCATTTCGGAGGAACCGATGTCAACTGTTGATCGACCCAAAATCAAGAAAAAGAATAAAACCGGCCGCACGCTGCTGATCATTTTGCTTATTCTTGCGCTGATCGCAGGAGCGTATGTCTTAAACCAAGAACGCCAGCGCAGAGCAAACGAAGCAGCCCTCGCCCAACTCGAAACTGTTCCATACACGCGTGAGA
>JAXGPH010000034.1:0-14244 GCA_040767065.1 Anaerolineaceae bacterium | reverse complement strand
AAGAGTATACATGAGCCAGCATGGGGCAAGTTTATCATGAGTGAGCTGCCTAGGAGGATGAAAATTGGTCAATCTCGGCAGTTGCAAGCGACTAAGCAAAACTTATATTACTCAAGAAATCATCTCACCACTTGTCTTGGTGAGATTTTTTCGATCTCCGGTGTTTTCGATCTCTGTGTGTTTTTTGATCTCCAATTCACAAAATCTCAAATGAAGTACAATTCAGCAGGGTTTCTGATTACGGAATTATTACTATGAGAAATGTAAAAGCAATCGTTTTCTTTTCCATGGTCATCAGTCTGAGTCTGTTGCTCTCAGCTTGCGGCGATGGCTTGGTACAACCCATTTCCAATGCGCCCACAACCCAACCAGGTGCTACAATAACGCAGTTGCAAACTGTTACCCCAATCATTCCTACATCCGAGCCGACGCGCGAAACTCTACCACCTGCAGTTTGGATCGACCCCCGTCTGCCCGAAGAAATCTTGCATGCTCTTGGTGATTCACCTTCAATCTTGCAGGTAACCAGCAAAGAAGAGGCATTGCTCAGCCTCACAATAGACCCTGATACACCGATAAGTTCCTGGGTGTACGCCCTGGCAGCGCCCTTCGCGACGGTGACGGATGATGTCTCCTCAGAATCGCTGCTCGCTTTCTGGCAGAACAATGGAGACTTTCCTGCCAGAGTCTTGGTGATGCCCCCCGCGATCTTTGACAGTCTTAAGGCTCGTTACGGCAGTCCGCTTGGAGACTCGCGCCCGTTGGCGGAAAATGATCTGCTTACTTTCTGCCAGGCACACCAAAATGCCTGGGCGATCCTGCCTTTCGAGAAGCTCGAACCTCAGTGGAAAGTGATCAGCCTGGATCGGAATTCCCCAATTCAGAAAGACTTTGTTGTTGAAAATTACCCTCTCACGGCGCAGATAGGCTGGGACGAAGGTCTTCGATCGGTTACTGAAGCGGAATATAAGGCCGCGAATGATGCGATTGCGTCAATCCCTCCCACTAACCGCCAGGCTGAACTCCTCACTACGGTTATTCTTACTGGTGTGACAGCGATGACTCGTGCTACTGCCAAAGAGATGGAGCTTTATGGAGTGCTCTCGCCGGCTGTTTCCATTGGGGAATTGATGCGCGAATCAGATATTGCCCATGTCAGCAATGAAGTGCCTTTTGCCAGCAATTGCCCTGCTCCGCAGTGGCAACAGGAAGTGGATTTGGTTTTTTGTTCAGATGACAAGTACATAGACCTGATGCGCGAAGTTGGTACGGATGTGGTTGAGCTCACCGGCGATCACTTCAATGATTATGGACCCGAGGCGATGGTCCACACCCTCGAAATGTATCAAGAAGAGGGCTGGTCTTACTATGGGGGTGGAATAAATATTGATGAAGCTAAGCAGCCACTGAAGATTACCCACAACAATAACAAGATTGCCTTTTTGGGTTGTAACGCCAAAGCGGCAGGTTATGCCACTGCCAGTGAAACTAATCCCGGTGCATTACACTGTGATCTGGACGAGCTGGTTGAAACAATTCGGTCTTTGAAAGATGAAGGCTACCAGGTGATCTTTACTTTCCAACACGAGGAGATCTATCGCTGGAATCCGACAGAGGAAATGATTGCTGACTTTCATCGAGTGGCTGAGGCCGGCGCAACGATTGTGAGCGGCAGCCAGGCGCATCAGCCCCACATGCTCGAGTTTTATGGCGACAGCCTGATCCATTATGGGCTTGGGAATCTCTTCTTTGATCAGCTTGGCTGGTTTGAGGATAGCAACAAGGCTTTTCTTGATCGCCATATCTTCTACGACGGGAAATATCTGGGGGTCGAGTTAATCACTGTGCAGTTCTTCAACTGGTCAACGCCAACTTTGATGACCCCTGAAGCGCGAGCGGCTTTGCTTGAAAAGCTTTTTTTCGAGAGTGGTCTGACACACTAAGAAATGATCTCTTACAGGTAAAAAATGAACAGGGTGTCTTATAATCTGGCAGGTGATAAAAAAACTTCGCTGATGGCGAAGTTTTTGGTGCCCCTACAGGGATTCGAACCCTGGTTTTAGCCTTGAAAGGGCTGCGTCCTAACCACTAGACAATAGGGGCATCGAATGAGGTATTCTACATGAGTTTTCCAAACCGGTCAAGGTCGAATTTCTGACGAGTCTAAATTCTGTTGGCTAATAACATTAGCTGAGCAAAAGGGTCTAAAGGCAACAAGAAGGAGGGATAACTTTCGAAACTAACCTCACACCAAAACTGCCAAAAAAGTTGACCCACAAAAAATTTGACACATCCCGTTCAGTGCTGTATAATAACTTTTCGTTGCCCCGGCGAAAGTTGGCTGGGGTTCGTTATGTACACCAACTTTCCCGTACTTGAGCGGTGACACGCGCAACAAGCGGTAAAGTAAAGATTGGAGAGAATATGAAGTATGCAATTATTGAAGCGGGCGGTAAGCAATACCGTGCCGAAGAAGGTAAGACTCTAACTGTCGACCTTCTGACCGCAAATGTCGGCGATGCAGTCACCCTCGATAAAGTGCTCATGTTAGTGGATGGCGAATCGGTAACTGTTGGTACTCCCTATATCACGGGTGCCAGCCTGGACACGACCGTCAAAGAGCATTTCAAGGGTAAGAAGATTTTGATCTTCAAGTACAAACCAAAGATCGATTACCGCCGCAAGGCAGGTCATCGCCAACAGTACACCAGATTACTGGTTCAATCAATCGTAACGGAGTAGAGAAATGGCCCATAAAAAAGGTGGCGGGTCATCCCGCAATGGTCGTGACAGCCAGGGGCAGCGCCTCGGTATTAAAAAATTTGGTGGAGAATATGTTATCAGCGGCAATATCCTTGTTCGTCAGCACGGCACCAAGGTGCATCCGGGCTGGAATGTGGGACAGGGCCGTGATTACACACTCTTTGCGACTAAAGAAGGCTACGTAAAATATGAAACTCTTGCTGGCGGACGCAAGCGCGTTCATGTGGTAGATCAGCGTGAGGAGCCCGCGAAAGGCAGCAACTAAACATGAAAACTAAGATTCACCCCAAATATTATCCTAATGCCAAGGTCTCTTGTGCCTCTTGTGGCGCTGAATGGACCACTGGTTCAACGGTACCTGAGATCCGAACGGAAGTTTGTTCCAATTGCCATCCCTTCTACACCGGTCAGCAGGCACGCATCCTCGACCGCGAAGGTCAGGTGGATCGCTTTTACAAGCGTCTCCAGGCTCGCCAGGACTACGTTGCCGATCAGAAATCTGCCTCCCAGGCGAAAACTTCTCCCAGCCGGCTGGTCTCCGAGCTCAACCTCAGCACTAAAGCAGTGGCTGCACTCAATCGCGCAGAAATTGTGACGGTTGGTGATGTTCTCGCCAAACTTGAGGGTGGAGAGAAAGCATTGCTTGATATTGAAGGCTTCGGTCGCAAATCTTTGATTGATCTCAAGAAATCCTTGCGTCAACTGGGATATCAGCTCCCGGCAGCAGCTCAGGAAATCGAGATATAAATTGATCTAAAAGAAAATCAGGCAGGTTTTGCAACCTGCCTTTTTTATTATTTGCGTTGCCAGTCAACCATTAAAGCTTTATACTTTTCATCGTCAATATTACCTGAAGCAGGAGGCTTTATGTCACAACCATTCGGAATTGTTGAAGTGATCACCGGATCCATGTTCTGTGGGAAAACTGAGGAACTCATTCGCCGTCTCAGGCGGGCAACTATCGCCAAGCAAAGGGTGCAGGTCTTCAAACCCGTTATTGATGATCGTTATGCTTTTTTTAAAGTAAAGTCACATTCAGGTATGGATTATGAGGCTGTTCCTGTTAACAGCTCCGCTGAATTGCTTGAAAAGCTCGATCCTAAGGCAACGGTTATCGGTGTGGACGAAGCCCAGTTCTTTGATGACGGTATTGTTGATGTGGTGAACCAGTTGGCAGACAGCGGGTTGAGAGTGATTGTGACAGGTTTGGACACGGATTTCCGCGGTGAACCGTTTGGTTGCATGCCAGCGATGATTGCCAAAGCAGATAAAGTTGATAAGCTGACGGCTATTTGCGTTGTCTGTGGCGAGCCTGCCACGCGCACACAACGCCTTGTGGGTGGCAAGCCGGCCCGTTATGATGAGCCCATCGTAGTGGTTGGCGCTGCTGAGATGTATGAAGCCCGCTGCCGCCACTGCCACTGCGTCCCGAAAGAGTAGGTGAGTATGCCTCAGCCATACCAGAAATATATCGATAAAATCCTCATTCCAGAAGATAAACTTCAAGCTCGCATCCGCGAACTTGCGGCAGAAATCAATCGTGATTATGCCGGAAAAGAAGTGCTGATAATCTGCATCCTGCGCGGGGGAGTGATGTTTCTCACGGACCTGATCCGCCACATTGAAGTGCCTTTGGCGATCGAATTCATGGCGGTTTCTTCATATGGAACCGGTGTGCGTTCCTCGCAGGGCGATGTGCGCATCACGTTGGATCTAAACACTAACATCTATGGCAGGCATGTCATCATCGTTGAGGATATCATCGACAGTGGTCACACGCTTGCCTCCGTCATCGACTTGCTGAAAACACGTGATCCAGCTTCGATATACGTCTGTACGTTGCTCGACAAGTATGAACGCAGGGAAGTGGAAGTGCCTATCCGCTATTACGGATTCAAAATAAAGAACGAGTTTGTTTTCGGATACGGACTCGACATGGACGAATACTATCGCAATCTACCCTTTATAGCGACTGTCAATCTGGACAAGTATGAACCTCCCGCTGGATAGTGAATCGCTGCAGCTCCTGGAATTGGTCCGGGAGTTAGCGTCCGGCACACGGGTGTACCTCGTTGGCGGCGCCATCCGCGATTTAATGCTTGGTCGACCCGCTAAAGATTTCGATTTTGTGCAATCCCAAGGCTCAATCCCGTTGGCGAAGGCAGTAAGCCGCAGGCTGAATGGTGCTATATATACGTTAGACGATGTGCGCCACTCTGCGCGGGTCATTCTGCACCCGGGCGAACAAGATGAGAAAGTGCTCGATTTTACCTCCTTCATGGGGGAGAACCTCGAAGAAGATCTGCGCCAACGGGACTTTACAATCAACGCCATGGCGCTCGATCTGGACACGCTGGCGGAAGTGATTGATCCCCTCGGTGGGAAAGCTGACTTGGAAGCGAGGCAGATAAGACTTTGTGGACCGGATTCACTGACCGCTGATCCTCTGCGCGTTTTGAGGGGAATACGCCTGATAAGCGGCTACAATTTGAAATATGAAACTGAGATAACCGCGGCGATGCGCGTAGCCATAAATAAATTGGGGTTAGTTTCTGGTGAGCGCATTCGCGATGAATTGTTCAAATGCCTCGCAGTGTCAAATTTCGGATCTGTGGCAGCACTTCTGAGTGAGTTTGGGGTGTTGGATGAGTTGCGTCTGCTTACTTTTGGCGTTGATCCTGCTGGACTCCAAAATCGGCAGGGTGAGTCTGAAACATTAACCTCATTGACAAGATTAAGCAATATGCTTGAGGGCGCGCAGCAAGTGGCTCATGGCGTACCCGAGCCTGATTTAAAGCACTGGCATACTTATCAGGTTATGCTGGATGAACCCCTGCAGGGTGGAAGGAAGCGCCGCCATCTGATGTTACTGGGCTCCATCCTGATTCATATACATCCGGCATTTGACGCTGATAAGACGAATGCGGCTGATCTACTCCCAGATGAATTTTCGGAACAGATTGCCCAGGCATTGCTGATTGGTCAGAAAGAAAAGACCTACTTCAAAGCAGTTTCGGGAGGTTTTTTGAGGCTTGCTGATCTTTCCGGACATCAACCCGGCAAACTGGATTACTATCGATTTTTCCGTGCTTTTGGCTCATACGGGCTTGAGAGTGCGCTACTGGCGATGTCAGAGGTACAGTCGCAAGAACCGCTTCTTCAATTTAACCCTGAAATCTGCCGGGAAATCTTTCACACTTGGTTTACCGAGCAGGCTCGAACGGTCAACCCCCCGCGACTGGTCGACGGTGATCTTTTACAGCGCGAACTTGCGATGGGTCCTGGTGTAAAAATTGGCACCCTGCTCGAGGAAATCCGTGAGCAGCAGGTTTTAGGCAAGATCAACACAACGGCAGAAGCGATAGCTTTTGCGAAGGAAAATTTTGAAAGGAATGCTTGAAATGATTGCACATCTGGAAGATCTTGAGTTGTTTTGCGAAATCCGCGGGAGTGGAAAACCTGTTTACCTCCTGCATGGCTTGGCTCTGGATCACAGCATTTGGTTGGAAATGGTGGGATACTACGCAGATCAGGCGCAGTTCATCATCCCGGATTTGCGTGGTCACGGTCGCACACCGCTTGGGAATGCGGATGGGAGCATCGAGCAATTTGCCAGGGATGTGCTTCAATTGGCTGACCATCTTGGTCATGAACAGTTTGTTTTGGCGGGTCATTCCATGGGTGGATATATCGCCCTGGCACTGGCTGAAGCGCATCCTGAGCGTCTGTTGGGGCTGGTGACAGTTACAAGTCATGCCCGTGCTGACAGCCCGGAGAAACTTGAAAGCCGCTTTCAGCAAGCCAGGAAGGCGCAACTTGAAGGCATAAAGGCGATGAGTGATGAACTAATCCAGCGCATGATGCCTGAAGGTGAGTTGGGTCAGCCTGATGAGCATTTGTGTGAGGTTGTTTCGAGTTCTTCTCCTGAAGGGTTTGCCAATGTTCAGAAAGCTATGGCTAAACGTCCCAATCGCCTGCACGTTTTGAGGTCATTAACCTGCCCCGTTCTGGCAATTGCAGGAGGGAAAGATCGGATCTTACCAAAGGAAATTGCCCTTGAGGTCGCTGCGAATGCTCAACAAGGTCGGGCTGTGTGTCTGCCTGAAGTTGGACATTTGCCTATGCTGGAGGTGCCCTATACGCTAGGCGCATTACTGGTCAGCATGTGAGGTACCATGACAGACTTGGATTTCATATTTAGCCGGCGCAGCATTCGTCGCTTTACTGGCGAAAAGGTTAGTGAAAAACATATAACGCTGCTGCTTCAAGCCGCTATGGCTGCGCCAACCGCGATGAACATGCAACCATGGCATTTTGTCGTGATTGATGATCCTGGCAAGCTGGCAGATCTCCACAGGATACTACCTTTTGGCAAAATGCAAGCGCCTCTGGCAATCAGTGTTTGCGGAAACCTGCGGTCCGCAAAAAAGCCTGTGACAGAGCGCTTCTGGGTGCAAGATTGCAGTGCGGCCACTGAGAATCTACTCCTCGCTGCAAATGCGTTGGGGCTGGGAGCTGTTTGGTGTGGGGTGCATCCTATCAACAGGCTCGAACGCGCAATCAGCAGCAGCCTCAATCTGCCAAACTACGTGATTCCCCTCAATGTGGTGTTCATTGGTCACCCAGCTGAGAAAAAGCCTGCCAGAACGCAATATGATCAAGCGAAAATCTCGCATAACCTTTTTGAGATTCGCTGGGAATCTTTGGTGGATCAGAATTGATTGAACAGATTGAACTAACGGTTGTCACTAAAGGTTGTCACTAACGGTAATATGCGAAAGTAATTTCCAGTATAATTGGCAAACAAGACTGCTGAAACCCGATTTGGATCCGTAGTTCTCCCATTTTGCTGGGAATAAATCTATCATTTTCGAGTAAAGACAAGAAATTGCCTTGTACAGTTCATTTGTGAAGAGGAATTTTCAAAAAATTTGTATGGTAGAATTTTCGATTGTGGATTTTCATAAAAATAGAGATCATTAGGAGGATCTATGTCAAAAAAATGGGTATATTTATTCGATGAAGTTGATCAGGCTGAAGCTTACGCCGGCAACTGGGATGGCGTTCGTGGCCTGCTTGGTGGTAAGGGTGCAAACCTTGCTGATATGACTCGCGCTGGTGTGCCAGTGCCGCCCGGATTGACCATTACAACCGAAGCCTGTAACGCTTTTCAGGTTACCCGCGAATTCCCGGAAGGAATGTGGGACCAGGTTCTTGCAGCTCTTAAAATTGTAGAGGAAAAGGCCGGCAAGAAATTCGGTGACCCCGTCAATCCGTTACTGGTATCCTGCCGTTCGGGTGCCAAATTCTCAATGCCTGGCATGATGGACACTGTCTTGAATATCGGCTTGAACGATGAAGTGGCAAAAGGGTTGGCAGTCAAAAGTGGTGACGAACGTTTCGTCAATGATTCGTATCGCCGCTTAGTTCACATGCTTGGCACTGTTGTGATGGGCATTGAAGATGAACATTTCGAAGAACCTCTGAAGGCCTACAAACAGCAAAAAGGCTACAAGAGTGACGTTGAAATGAACGCAGCCGACTGGGCAATTATCACCGAAATCTACAAGAAAGTTGTTCATGAGCAGATGGGTTTTGAATTTCCGCAGGACCCTTACAAACAGCTTGAGCTGGCTGTCAAAGCTGTGTTTGACTCCTGGAATTCCAAACGTGCTATTGACTATCGCCGTCGCGAGCGTATACCTGACGATCTCGGTACTGCTGTAACCATCCAGACGATGGTCTTTGGCAACATGGGCAGCGACTCTGGTACTGGTGTAGCGTTCACCCGCGATCCCCAGACGGGCGAGAAGGTCATGTTTGGTGAATATCTTATGAATGCCCAGGGTGAAGACGTGGTGGCTGGCATTCGCAACGCCTCCAAGATCTCTGGCTTGAAAGATGAATTACCGGAAGTCTACAAACAGTTTTCTGAAATCACCGCACGCCTTGAACAGCATTACAAGGACATGCAGGATGTTGAATTCACAATTGAACACGGCAAGCTCTGGATGCTCCAAACCCGCAACGGCAAACGCTCCGCAAAAGCTGCCATCAAAATCGCTCACGATATGGTGCAAGAGGGTTTGATCGACAAGCCCACCGCACTCAATCGGGTCACCCCTGAACAGATCGATCAAATGCTGCACCCTCAGTTTTCGCTTACAGACATCGAAAAAGCTCGTTCTGAAGGACGCTATTACGCTAAGGGCGTTAACGCTTCTCCGGGTGCTGCGGTAGGTCGGATCTATTTCGATGCAGATACCGTTGAAAAGATGCACAATGTTGAAAAACAGGATGTCATCATGGTGCGGCCATTCACCAAGCCGGATGATGTACATGGTATGCTGGCAGCCAAAGGTATCCTCACCAGTGAAGGTGGAGCCACCTCGCACGCTGCAGTAGTTGCCCGCCAGTTCGGTGTCCCCTGTGTGGTTGGTGCCTCAGATATCGTGATCGATCTGAATAAGCGCGAGATGACCTGCCGTGGGTTTACCGTCAAAGAAGGCGAATGGATCTCCCTTGATGGAACCAGCGGTGAGGTTTTTGTTGGTCAGCTCAGTCTTACCACTCCGGATATCTCAGAACAGAAAGAACTTATGACGCTCCTTGGTTGGGCAGATGAAGTTGCCCGCCTGCAGGTCTGGGCAAATTCTGACTATCCCGCAGATGCCAGGCGCGCACGTGCTTATGGCGCCAAGGGAATTGGTCTCTGCCGAACTGAGCATATGTTCTTTGAAGTTACACGCCTACCAGATGTACAGTCGATGATCATGAACGCTGAAGCCACTCAGCGTATGTTGAACAGCCTTGAACAGCTCGAAAATGCATATGCTGCTGGTCGCCTTGAAGGGCGGAGCCTCAACGAGCAGGACAAAGTCGCTCTGAAAGCTGAAATCGACGCACAGAAGGACAAAATTGAGAATTCGCCCGAATCCAAGGCTTACTTTGGCGCGCTCAAGAAGATCCTGCCTCTGCAGCGCGGTGATTTCTATGGACTCTTTGAGGCGATGACCGGTCTGCCAGTGATTATCCGCCTGATCGATCCCCCACTGCACGAATTCCTGCCCAGCCTCGAAGACCTCCTGACCGAAGTTGCCACCTTAAAAGCCAAGGGTATTACCGAAGGCCTGGCAGAAAAACAGCAGATGCTCGACATTGTCCAGGGAATGCACGAAAGCAACCCAATGATGGGCTTGCGCGGCATCCGTCTGGGCATTGTGTACCCGGACATTATGAAGATGCAGGTTCGCGCGATTTTTGAAGCTGCCTGTGATGCCAAACTTAATGGTTTTGATCCACACCCCGAAGTAATGATCCCCCTGACCGGTCATGTGAACGAACTCAAGGAAGTCCAGCCTACGTTGGTGAAAATCGCCAAGGACGTGATGGCTGAGAAGGGTGTGGAGGTCAGCTACAAATTTGGTACCATGATTGAAATCCCCCGTGCCGCGGTAACCGCTGGTGAGATTGCTGAATATGCTGAATTCTTCTCCTTTGGCACCAACGATCTGACCCAGATGACCTTTGGCTACAGCCGCGATGACGCAGAGCGCACCTTCCTGGGTGTGTATGTTGAGAAAGGTATCCTCGAAAAGAATCCCTTCCAGCAGCTTGACCGCGAAGGCGTTGGAAGCCTGATGAAACGCGCGATTGAAGATGGTCGTGCCGTTCGTCCGGAACTGGAAGTTGGAATCTGCGGTGAACACGGCGGTGACCCAAGCTCGATCGAGTTCTGCCATATGATTGGCAACAATTACGTCAGCTGCTCGCCATTCCGTGTGCCTTTAGCCCGCCTGGCAGCTGCGCAAGCAGCCCTGAAGCACGGCTAAATTTTGTTTTGAACAAAAAACGGTTCCTTGAGAGAAGGAGCCGTTTTTTTGTTACATAATTTCCATGGATTACAACTCTAAATCAGTTGAAAGCTGGTTATTTACCATAAATCAAAGAATAACGATTAAAAATTTCAACAATATTGCGGATATACACTCTTGATTCTTGGTAACGTATCGTGTTCAGGAAGACATCCGGGTCCCCACCAGATACATTTGCCCAGTTTATAACGTTTCCCGGGCCGGCATTGTAAGCTGCCAGCGCCTGGTAATGATCTCCCTCAAACACATACAACATCCTGGCGAGGTAGTTACTACCAAGCTCGAGATTGTAATAGGGAATGTCCAGATCAGCAGCTGTAAAGTCTGTCAGAAATCCGGTTTCCGAAGCAATTTGTTGTGCGGTGGTTGGCATCAGTTGCATGATGCCGCGCGCGCCAGATCCTGAGGAAGCCTGTGCTCCAAAGTGGCTCTCCTGGTAGATGACGCTCAGCAGCAGCAACTCCGACAGATCATACTTTTCTGCGGCAGCTTTTATCCAGGGTAGATAATATGCGCCATATTCAATATAGGTGAAATAGGGCGGATATGCCGCTGAAAAAGGCGTATCCGCATAGCCAGAGAGTTTGGCGATGAGCTTGCTTGCCTCAATGGCAAGGTTGTAATAACCTCTTTCCTGGAATACTTTGATGAGCCGGAAAATGTTCAGCGCGTCGTCCTGGTTTTCATTGAGCAGCGTACTCAGTTCAGAGGATGCATTGCCATACAATCCAAGCCGGTCAAACTCCATAGCCCGGATAAACGTTGGTTGGTCGAAAAGCTCTGAACTGTAATCCAGATTGGTCTCCATCGGAAGATTGAATGCGGTTTTCAGCCACTCTCCTGCAGGGATGCGAAGATCTGCCAGGTTGACGGTGAGGTTCAATTGCGCCGGTTCCTGGAAGGGCGTGCGACCTTCGAGCAACTCTGCTGCGCGAATGCCGTAGTAGCCATAAGGCGCCTGGTTGATCGCAGCCTGCCAATTCAGCCTGGCTTCCTCATCCTTCCCTTGTGCCTGGTTGATCTTGCCCAGCCAAAAATAAGCCGCTGATAATTCAAAAGGTTCGGCGCTCATGGGAATGATACGATTGAAATTGTCTGCCGCTTTATCGAACTGTCCCAGTTCAAAGTAGACGGAACCTCCAAAAAATAGTCCGTTGAAAGCTTTTTCGGAGGCTGGGAACTCGAGTGCGATGCGAGTCCAAGTATCCGCTGCTGCCTGCTTTTGATTGTCAAACAGCTGGTAGCTTGCGGCAGTATCCAGCAAATCTGGCGCTTCTGCCTCGGAATGAAGTTCTGCTGCCAGGCTAAGCGCTGTGTCAATTGCCAGCTGGATTTGCCCCAGATAGCTGTTTTGGGTCTCAATAATTGCCTGAATGGCGTCCATTCGATAGGGGCTGGCAGGATAACTGGCAATTAGCTCACTCCAAAGCTGGATTGCTGCCTTATCCTCGGCGGTTCCACCTTCGAAATTAGCCTGCAAGCGTTCGTTGGATTCGAAATCCGCCAGCACCAAACCCTGTGCTCTTGTTGCCAGTCCCTTGTAGTAGAGAGCTTTGTCAAGATCGACATTGTTATTCGCGATATAGCGGTCAAACGCCTCAATAGCGAGCGGATATTGCCCGATGTAGTAGTTGATCAACCCGCGTTGAAGCTCATTGACTTCCTGCCCGGCATCCAGCAGTGCCAGTAATGCCGAGTAACTATCATAGGCGTACGGGAAGTTGTTGACGGCGTCCTGATAATAAGCGTATGCATCTTCTTCCTGGCCGTCATCTATCAAAATGCGGCCAATCAGGAGGTCCATTTGTGCCTTCGTGTAATCGCTGTCGCTTTGAATATAGATTTCCTTGTAAATATCAATAGCAGCCTGGTTTTCTCCCATGTTTGCGTATCCAGTCGCAACCTTCTGCGCGATGGAAAGATTATCTTTTGTTGGGGCTGCCAGGTAAGCCGTTTTATATGCTTCGAAGGCTGCTTCAGCCTGTCCATCCTCGCTCAGCAAGTCGCCAATCTTTTCATAGACAGAATGGTCGATTACGCCAGGTCGGGCTGCGGCGTAAGCCTGGAACTCAGCTAACGCGTCATCTTTGCGGTCTTCAGCCAGGGCAACCTCACCGAGGATAAAGTGGGCTCTGGCAGCGGGCAATGTTGTGGGGTATTTGTTGACCAGATCTTTTAAAACACGATTGGTTTGGAAATAATCTTCCTGTTTAAAGAAACTTAAACCCTGCCCGAAAAGCGCTGTCGCTTTAAATTCATCCGTGTCTTCGGGCAGCATGCCTGAGTAAAGCTTGTAAGCCTCGCGATAATCGCCGAATGCCAGCGCCAAATCAGCGTCCGCCAGCGTTGGCTCGGGGGTAGGCGCATCCTCAGAGATCCCGGTGGGCATAGGGGTCTGTTCAGAAACCGGAGCGGTAGGCGAGGGAACAGCGGTCTCGGTTGGCGTTGGCGGGGTTTTGATCGGACCACAGCCACTGGCAAGCACAACGCTAAGGATCACAGGAAGTAATAACCAACGGGAAGCAGATTTCATTCCTGACTTATAAACCAAAGAGCAGGGCTTGTCAAATAGGCTTGTTGTAAAAATACAATCGGTTTGGCATCCAGTTTTATGGGTCTTTTGGCACAAATTTTGATCTGAGTTGGATTAGGTTGGATATAATCAGAAAAAGCAAACGAGGAGGTTCGGATGAAAAGTTGGCAGCGCTACTTTGAAGTTATGCAGGAAGTCGTAGAGAATGTCTTCAACACACAAGAAGCCAATATCATGAAAGCTGCGGGGATTCTCACAGATACCACCAAAAATAATGGGATTATTCACTTGTTTGGTTCGGGGCACTCCAGTCTGATAGCTGAAGATGTATTTTGGCGGGCAGCGACGTTGGCAAATGTCCACGCAATTTTTGAGTCAGCTGTGGCGGGTATCAACGAAGTTACAAAAACCAGCAAGATCGAGAAGCTCGAGGGCATCGGCAGAGTTATCCTGGAATACAACCGTGTCCAGCCTCCGGACGCAATGATTTGCATTTCAAACTCAGGCAACAACGCTGCCACGCTGGATGTGGCACTGGGAGCCAAAGAACGAGGTGTGCCGGTGATCGCGATCACCAACGTCACATATGCCGATGAGCTCACAACTCACCACAGCAGCTGCAAGAAGCTGAAGGATGTAGCGGACGTGGTTATCGACAATTGCTCACTCTACGGTGATGCCGCCATTGAGATTCCAGGTTTTTCTCAGAAAGTTGGAGCTACCTCCACCATCCCTGGGGCTTTCATTGTGTCTGCTCTGCTTGTGCAGACCTGCGAGAACCTTGTGGAATTGGGGATCCAACCAGATGTTTACTACAATGGACATCTGGCGTATGAAGACCCCACCATCAAACTGCACAACGATGCCCTGGTTGACAAATATTTTTACAGAATACGTAACTTGTAGGGCGGAATACACGTCTGTTGCGGACTCCGCTATTTTCGCATGGTTGAGCCTTGTAGGGCGGAATCCGCTTCTGTTGCGGACTCCGCCGAAAAGAAAATGTTGGAGTGTGCCTGCGGAAGGCTTGTGTGAGAAAAATGCCTTGGGGCAGTCTCATTCCGACCTACGAAT
>JAXGPH010000033.1:0-14545 GCA_040767065.1 Anaerolineaceae bacterium | reverse complement strand
AAGTAGATAAAAATCTGTTCAAATTTGTTGCTCCCCAAACAGTTTAATGGTACTTATCACACTCGACATAAGTATAACATATTTTTTTAAAAAATCTTCAAGAATCGGTCTGTTCGACCTTAATAGTTCCAATTTTCCTACGTGGATATTAATTGAAAACGTTATTGATGCTAACAAAGCCTTGACCCGAAGATAAGTTTTTGAGTTTATCCGGATCCTAAATCCCAAAGGTGATTGGTAGGATAAGCAATCCGTGTAAAATCCAACCCTTCCACAGTCCCACTCATTGCAGGGCTTTGACCACGCTCTCGATCACCCAATCCTGCTGCTCGTCGGTCATGCTCGGGAAAAGCGGCAAGGTCACTTGCCTTCGGGCGACGTTTTCGGTCATCCAGAGTTCCTCGCCCTCGTTGCGATAGATCGCGAATTGGTGAACCGGTGGGTAGTGAAAACTGGTCTGAATGCCGTCCTGTTTCATTCGTTCCCTAAAAGCTTCTTTATCCACCCCCTTAGGCAGCAAGATCGGGAAGATGTGCTGGCTGCTCACCCCGCGTTTGTCTGTAAACGGCAGACCCAGAGCTGGAGCTTTCTGCTGGAAAGCCTGGCGATACTGTCCGACTAAAACTTCCCGCCGGGCGTTGCTAGCCGGCAGTTTTTTGAGCTGTTCGCGCCCAATTGCTGAACGGATCTCATCGAGACGGTAGTTGTAGCCCAGGTCCACCACGTCGTAGGTGCTGGCGTGCCCCTTGAAGCGGTCCCATGTGAGGGTGGTCATGCCGTGAGAGCGCAAAATCCGCACCTTTTCAGCCAGGTGATCGTCATTTGTCACCAGCATCCCGCCTTCGGCGGTGGTCAAGTTTTTGTTGCCAAAGAAGCTGTAACAGCCCACATCCCCCCATGTGCCTAGTGCTTTCCCATCCAGGCTTGCCCCAATGGCATGCGCAGCATCCTCGATGATTGCTAAGTTATGCCTTTCGGCTATGCGCAGGATTGCAGGCATGTCGCAGGTGAAACCGGCATAATGCATCACCATAATCGCTTTTGTTCTCTCATTGATCTTCTCTTCAATCGCCTGAGGGCAGATGCACAGCCAGTCTTCGTTTTCGATGTCCGCGAAAACAACTTTTGCGCCAGTGTACCGAACCGCATTGGCGGTCGCAACGAAGGTCAGCGAGGGCACAATGACTTCATCCCCCTCGCCCACTCCCACAGCCATGCATGCCAGGTGCAGCGCGGCAGTAGCATTATTGACTGCGAAGGCATACTTCGCGCCCACAAAAGCAGCCAGCTCCTGCTCAAAAGCCTGGGTCACCGCCCCCATCGTCAGCCAGCCTGAGCGCAAAACCTCAAGCACCGCATTTTCTTCTTCTATTCCAAGCTTCACATCTGCCAGTGGCACGCGCCATTCCATAGTTACTCCGCTAAAAACTGTGATCGCATACTCTCAAAATCTTCATTCGCGGCAAGGTAGTCATCCTGATTACCAAGATCGCGCCAATAGCCGTCATAAGGGAAGCACGCCACAGGCTCTTTCGCGCCCAGAAGCACGTTCACCAGGTTGGGGAAGTCGAAATACTCACCTTTGGGAATGTAATCCAGCACTTTCGGCTCAAAAACGTACATCCCCATGCTGACCAGGAAATTCATGGTGGGTTTCTCAATGTAACCGCTTACCTTATAGGCCCCCTCCGCGTGCTCAATCACCCCCAGGTTGATCTGATGGGTTCGTTGGTGGCTGGCAATGGTGCAGACGGCTTTCTGCTCTTTGTGAAAAGCAATCAGTTTATTGATATCAAGCAGGGTCATGATGTCCCCATTGGCAACCAAAAAGGTCTCGGTCAGGCCTTCCACTAATGCCAGTGGGCCAGCTGTTCCAAGCGGTTTTTCTTCAAACGCGTAGCTAATTTTCAGATTGAATCGGGAACCATCCCCAAAAAAAGTTTGCATCAAGCTCGCCAGATGACCGATAGCCAGCGTCACTTCGCTGATGCCTGCCCGGCTCATTTGCCCCAGGATAACTTCAAGGATAGCCCGATCACCGACTGGCATCATTGGTTTGGGTAAGATATGCGTATAAGGGGCGAGCCTGGTTCCCTTGCCTCCCGCCAAAATGACTGCTTTCATATTTTCCACCTTCTTATTGTTTGTGGAAATTATACATTCGATTCCATCATGCTGCGTATCCGAATTTGCGTAGAAACCAGCTTCTCAGGACTTACAGACCGTAGTCCTCGGGCTTGTAGAGGTCCATGTGCGTGCTGATCCACTCGATTGTGCGCCTCAATCCTTCTTCCATCCCGACTTTGGGTTGCCAGTTTAGCGCTTCTTTAGCCTTGTGGTTATCCGAGATGAGCCGCATTACTTCAGATTTTCCAGGGCGCAACCGGTCTTGCTCGATCTTTATTTCAGGCTGCTTCCTCATGATCTTGAAAATAAGCTCTGCGATCGCTCCGATGCTAATCTCCTCACCTGTGCCAAGGTTGAAGGTTTCTCCGTTCCAAAGCCCCGCCTTGCCAGCAAGCAAGAAGCCTTCGACGGTGTCGTCCAGGTAGGTAAAATCGCGGATTGCTTCGAGGTTGCCCAACCGCACCACATTCCCGGAGAGTGCTTGGGTGATGATGGTCGGGATCACAGCACGATTGCTCTGACCGGGTCCATAGGTGTTGAAGGGTCTGATGGTGACCGCCGGAACGTCAAAGCTTCGGTAGTAACTTTCCACCAGTTTGTCCGCACCAATTTTGCTGGCAGAGTAAGGCGACTGCCCCTGAAGGGGATGGTCTTCATCGATCGGCACCCGCAAAGCCGTGCCATAGACTTCACTTGTGGATGTGTGCACCAACTTCGCACCTGTTTTGCGGCATGCTTCGAGGATGTTCATCGTGCCGAGAATGTTCGTTTGAACGGTCTCAACCGGATGCACATAGGAATACGGGATGGAAATGAGCGCGCCAAGGTGAAAAATGGTGTCAACGCCATTTGCAGCTTGTTCGACTGCACTATAGTCGCGCAAGTCGCCGCGGATGATCTCGATATTTGCCAGAGCCTTAGGGGGTAGCTGCTTGAGCAAACCAATTTCGGCGCGGGAGGTGTAGCGCACGAAGGCGCGCACTGAAGCGCCTTCTTCAACCAACCTCTCGCACAAGCGCGAGCCGATAAAACCACCCGCACCGGTGACGAGAAGTGTCTGATCATTCCATTTGGCTGTCATGTAGATTCCTGTGTCGTAATCTTTTTAATTGAGCGCTCCAGCACCTTGACGAGATCGGGGATTACCGCAATTTTAGCACCAGTGGCTTCACAGAGCTGGGTAATGCGCTCGCGATCCTGTTCGGAGCCATTGGCGATGGCGAAGAAGATCAAGCCTACCTGGTATTTTTTAACAATTGTGGGAATGTCCTCGGTTGTGCCAAGAACGCGTACGCCATAAGTTTCCATGTTGCGCTTGCGGGCATCATCATCCACCATGCCGATGATGCCAAAGATGCTCGAATACGCGCTGCGCTGCAGCAGCCAGATGGTCATCTCGGCCAGGCTGCCTGCGCCAACGATGAGGATTCGCTCAGCAGAGGAAGACTTGTTACCACGCAAAAGCAGCCAGCGGTTAGCTAGACCAGTAAACAGCCTGTCGCGATAACGCACAAGCACCAGTCCGACCATCATGGTAATGCCGATGAGCCAGATCAAGCTGAATGGCAGCCAGGGCTCAGTGAGCCAGAGGCGGGTCACTCCGTAGAGAACCAGCATGGTGATGGAGATGGAAATCGCGAGATCAACCACGTAGATAGGGCTGGCACTGCGCCAGTTGACGCGGTTGAGACCGAAAAGGATGTTGATCAGGCTGACAAAAAACGCGATAGCGATAGACATGAGCAGGTAATTTTGCCAGCCAAGGTTGATGATCGCGCTCAGGCGCCAAACCACCCCCGAGATGCCAACAGCGAAAGCAGTGACAAACATGTCTATGAGGAACCAGGAGAAGTTGCGCCGGAAGAAAAGGTAGAAAGGACCGCCGAAGAGCCAGTGTTGATCAAGAGTGGTTCTGCGGAGGAGGGGCAGGAGGGTGATGACGGTCATGGCAACCACATCCAGATCAGTGAAAATGCTGCTGTTGCGGACGTAGAGCTGATCGAGGCGGATTTTGTTGGGCAGGATGGTTTTGAGGTAATCATCCATGAAGCCAGAACCCTGAAGGAGATTTTCTTCATCGCGGTAGATCACAGAGGCTGGGCTGGTAATGCCTGGGCGAATGGAGAGGACTTCCGCTTTGACCTCTTCTGTCCAGTCCTGGGCAATTTTGAGATCTTCAGGACGGGGGCCTACGATGCTCATCTCGCCTCTGAGCACATTCCAGAACTGAGGAAGCTCGTTTAGTTTTGTGTCGCGCAGGTAATTACCGAAGGGAGTGATGCGGTCGTCGTCTTTCGCGGTGACAGGTGCGCCATTGTGACTGTGGTCGTCCTCGTACATGGTGCGGAATTTTAAGATTTTGAACGGCTTGCCAAAGCGCCCCATTCGATCTCCTTTGAAGAAGACCGGACCGGGAGAGTCGTGCTTGATCCGAAGAGCAATATAGAGAAAAACTGGCGAGAACAGAATGAGGATAAGAACGGAAATGAAGATATCACCAGCGCGTTTGATGGCCGACATCACTGGTCGACGGCGAGGTGTAAATGAAGGCTTTAGGTCCTCCTCGATATATTCAAACATTTGCGGTGCTGAAACTTCTGGCATCCTTCCCCTTTAGTTCAATGATAATAAATTGGAAGATAATTGACCTATAAGTATGTAATTAATCTTAAAAATGATACTACATGCAAGGCAAGCGGGCAAGGGAACTTGGGATGACCAGTTGTGATAAGGTATGAGGAGGCAGACAGATTGTAAAAAGTGCGATCGCTACGGAATTGATGCTCCTCGCGATGACAACCTAAGAGGGAGGATTAGAGTCAAAAAAAGCTCTTCGAATTGGATTCATCGAAGAGCTTTGAGTGAGAGGTCTAAAGTTAAAGAATATAGGTTACATATAAGGTAGAAGATAAATGGTTAAATTCATTGATACACGATGACCTAAGTCTGCCAGTCTAAAGGGGGGACACAGCCGTGTTTGTCGTGCCATCGATTCCAAAACCTAAATAAGCCAACAAGAAAACCTAGTCCATAACTGAGATGGACTATGGCAAAGGCAAGCGGGAGGAGCAAAAGCTTTTTGAAGCCCTGACCTGACGCGGTAATGATTGAGGCTGCCAGGTTAGCCATGAGATAGGCAGTCAACAGAATCAGCAAAGCCAACCACCCCCAGGAAACCAGGAAGCTCAACAAAAGTGTGAGGATCAACGCCAAAACAAAGGCAAGCGGGACAAACTGGCGCAAGATCATCTGGCGCGGATGCTTTTGCAGGACGCGCACCTTCCAAAAACCGTACTGAAAATACTGCTTCCAGAGTTTTTTGAGTGAGCCGCGGCTGTAGTATTCCGATTTCACATCTTCAGCAAGCAAAATTTTGCCGCTGGCGTCACGGATGCGATAGTTATATTCATCATCCTGGTTGCGAATCAACTCTTCATCGTAAAGACCGACTTTTTCGATGATGGCTCGCTTGTAAGCTGGAAAAGGAACGGTATCAGCCAGTTTGGTCTGACCGGTTTCAGTGCGGAAGGAGGAATTTCCCACACCAAACTTGGAACTCATGGCAAGCGCCGTAACCTCGGAAACAAGATCCTCACCAATCGAGCGCATGGGACCACCCACCCCATCCACCCCATCATTTTGAAGGTGGCGGACGCAGTTTGAGACGTAGTCCGGCGCGATGACGCAGTGCCCGTCCACCCGAATCAGTACCTCACCCTTTGCATTGGGGATAAGGATATTCAAACCAGTGGGGACGATTTTGCCCGGATTTTGGAAAACATATCGGTTTTCAGACTGCGCAGCCCAATCCTGAAGTAATTCAAAGGTCCCGTCATCGGACATCCCATCTGCAACGAGAACTTCAATGCGATCGGATGGATAATCCTGTTCTAACACAGCCTGAAGACAGCCTTTAATGTAAAGACCCTCATTGCGGATCGGGATCAGGATTGAAACAAAAGGGGAAGTCTCTTGCATATCAATTAAGCCGCTTCATCATTTTCCCGTTCCATTCTTCTCCAGGCGGAACTTTTTCCCAGCCCATTTTTTCGTAAAATCGCACGGCAGGAGCATTATCTGTGTGAACAGACAGATTTAAGCTTGTTATCCCCATTTCTTCAAGCATGTTTTCAACAAAGCGCATCATCGCTTCAGCCACTCCCTTGCGTTGATACGCAGGATCAACTGCAATGGACAGTATTCCCCAGGGCACATATCTGGGAGGCGAATCTGGTAGAGATTTATTAATCACAACAGCCTGCTTTGGTCTTTTGTAGAACTTCCTCATGAAAATGCGCTTGAGCGTCCTCAAGGACAACGAAGTTTGCTCTCGGACAATTGGGCTAAAGATCAACCAGGGATGGGATAATATGTGCCCAGCCAAATACCATTTATGTTTCCTTAAAAAACCACTGAATGAACCAGAATAAACGCCAGCAAAACAAAAGCCAACCAAGATGTTTCCATTGGCTTCAGCACAGATAGGGTAGGATTGCAGAAAGTCGGTGAATAAAAATTTATAATAACGTTTTACAGCCCCCTTACCCAATTGACTGAGCGCCCGGTCTGAAAAACTGGCGATGTGAATTCGAGTCACATCATCGAGATCTTCATAGCGTATTTCCCGAATAGTAAACTCAGACATTTAGCTCTCTTATTTGTCAATCTGACTGATCACAAAGCGATGTTTCCCAGTAGGCGGCAGTGGAATTTCAGAGACATATTCAACAGAAATATCCAGATCTTCCGCACCTTTTTGCTTCAAAGCCGATACAATTCGTCTGGACAGAAGCTCACTCGGTTTTGACCGGGGAAGGATTTTGACGATAATTTGATCTGCGCTAGTCTGAACAACCTGAAACGAATCCACTTCGCTGAAATGTTCCATGATGCCAGTAAAATAATGCACGATCAAGCGATTACCTGAAGGGGTCGTTATTATGTCAGCATTTCTACCCTGGATAGATTGCATCAATGGAAAACCACGCCCACAAGCACAGGACTTTTCATCTGAAGGCACACCCATATCACCAATCGCATAACGTACGAGCGGCATAGGTCCTGGGTGAAGGCGAGTGACTACGATATTCCCGATCTCCCCCGCCTTAACAGGCTGGCCCTGATCGTCCAGGAATTCAACCACTGCATCCAAGGCATGTAGATGGTAATTGCCATATTCACATTGAGCTGCAATCTGTATTCCTTCAGCACAACCGTAAGTATCGTAGACTTTGGTCTTAAAAACACTTTCAATTAAGTTTCGGTAGTGAGGGAACAGAGTATCACCCCAGGTTACAGCAGCTTTTAAGGGCAGATTCCAACCCACTTCCTGGGCACGTCTGGCAAGATAGAACAAACTTCCAGGATAACCCCAAATGTGTTTCAGTTTGAAGCGATCAATCTCTTCCAAAATTTCATCCAAGTGTTCATCTTCCAGATTGTAAGCTGAGAAATAATGACACCTCAGTAATAGATCCTTGAGTCGCCGATCCCAACTTCGTGTCAGGGTCATTCCCGTCTGTAGGTGGGGCTCACCGATCTGCCATCCAGACCATTCGAGCGAAAGCATAAAAGAAGCTCTGTACCAACCCGCGGTATAAGCATCTTCCACTACAAAGAAATTTTTTCCTGTTGAACCAGACGTCGACGATTCATAAGTTTTTTGCCCGGTTTTTCTTGTCACACCCAAAGGGTATGCACTTCTGAACATATCCTTGGTGATAATAGGTAATTTGGGAAGGTCAACTGCTGACTGGATGTCTCGTGGTTGGATGCCATGTTCTTCCATGAGGTTTCTGTATAAAGGGACCTCGTTGTAAGCCACAGTAATCAACTTCTTTAGAGCCAGACTTTGTTGTGAAGCGATCTGTTGTGACGTCAAAAATTGGTTCTTTTCCAAATACTTTAATCGCTGAATCATCCTTTGGCCGAAGAACAGGTCGCCAACCGGTAAAAGGCAGTCTCTAAGCAGATTTGTGTAGCTATTCATTGGTTTGATGAGTTTGGCCTACGATTGATCAAGCAAATTGGAAAACAACGATTCCCAACTGGGAAGAATCGCGGACCAATCGGATTTTTCAGCCCGAGCTCGTGCACTTCTTGATAGAGTGGACGCAAGGTCAGGAGAAGACAAGATTTCCATCACAGCGTCTGCCATACTTTCCGGATCATTCGGGTCCACCAAGATTGCTTCCACGCCGTTCTCAGCCAGATGCGGTATGCCGCCTACATTTGTCGAGACAACACACAGACCATTCGCCATTGCTTCTAAAAGACTCCTCGGCGCTGTATCATAATTGCTTGTATTCAGAAAAATATCTGCTTTGTCCAACCAAGTGGGTATACCGGCATGGCTAACGTGTCCAACAATTTCAATGCTGTGTGTCACCCCAAGCTTCTCTGCCAGGCTCAACATATTAGTAAGGCTGTGATCACCCTTGTCTGGTCCAAGCATCCACAATTTGGCCTCTGGAAAGCTTTGCATCACCTGTGCAAGTACTTTGACAGCTAAGGTAGGATTGTAAACTGAATGAAAAGCACGTACCCAAATAAGTCTTGGATTTACCGAATCCCTCGGGCGAAAAAGAGACTCAGTCAGATCGATGGGATTTGGGATTATATCTATATCTGAACGAATGTGTTTGAAAGATTCTTTCAAAAAGGGGGATGGGGTGACAACTATATCAGGGATGCCAAGATATTCTTTAAAAAAGAAGTGGTATTTCCTCGAAAAATCAGGTAAGCCACCCCCATGTAATGTAACTGCAATTTTTTTCTTTAATATTTTTAGCAGCCAGGTCGTCAGCCAGGCATAAATAAACGCCTTACCGCTAAAGACATCAATATGAGCCGCTTGATAATTCTGTCGTTCGCGCCAGACAGTAGACAACATATCTATTAATCGAGGTAACTGTTTTTCCTGATTTGAGGTCGTGATCACAGACCAGCCAGCATTTTGCAGATGCTCAACCAGAAAGTGCCAGACATTTTTGTTATGTTTTGGGGATGGAAGGAAGTTTCCGATAAAAAGCAGGGTTCTATTGGTCATTGTCTGTGCCTTGCTCATCATATGCGTAAACGTCTAATGTGTTTTGCGGACTTTTTTTGAATGATCTCCTCAGGCGGTTTTTGACTCCATGAGACAACCGCAAGGCCTAGAAGCAATGAAATTGCAACAATCCTCATCGCGGCATGAGCCATTTCTACTGCTGACCAGCCAGCCAGGGCGACGATCCAGGCGCGTTCAATCACCCCTGGAGCCTTTATGAAAGCCACGCCCATTTGAATTACCAGAAATAGCAGAGCGAAGACACCAAGAATTCCATGTTCTGCTAAAGTGCGTGTGTACTCGGTATGGGCAGAAGCTAATGCTCTAATACCTCGGCTAAAGTAAGCCATTCCCGGACCAACTCCAAATGCTGGATTTTCGTAGAAAAGTCTCAAATCCTCGTTAGCAATTGAAATGCGGCTAGTTGGATTAATATCCTGAAACCTTTGTGAAAAAGCACCAGAAGTCAACTCTTCGATCTGAGGAAAGACCAAATAGCCGACAATAAGCAGGAGAAAGAAAACCACGGAAAAACTCCTGATAAACCGAGTCGGTTTGAAGAGAAGGATGACCAGCGCTACAGCCAAGGCAATCACAAGATTATAGACGCCTCCTCTGGAAAAGGTCAGAAAACTTTGAATAACAAGGGCAAGAACAAGCAGAATAGAAAAGAAACGTCCGCCTTTTTTATTAGTTTGAATCATCCACATGATTAAAAGCAATGCTCCCAAACCCAGAATAGCGGAAACCTGATTGGGTCCGTATCCACCACTTGTCACAAATACTGCTTCGCTACCGAATTCAATCGCGGTGGCGGTGAGGGTGCTATACACAGCTAAGGTCAAAACTCCAATGATCGGGTAAACCATAGCCCAAATGGACTTCGTCATTAGACCCTCATCCATTTTAACCTGTAGGAAAAATAATAAACAAATAGCTGTCGCAAGAGGTCCAGATAGATTAAAACTGATAAATTCTCTGGCCTGATCAGTCCAACCCAGACCACCAATCGTCAAGATTATGGATGGAAGGAACATGAGGAAATACAGGATCGGCAACCAGGCTTGTCTTAGGGGTTTCCTGTTTTTGATAAGAGCAAGAACAAGAATTGCCACTGTCGCATACTTGCCAAACTCCCAAAACACGCTGGCTTTACTCATACGCCATAAAACTTCCGCTCCTGCAATGTATGCTACATATGGAATTACCTCTCTTATGTCTTCTGAGGTCAGCGCCGTCCAAACACCAAGAGCAAAGACTAAGAGTGCGTGGATGGTAGCTGCAAAACGGAAATTGTCTATCAACAAGGCCAAACCAATATGCAATACTATGAACCAAAAAGTCTTATTGGTATTAAGATCTGATAATTCTTTTGGTTTTTGACGAGCATTTGCTCTTGCGAACATCGTTCTACTCATTTGTTATCCCTGAGACTGATATTCCAGTTCTTTTCAAATAAATCTTTGACTGCTATTAAGTAATTCTCATAAGTAAACTTCTCTGCCATAATTGCTGCATTTTGGCTTTCCTGTTTCCAAATTTCAGGATGCCCGAGATAATCAATTATGGCAGCAACATAGGCTTGCAAATCATCTGTTTGAATTACTTTACCAGAGTTTGCTTGTTTCAAAAAATATGGGATGCTTGATATTGTGCTTGCAAGTGGTACTACGCCATAAGCCATCGCCTCACTAAGCACCTTAGGCCACCCTTCTGAAGCGGTGGAAGGTAGAAGGATAAAGTGAGCATCTCTATAATAAAGCCTGAGTTCAGCTCGTGATTTCCAACCGAGAAAGGAAAAACTATCCGTTATGCCTTTTTCATTTACCTGCTTTTCATAGTCACTTCTTTTGGGTCCATCACCGATAACATTGACATGAAAGTCAATTCCCAATTGATTCAAAGCGGAGGATATTTGAATCAACCTACCCACACCTTTTTCTTCTTCAACCCGGCCAACAAATAACAATTCCACAGGTGTTGTGAGTTGTTTATCATTTACAGAGGTCTGCGCCATAACCCAGTTGGACCTTGAAAAGGAAGGATTAACAAAACTTACAACGTGATTGGGTTGCCCTTCCCATTGACCGTTAACAGTTACCATCCCACGGTGCATATTTCTTTTCAAGAGCGCTCTCTGAAGTTTATAAGATAATGGATCTTTTGTTTGCGGTCGCCAATTACCCGCATATTTGACCCAGCAGGGTTTTTCTTTTCCAAACAGGCTATGCGCAAGAAGCCCCACCAGACTAATCCCAGCTGGGCAGCGAATGTGAATCGCATCAGCCAGCTTTATTTCGGATCTCATCACAGTAAACCATTGAGGGATACGCCAAAAGTAGGAGAGTTTCTGAGCCAGACTTCTGCCTCCTGCCGGTTTGACCAATGCTAATCTCACCTTTGGGTTCTGATAAGGCAGGGAACTTTCAGGCGGTTCACCGTCATAAATAGGAGAAAGGTGGGTGACTTCTGTGAACAGACTTGCCAGTTGGTCAATTTCCATGATAGTTGAACCCCAACCAAGCACCTGTTCTTCTTTGAGGTAATGAGGGGTATGTGAGATGATCAATAATTTCATTCTATTTATTTCCGGAATATCTTGAGAGTATATCAAGATAGTTACCTGTTACCTTGTCCCAGGTTTGGGAATTAACAGCCCTTGTTTGAGCTTGCACAGATAAGCGCTGAAGTTCGTTGGGATCACTTACAAGCTGCAAAATCGCTTCAGCTGTGGCTTCAGGGTCATTCTGAGGGACCAACGCACCAGTTTGCCCATCCAGGACAGCCTCAGCCAGGCCGGAATTATCAGAGACCACCGCAGCCTTTCCGCACAAAGCCGCCTCGACCACCGCGATTCCGTAACCCTCAAAATCGCCATTTTCAAGCTGACGGCTGGTCATCACGAATAAATCACAGGCGTTATACAGCTCAAGCAGCCTCTGGTTGCTGACACGGTCAAGAAAATGGATCGACTTTTCAACACCAAGCTGTATTGCCAGTTTTTGGAGAGAGTTTCGCTCAGTTGGCAATCCTGCCATCCAATAGACAACTTGAGGGGCTTTTTGCAGAATCGCAGGCAGAGCACGGATGACGACCTCCTGCCCTTTGCGCGCAGAAACGTTGCCGACCGTTAGCAAAACAAATTTGCCATCAACATCCAAGGCTCTTCTTAGTTCAATGATCTTGTCTTGTTCAAGTTTGAAATACTGTGCGTCATCAGCACCGTTGTGGACCACATCCATTGGAGGTTTATTGACCCCTAAGGCGCGCACAGCTTGCCTGGTATACTCGCTGACACAAATCAGAGCAAAGGCTTGATTGGCGCTAAACTTAGTTAACCAGGCATTTAGACCGTGCAGCTGACCAAATTCAGTGCCATGGGCAACAACGACCCAAGGTACATCGCGGTAAAAGGTCATCAAAAAGGCCGTCATCCAAATTGAGCGCGAGCCTGAAACTAAAACCACTTCGGGCTCAAAGTGCCGCAAGGTGGAATTCAACTCTCTGATCCTGGTCAGTGCTTTGAAAAAGGCTGACTTTCCATTGATGAACCTTGAAACAGCAAAGGTCTGAGAGCTGTTGAAAGTTACAATCTCCTCTTCAGCTGCATAGTCCTGAGGGGTTAGCACCTGGACTTCGTGGGAAGCCAAAGCGAAGTTCTTAGCAAGCTGGTAGGCATGCGTGCCTATGCCACCGGGACCAGGCGGAAATTCTGAGCTTAGAATGAGGATCTTCAAGGGAGATCTCCTGCCTGATCAAAAGGGATCTGGGGATACGTCCGCAACCACTGATCGGCAATTTTGCTTCTTTTGTTAAGTAATTTGAGGTTTTTTGGAAGAGAAATCAATGCTACCACAGCCTTTGCGAACTTGCGCCACCTTGAGCCGTGTAAGCTAAAAGTACCCAACAAATTTATGAATTGCAGCTCCCGAACTTGTTGGGGTGTGAAGTAACGTTTGGCCAGATAGAGATCAGAGACCGTGAGCAGGCTGAAGTGGGAGATGCTCAATCTCGATTGAGCATACGTGTCAACCCTGGCTTTGTGTTCCCGTAGCCCCCCCGTGGGAGCATGGTGATGTAGCACGCAAATGGATGGGTCAAGAACCATCATCTCTCCAGCCAAATAAAGGCGCATACCCAAATCGTGATCAGCGCGCTGGCCGTGATCGTAGGCCAGATCAAAAAGACCGGATTTTTCCAAGACTATCCTTCTGATCATCGAATTATTGGTTGGAAAAACATCGCTCAACCTTAGAAAACGAAAATCTGCAGGAAGTTCCGTCTGGCCTGGCTCCAGTGCAACCCCACTGGAGATTGAACATTGGTAAAGAAACAAGTTTTGCAGATGCCTTTCAATCAGATCGGGTGAAACTTCGTCATCATCGTCCACAAATAAGATGAAATCGCCCGTGGCTTGTTTCAGCCCCTCGTTTCTGGACGAGCACTGGCCAGCCTGGTCCAGGTATATCCAGCGGACGGGCAAGTCTGCGAAATCTTTCGGTAAATCAAGATCCCGCTCAGATAGAGGGCTTTGGTCCACAACGATGATTTCGTGAGGAGCAATGGTTTGTTCCCTTAATTGACCTAACAAAGTCCTCAGGTAGGGATAACGCCGGATGGTGGGAATCAGCACGCTGACCCTTGCAGGTGGCAACTCGCCTGGAAGAGAGATAGCTCTTTTGTAAGTAGTTTTGGTTTTTTGAAAAGAAGCGCCTTGAACTTTTTTTTGAAAACGAATAATTGAAAAAATATCTCGCGGCTTGGCTAAAATACGCCTGAGACTCGCCCACTTGACCCATTTGCTACCGAAGCCAGAGCGGATAAAACGCAACTGATCCAACATCGGGATTTCTTCATTTTGGTCATAATAAACAGTGGGCAGTAAATCTGGCACGTAACGCATAAAGACGCCAGCACGTATGCATCGAAAACCTAACTCTAAACCTGCACAATCTAAGGTTTCAAAAGCCGGGTCAGGACCGCCCATTTGCCGCAGCACCTCGGTTCTGAACAAACAGGCTCGCAAAGACAAACGCCAGGAGGTCGCCTCTTGTTCCGGGTCGGGATCGCGATTGAGCATCCAGGTTGGGCTGACATAATCGATCATCTCCGGTTTTCCGGATAAGCCAAGTTTGAGACCTGCATGCCAGACATCCGAGGTAGA
Source organism: Anaerolineaceae bacterium (assembly GCA_040767065.1). Lineage (GTDB taxonomy): Bacteria > Chloroflexota > Anaerolineae > Anaerolineales > Anaerolineaceae > Mesolinea. The sequence goes on along the minus strand of JAXGPH010000033.1, from coordinate 206 downwards.
TTTCAGCAGTTTTTCCACAAAGTCTGGGGATGGTAAAGGAAAGTTTGAGTCCCAAAAAAGCAGCGCGTCTGCCTTGGTTTTTGAAAGGTGCTGTTGAACTGTGGAACTTAAGGCAGCGGGGTTTGGAGAGCAAAAGTCCACCTCACCCATCGACCATGCCTGGAAACTCTCAGAATCACCAATCAAGAAAAGATCAACGACACTCA
>JAXGPH010000032.1:0-15989 GCA_040767065.1 Anaerolineaceae bacterium | reverse complement strand
TTTTGTAACTGATCGTTTTCCCACCGATCACATCTAAGTAATTCTTGATTGTCAGATTGGTAGCAAAGCCGACCCAGCGGTTTTCGGAAACAATGGCGGTCCGAGTGCGTTTATTACCATACCAGGTAATCAGACGACCGTCTTCCAACTCCACCCCATTACGAAACTCTTCGAAGGTTGCAGTCTTGCCCAGTATTTCAAAAGGTCCATCAAGATCGACGGATTCTGGGATGGCGATTCGCTCAATCTCCACATACTCTTTGTGGGGAAACACATTCCACCAGCCACTGCGGAAAATATCTTCGCTGGGGCGGAAGGAGGTAATCAGAACGCCTATAATTGGAATCAACCAAATAGTACAGATTATGATCAAAATGAAATTGTTCCAAAAGGCTGATTTTTGCTTGGCAGATTTTAAGGTTTTCTTAGCCATTAGAACCCCTTCCTTGATTGATTGTATTGACGGATATTGTTGATAATAATCGGGGTCACTAGCAGCAAGAGAACAATCGCTATAGCTGAAGCCTTGCCTGCATCGGTATAGGTAAAGCTTTGCAGGTAGAACTCGTTGGCAATCACATTTGTGCCGTTATTACCACCCGTCATTACACGCACGATATCAAATGTCTTGAGGCTGAAGATCACAATGGTTGTAGTCACTGTCAGCAGGGTTCCTTTGATATAGGGCACAATGACTGAGAAAAAGGCCTTAATCTCAGTGGCTCCGTCAATACGCGCCGCTTCCAGCAATTCAGCTGGAACGCCCTTGATCGCGCTGGAGAGGATGACCATGGCATAACCAGTTTGCAGCCAGATCATAATGATGATCAGGAAGAAGTTATTCCACGGCGATAAACTTAGCCATGGTTGCGGCGTACCTCCAAGCGCGATCACAATCGCGTTAAGCAAGCCAATTTCCTGGATGCCCACGCCAGTGCCTTTATAGGTATATATGAACTTCCAAATCACACCTGCTCCAACGAAAGAGATCGCCATGGGTGTGAAAATGATCGACTTGTAGATCACTTCAGCCCTGGTGCGGTCTGCCAAAGTTGCAATGAGCAAGCCCAACCCAACGCTGAAAGACGTGCCAAAAATCAGCCACAATAAGTTGTTGCGGAAAGTTTCCAGCATGCGAGGATCAGTGAAAGCGTATTTGTAATTTTCTAATCCAACCCACTCTGTCCCCAGGTAGTTGCGGAAACTGGCGATCAGTGAGCGAAATACCGGGATTGCCAGGAACCATGCCATAATCGCCACAGCAGGACCAACAAAAACAAACGGCTGCAGCACCTTGGAAACCCGCTTGGGCAATTTCATCACCAGCCAGTTAGTGACCAAATAGAGCAACGCGACACCACCTACACCCCACACAATCGCCACAATTACCTGAACAATTTGAGGAGCGTTGGCTCTTTGAAGAAATAAATATCCCTGCCATAAGACTAAAAAAGTCATGGCTGGGACGAAAATAGATACCATAATTTGACCCAGTGTTGTGCCAAACCACATAAGGATCTTGCTTACCGCATTATTGCCATTCGGTGTTGGTGTTTTAACATTTACTACACTCATCCAGTCACCTCCTCAGCTGTTTGAAGTCTATGCTTTGGAGAGCAGGTTTAGTTCTGCTGCCTGCTCTCTCTTTTTCAAGCTAACTTGTTCTGGCTAAAGTAATTACTTTGGCCAGGAGGCATCAATCTGCTGCAGGGCTTCCTGCCGCGTGATTGAGCCAGAAACGTAATCGGTCATGTACTTCCAGAAGGTACCAGCGCCAACAGCACCCGGCATCATATCCGAGCCGTCAAAGCGGAAAGTAGTAGCATTGCGAATGGTTTCTGCCACGCCGCGGGTCACAGGATCCACATACCAGTCAAGGGAAGCATCGTTATGGGTCAGGATGGCACCACCCTGTTCAACCCAAACCTTAAGGGATTCGCCAGTCGAAAAGTACTGAATGACAGCGCGCACTTCGGGACGATCGTTGAAGACGGCATAGATATCACCAGCACCGAGGACAGGCTTGCCCCATTTTTCATCGATGGGAGGCAGATAGAAGAAACTGTAATCCACACCGGCGACGGCTTCTTCGGGGAAGAAGGTAGTTACAAAGTTACCCTGTCGGTTGAACCAGCATTTAGGCGGATCCTCGAACATGGGTTTGGGGGCATCACCAAAGTTGATGGTGGGGATGGCTGCGCGACCGCCATAGACATAGGCGTCATTGAACCAGATGGCTTCAATGTAATCGAGCACTTCGTTCATTTCAGGTGAGTCGAACTTGAGTTCTCCAGCAACCCATTTATCATAGGCTTCAGGACCAGCCACGCGCAGCATCACGTCTTCAATCCAGTCGGTCATGGTCCACCCAGTAGCAGCACCAGACTCAATACCGATGCACCAAGGGGTGTCACCATCGGAAGCGATTTGCTCAGTCAATGCCATCATCTCATCCCAGGTGGTAGGCACGGTGTAACCAGCCTCATCGAAAGCCTTCTTGGGATAGAAGACGAAGGACTTGCCATTGGCACGTGCCCAAATACCAGCCACAATCGGACCGTTAGGACCTTCCATAGTGCCTAGATCTTGCCAGGCTTGACTATAGTTGGTCTTAATCCAGTCAGGATTGATCAGGGTGTTCATGTCGATGGCATAACCTTTTTCTACGGCATATCTTAACAGACCAGGCTGTGGATAGTCGACGATGTCAGGACGATCACCGCCATCCAGGCGAATGTTGATGTTGGCTTCAAATTCCTTGGAGCCAGTATATTGAATGTCGATGCCGGTTTTCTCTTCGAAAGCCTTAATGCTGTCATTGAACACGACCTCATCCTGGTCGGTGAAAGGACCAGCCATGGTGACAACAGTGCCTTTGTACATACCAGCATAGGCGTTGGCAAGTTCCTGTCCTTGTGGCAGAGCTTCCACGGATGCAGCCGGTTCTTCCACAACAGGTTCTTCAGCGGGGGCCGCCTGGCAAGCACCAAGCAGGATGGTCGCAATTAGCAATATCGCTAGTGTTGACCAAAGAGTATTTTTCTTAAACATGGTTTCTCCTTTGAAAAATTATTAATCGTTAAAACAACTTGCTAACTTGGCAGACTTCTTATCAGCTCCTCTTTTTCCTCTCCTTCCTATCTCCCGTGAAGATTCGCGAGGGATTAAACGTGTGGGAAGAGTCACCGAGCGGGACTCGGGCAAATCTCCACGCATCAAACAAGTAAGTAATTTATACGACTCAACTGCAATCTCTTGTCCTGGCACAGCCACCGAAGTCAGTGTTGGGCTGACAAAAGATGCCAGTGGAATGTCATCAAAACCAACTACTGCTACATCGCCTGGAATCGATAAACCAGCTTCACGTAAAGCAGAATAGGCACCCAACGCGACATTATCACTTGCTACAAAAACGGCTGTAAATTCTTGCCCTGATTCAAGCAAAGATTTCATCGCTCGATAGCCGCTTTGAATATCAAAGTCCGCTTCGCGCACCAGCTTGGGATCAAAAGCGATCCCTGCTTTCTGAAGAGCTAATCTATAACCATCCAGTCTCTGGGTAGCGGAGGTATAAGGTAAGGCAGCGTTGGTGATACAGGCTATGCTCCTGTGTCCCAAATCAATTAGATGGCTTACAGCTGTTTCAGCCGCAGCCAAATTGTCCACATCCACCGAATGCAGGGATGACCAGGGGATATAGCCCATTAATACTACTGGAATATCGGCTTCTTCCAAAGCTCGCAATCCGGGATCATCAAGGCGAGGAGTCATCAATATCATCCCATCGATGTGATGCGCTCGGGTAAGTTCAAGGTAAGTTTGCAGTTGCTGCCCCGGTTCGACCCATTCTAGCAATAAACCCTGAGAGTTTTGTTTTATCGCATCCAAAAGCCCACCCAAAATCTGGGGCAGGAAAGGATCGGAAGCAATATAGTGTGGAGCGCGGGTGATAATAAGACCGATGTTTTTAGTTTGATTGGATGCGAGTGCTTTGGCGGACGCGTTGGGATAGTAACCGAGTTGCTGGGCAGCGAGACGGACTTTTTCTGCCGTTTCAGGTCGGATCGAAAAGCGATTGACGTTATTCAGGACAAAAGAGACAGTAGTTCTTGATACTCCTGCCAAATCTGCCACGTCCTGACTGGTAACTCTTCTACTCATTAGTATCCTCAGCAACTATTAACGCGCGTTAATACAATTAAATATAGCATAACAAAAACACACCCTAATGTCAATACTGAATCAGGCAAATCGAATCAGGCAATCCGTGTGAGGGGGTCAGGCAATCTGCTGATTAAGTGTTTTTTGCTAACAAAATCCACCAATCAGGTCCCAAATTAATAATTCATTTTATAATCCAGCGTACAACATACCTATGGCAAATCGTCTCCGCAACCGTATTTCGAATTTGTTCCGCATCCGCCCTGAGGATAACGTCCCTGCATCCGTTGCGCAGCATTTCCGCCATAATCTCATCGTCAACACCCTGGATGTCAGCTTCTTTTTCATGGCCGACAGCTTTTGGAATATCAACACCATCATGCCTGTCTTCGCTGCCACCCTCACCGACAACCCTTTCATCATTGGTCTTATGCCCGCCATCGCCAATGCTGGTTGGTTCCTGCCCCAAATGTTTATTGCTTCCAGGGTTACCCACACCCAAAAGATCCTGCCCCTTTCCATCCGCTTAGGTGCCTTTGAAAGGCTTCCCTACCTTCTTTTCGCCGTGCTCGCTCTTGCCATCCCACATATTGGTAAATCCACCGCCGTCATCCTCCTGATTCTGCTTATGAGCTGGCGCGGCATCGCCAGCGGCATGTCCGCCCTGCCCTGGCAGGAAGTGATGGCGCGCGTCATTCCCTTAAGTCACCGTGGGCGTTTCTTTGGTTTTTCACGCGTTTTCGGTCAGGGTGCCGGAATTCTCGGCTCCATCCTCAGCGGTCTCATCCTCGCCAATTTGAGTTATCCCCACAATTACGCCCTGGGATTTGGTATCGCCGTCATCTTCGTATGGCTCTCTTTCGCCTGCTATGCTCAGAATCGCGAGCCCGAACCAGAGCAGCTAAACCCATCCACCTCCGAGCCCGGATTGCCACAGCCTAAAAAACCTGCCATTGACTTTAACGTTTTTGGGCAAATCATCAAAAAAGATGCCAACTTCCGTCTCTACCTCATTGCCCGTTCAATTTCTTTCATTGGCAACATGGCTACTGCTTTCATTGCGGTTTATGCCATCAAAACTTTCCACCTTCCTGATGAACAGGCTGCCGTCTTCACCGGCATCATTCTTGCCAGCGGAGTATTAGGGTATGCCTTTTGGGGAGCCATTGGCGACCACATTGGTCCCAAAAACATCATGGTTTTGTCTTTCATCTGCTGGTTTACCGCTCTTCTCATTGCAATCTTCAGTAAAAGTATCTGGCTCTATTACCTGCTCTTTGCTTTGTTTGGTCTATATCAATCCGGGGTTGGCGTTGGCGACAGCATGCTCATCATGGAACTGGGCGAAGAATCGCTCAGACCCACCTACCTGGGAATGGGACGCACGCTCACAGGCTCGTTCCTGCTGCTTGCTCCTGTTCTCGCCGGGTCTTTAGTAGCGCGATATGACTACTCGGTCATGTTTATCGTCTCAGCTTTTTTCATCGCGATTGCTACCCTGCTCATGTCGCGCGTCAAAGACATCCCCCGGAGTTAATCCTCAGCAGGCAGCCGGTTAAATTTCAAACGCTAGGAGAGATAATATACAACAAAAAAGACCCCGGCTCAGGGTCTTTTTTGTGCTTACCCTATCTGGTTCTAAATGAAGAAATGCGTGTTCGAATTGCTTGCTACCGCTGCCATCGTCGCGACACCTGCCAACTCTACACCGTCAATCAATTCTTCCGCCCGGATACCCATCAAGTCCATCGACATCTGGCAAGCAAGCAGCTTTACGCCATTCTCCTGGGCGGTTTTAATCATCTCGGGCAGGGAATCTACGTTGTGTTTCCGCATGATACCCTTGATCATTGCTGCGCCTGCTCCCATCATGTTCATCTGCGAAAGATTCAGCTTATTAGCCCCTCTTGGCAGCATCCAGCCGAACATCTTCTCGATAAATGTCTTCTTGAGAGCGGGAGCCTGAGGCTTCTTCAGGATGTTAAGACCCCAGAAAGTGAAAAAGAGCGTTGCCTGCTGCCCCATGGATGCAAATCCATTAGCAATAATGAACGCCGCGATCGCCTTATCCAGTTCTCCGGAGAACACTACCATCGTCAGGTCTTCCCCTTTGGTGTGTTTTTGTGCCTGGGTCTCACTCACTGGCGCTGATGCTACCTCTGTTGTACCCTTTTGCACGACTGCCGTTATTTCTCCCGACTTCATCTCAAGTGATAACAACTTATTGCCGGTCGACTTTGCCCACGCTTCCACATCCCGGGCAAACCCCATATCCGTTGCCTTCACCGCCACCTGGTCGCCATCTTCCATTTCTTTAATCTTCGTGTAAAGCTTCATGATCGGCCCCGGGCACTGCAATCCGCAGGCGTCAAGTTGGTACTGATTGCCTCCTGTTACGACTTTTTGTTCTTCTTTTTCCACATTCACCACCGGTTTTACCTCCATCAGCTTTGGTTCTATGGGTGCCGCGGACCCTAAGGCATACGTCTTATATCCCCCAGTAAGGTTGTAGGCGTCAAAACCCTTCTGGCGTAGCAGGCGTGTGGCAAAATAAGAACGCTGCCCGGTTGCGCAATTAACCAGGATCTTCTTGTCTTTCGGCAGTTCAGTCAACCGCCTTCTCAATTCACCAAGCGGGATGTTGCGTGAGCCTTCCACTTTTCCCACAGCCAGTTCTTCTTCTTCTCTCACATCCAACTTAAACCATTCTTCGCTGTCCAGTGCTGCGACCTCGTCCCAATGCTTCACAGGGCAGTCTCCCCGCAGCAGGTTCGCAGCTGTAAACCCAATATTGTTCACTGGATCTCTCGACGAGCCAAAAGGTGGCGCGTAACTCAGTTCCAAGTCTTCCAAGTCAAACACGGTCAATTTCCCATGCATTGCCGTCGCAATCACATCGATGCGTTTTTCCACGCCGGTCGTTCCGACTGCCTGGGCGCCATAAATCTGCCCCTCAGGTCCGAAGAATAGCTTTAGATGGATCGGCGATGCCCCCGGATAATAGCTGGCATGATTGTTGTTGTGCGTTGTTACCGACTCGAATGCCAGGCCAGCCTGCTGCAATTGCCGGCTGTTCAAACCCGTTGACGCCACGGTCAGATTGAACACCTTGACTACTGATGTCCCTCTTACGCCTTTAAATGTCATATCCCTGCCAGCGATGTTGTCCGCCGCCACTCTCCCCTGCCGGCTTGCTGGTCCTGCCAACGCCAACGATGTCGGTTGACCGGTAATGGCTGACTTCACTTGCACGGCGTCTCCCACCGCATAAATATCAGGATCGGGCGTCTGCATGCGTTCGTTTGTGACGATATATCCCCTCGGAGTAACCTCAATCCCGCTTTCCTTCGCCAGCTTTGTATTTGGTCGCACCCCAATTGCCAGGACGACCAGGTCAGTTTCCAGTTCTTTTCCACTGGCGGTCTGTACCTTGAGGGTTCCACTGCCGCCCACCTTCTCAATAGCCTTTAGTCCATCCCCCAATACCAAACTTATCCCGTGCAGCGCGAGGTGCTCATGCACTTCCACTGCTAGTTCGTAATCAATCGGCGCCATCACCTGGTTGAGCATTTCCACGATGCTGACATTAATTCCGCTTTCCGCAAGGTTTTCCGCGACTTCCAAGCCGATGAACCCGCCGCCGATCACAACGGCACGCTTTACCTCCTTTGCCTGGATGTAGGCGTCCAGCGCGTCTAGCTCAGGAATGTTGTGCAACACAAAAACGCCTTCAAGGTTCACGCCTGGCAGCGGTGGGATGATGGGCTCTGCTCCGGGAGCCAGCACCAGCTTGTCGTAGCTTTCCCTGTACTCCCTGCCCCCGGGATGTTCCCTTACCAGCACGCTCTTTGCTTCCCGGTCGATTGAGATTACCTCGCTGTTGGTGCGCGCGTCAATATTCAGTGTTGCCTTAAGGCTCTCGGGCGTGGTCACCAAGAGCTTCTCCCGCTCGTTGATGGTGCGGCTCAGGTAGTATGGCAATCCGCAATTTGCAAAAGAGACAAACGGTCCCTTTTCCAGCATTATGATCTCCGCCTCTTCATCCACCCTACGCAATCGCGCCGCCGTACTTGCCCCGCCTGCCACTCCGCCAATAATAACGACTTTCATTTATTCTTCCTCCGAATCATTCCCTAAAATTTTTTGTGCCTGATCCACATGGCTTTCAAGCTGCCTGCCCAGGATCCTGCGTAAAATATCGATTGCAGTAGCCAATTCCGGTTCTGCCAATGCATACCAAATCGTTGTTCCTTGCCGCTCTGCCCGAACGAAACCCCTCTCGCGCAGCACGCGTAAATGCCGCGACACAGAGCTTTGTGGAATTCCCATTTCTTGGGTTAGCTCGCCCACGTTCATTACTTTATCTTCCAAAAGATAAAGGATCTTCATCCTAAGCGGATGGCCCAACGCCGGACAAATCCTTTCATGCAGCAACTTCAATTCTTCGTCCAGATGTCCCCTGTTCATTAAACAAACTCCTTATATGCGTTTATCCGCATATTATAATATAGTTTGCTTCCAAGCGCGCACTTTGGGGTTTCTTTGCTCTTTCTTGTCGCGGCAATCTAGTCTAACGCTGCTTCCAAACTCTTACAATCCACACATAAAAGCCGAAATTCCAAGAGCCCGGTTTTGTTCATTACCAACTTTGGTTTTACTTGTTTCGATTTACCAACAAGTCGATGATCAGAGTCTTCTCTCCCAGGCTGATCTTTGCCCCATATTGGATCATCTGGTCCAAAGTTTCCGACCACTTCTCTGCGGTTTTTCCTGCTCAAGGATAAATTCGAGCGTGTGCTCATCTTCAATCTTTTCCTTAATCAGCGCTTCCATCTCAGCGCCTGTAATCTCACTTGCCGTAACTTCTTGCACTACCAGCGCCTCTCCGCCAGAAGAACAAGCTCCAAGCACAATGATTGTCACCAAACCTACTTCCAGAAATGTGAAAAGTGTTTTTGCTTTAGTCCTTTTTACTAATGATTTTGATTCTACAAAACTTCACACATCACTTCAACCGATTCCTTCCACAAACCCTCTACACATTCTTCACATCTATACATTTTTTACCTACAAAACACAGCAAAATCAGGTATGATTAGGCCCATGACTAACAAACCACCCATCCGCTTGACTTCGCTCTCATCCTGTTCAGGCTGAGCGTCCAAAGTCGACGCGGAAACGCTGGCGCAGGTTCTGCTGCCAATCAAAGAAACCTTTCAGGGTCAGGCATACCCTGATCTTCTCATCGGTCTCGATGCTGCCGATGATGCTGCTGTTTGGCGTATCGACAACAACCAATCGCTAGTAGCCACAGTGGACATCTTCACGCCTGTCGTCGACGATCCCTACGATTACGGGGCTATTGCCGCCGCCAATTCGCTTTCAGACGTCTACTCCATGGGAGGCAAGCCCATTTTTGCCCTTAATGTCTCCGCTCTCCCCGCCTCTCTCCCGCTCGACTTCACCCAAGCCATCATTCGCGGTGCCGCCGAAAAAGCCCTCGAAGCGGGCGTTGTCATCGCAGGCGGGCACTCCCTCAAGGATGACGAACCCAAATTCGGTCTCGTCGCCCTTGGCATTGTCCAAAACCACCAGATCCTCACCAAATCCGGCCTGCGCCCTGGCGACCGCCTCTTTCTTTCCAAACCTCTTGGTGCAGGTGTCATCACCACAGCCCTCAAAAGCAGTCTAACCTCCCCTGACGAACTCGAAGATGCTGTTGTCTGGATGAAACTCCTCAACCGTGATGCTGCTCAACTGGCGGTCGACTTTTCCCTCCACGCTGCCACCGACATCACCGGTTTTGGTTTTCTTGGTCACGCCACCGAGATGGCTGAGGCAAGCGGGGTCGCCCTGCGCATCCACTACCCCAGCATCCCCCTGATGAAAGCTGCTCAGAAATTTGCGCTTGCATACACTTTCCCGGGCGGAGCTGCCGACAACCTGCTCTACTTCAGCCCAAAAGTCACCATCGAAGGCGAGCTTTCCGTCAATCTTCAGACCCTCCTCTACGACCCCCAAACCAGCGGCGGGCTTTTGATTGCCGTACCGGAGGAGAAATCCGTACAATTCCAGGCGGAAGCCGACGCGCGCGCAATCCCCATGTGGCAGATCGGCACCGTCACCTCCGGATCTGGCATTACCATCCTGACTGAATAAAATCGAATCTAATCCGGAATAGAGTCACAAAGTGCAAAATTGACACGGTAAAAACCACGGCACTTTGCGCTTTTGTAAGATACTTGGTGCCGTGGGATACAGCCTGCCCAATTTACCGAATACGTATGTTTGACCTGTGGCGAGATTGAGGAGGATCTCAATATAAACACTTAGTTACCTTTATCCCTCCTCAATCCGCCAATGGATGCTTGGTGGCGGATTGGAAGCACTGCAGACCCTATGTTGGGGGGATCTTTTGTGCTTCCAATCCCGCCCTACAGGCACTGAATAAAGCTTGTTGTTGTAAAAAATTGGCAGGAATATAAAAAAGAGAGGGTTTCGATCCTCTTTAGATACTTGATACTAAACTTAGCCTTTTACAGCTCCCTGGGTGAGCCCGCCAACGATTTGATCCTGTGGTAAATGTAGGTAGGACAAAGTACCGGCGGAGCTGTGTAATGAGACCGCCCTGCAGCCTCTGATTAACACACACCGCATGCGGACTCACTCCGACATTAATTAACTCGGCGGAAACATTGGTTTACTTGGCGGAGTGCGCAAACGAAGCGCATTCCGCCCTACCAAGACTTCTTTTGTTGGGTGGATAGGCGTCGCAGTATCTCGCCCTGCCATAACATCAAAATAGCCAACCCACCAAAAACAGCAAGGACAAAGACCCTCTTCAGTCTTCCATCCGTGTCATCGTTGAAATCTGCTCCCCCAATGGGAAGCTTAGGTCACTCAGTCAGACCCAGGAAATGTCCATCAGAACTAAATTCAGAAGGTTCTCATTGAATATTTCAAAGAAAAGAGTCTATTTTGAATGAGTTTGCACAAAAAATAGGGGGAAAGGATCAAAAAAGGGCGGCCATAAAACGACCGCCCAAACAAACAGAACATAAGGTATTGGGTCTAACCTTTGACAGCTCCCTGAGTCAGCCCGCCGACGATTTGATCCTGCAGAATCAAGTAGATGATCATGATCGGCAGAGCGGCAATCAAGGCACCGGCAGCAAAGACGCCCCAGTTCTTAGTATATTGCCCGGCTGTGAAGATCTGCAAGCCCACCATGACTGTCTGCATCTCGCGCTGAGTGAGCAGGGTGCGGGCGATAATAAACTCGCCGTAAGTGCCAATAAAACTCAGAATTGAAATGACGACCAAAATTGGGCGCAGCAGAGGCAAAATCAACTTGGAGAAGACCTGCCAGTCGGTTGCGCCGTCTACATGCGCGGATTCGTCGATATCCCGCGGGATGGTATCCATGTAACCCTTCATTAGCCAGATGTTCATGCCCATGGCACCGCCGGAATAGACCAGGATCAAGCCGGCATAGGTGTTGAGCCCAAAGAACGGGACGACATCTCCGATCTGCTTGATGATGGTGAACAAAGCGACGATCGCCAGCAGATTCGGGAAGCTTTGGATGAGGAGGATAGCCTTAAGCATGCTTTGCCGACCCTTGAAGCGGAAGCGCGAAAATGCAAAAGCTGCCAGCGTGGTCAGAGATAGGGTTAGTAAAGTGGAAGTTGTCGAAATAATCATCGAATTTTTCAGCCAGGTGAAGAAGGGGAAAATCGGATTCGTCACCAATTGGCGGAAGTTGTCAAAACTCCAATTATCCGGAATCAATTTCTGATTTGCCAGGTCGTTCACTGGGTTAATGGAAGCGGAAACGATCCACAATACCGGGAAAATACTGAAGAGGATCAAGACAACAGCCAGAGCCCAGCGCCAGACCAAACCGATGGTTCGACTACGTTTGATGGATGATGGTTGTTTAGACATTTTCGCTAACCTCCTCCCACATATTTGTGAACCTGAATTGCAGCAAAGACATGACCGCGATCAGCAAGAACAAAACCAGCGAAATCGCGGAGGCATATCCGTATTGCACGCCGCGCCCGCTGGCGAATGCCAGGTTGTAAACGTAGCTGATGATGATATCCGTGTATCCAGCCTGGGTGGTTGCCGTTGGAATTGGCGGACCGCCGTTGATAAAGGCATAGATCAGATTGAAGTTGTTGAAGTTGAAGATGAAGGAAGAAATCATCAAAGGACCAACGCTCACAAGCAGGAGGGGCAGGGTGATGCTCCTGAAACTCTGCCAGCCGCTGGCACCGTCAATTTCAGCAGCCTCGTAAATATCATGGGGGATGGATTGGAGTGCGCCACTGGTGACAAGCATCCAATAGGGATAGCCGAGCCAGGTGTTGACGATCAACAGTGCGGCACGAGCAAGCCAGGGTTCGGTGAACCAGCGGGGTGAAATATTGAGGACGCTCTCAAGCATGCGGTTGATGATACCCAAATCCGGATTGAACATACCGCGCCAAATCAAAATGGTGATCAGGCTGGGGATGGTGTAAGGGATTAGTAAGAGAGACCGCAAAATTTTCTTGCCCTTAAAGTTGGGGTCGCCATAAATAATCGAAATCAGCAAGCCCAGAGAGAAGGTCAGCAAGAGACTGAAGGTGGCAAACAGGAAGTTCCAGATCACAATCGTCACCAAAGGTCCGCGCAAACCGGGGCTGTTGATGAACGTGACAAAATTTTTCGTTCCAATAAAGGCGGAATAACCAGGGATCAGTTGATCTCCATTTTTCGCGGTGTACGTGCCTTCCTTATCATAATAAACCATACCAGTGACTGCATGGGTAAATGTGTTGGTTTCCGGGTCATAGGTATAGAGAGGCAGAAGCTCCGCAGCCTCGGTTGGGGACCGCACCTGTATGGTGTGTTCCGGATCACCAAACTTGATTTTAGTCAGGTTTTTATCCGTAGCGGCTTCGATACGGTTAAGGCGTTTGTAGCCTTCGATAGTGATTGGGGCTCCCTCCGCGTCAAGCTCACCGATGCCATTTTCTCCACTGACAACCGGAATCTCAGCATCACCTTCCATGCCAACCTGGGTAACCAGTTTCGTATTGCCCTCGGCATCTTTAAGCCAGAGCAAATATTTGTTATCATTGGAGCGGTATGCAATCCACTGATAGGCTTTTCCGGTTTCGGGTAAATAGGTTTGCGCCTGGATTTGTTCGATAGCCTGCGCTTGCGTGATAAGATGACCGTCACCATAATTGGTAAAAGCATTGTAAATCGTATAAACAATCGGAAAAATAGAAAAAAGCAGCCAGGCGCTCAATCCAACTGCCATCCATTTGAACATGTGAGCTTTGGGCACCAAAAACGCAACAGAAATCATCGCAATAATAATGATCAGACAGATACCAATTGGAAAATAACCGAGACCAAAAAGCTTAATTGTTAGCCAAGCCAGTGCCACATCCACAATAGCAACCAGGATGATAGTAGCCAGGTTGCTAATATTGGTAATAGTTTTTTTGGCGAGATTAGCTTTGGAAGCGTCAAGAGTATTCATTTACTGCCTCTCCTTTCCAAAGAATAAAGAGAGGAGTCCGGAAAAACCGGACTCCTCTTGAAATACGAGATTACGGAGTTATGATCTCGAGTACGTGTGTCTCGGGATCGAAGATAAAGGTTACATCGCCATCAGCGGTAACAGTGAACTTGTAGTTAGCATCTCCGTCACCATAAGAGGTTGCCCAGCCACCGTCGAGGGCAACTTTGCATTCGTAGTCGCCAGCGGGGATGGTGAAGGTGCCGGTGTACTTGCCATCTTCGCCCAAGGTCAAAGCGGTCTGAGCGCAGTAAGGCATCCAGTCAGAGGCGCAGCCAACTTTGGTCTGGTAAGAACCAGGAACGTTGACCATACCCTTGGAAGAAATGGCAATCTGGATATTATTGGCGGCATCGGTGTATGCCTGTTCGGGGGTCTTGGAACCGTCGAAAATGAAGGTGAGAGCATTGCCCCAGTCAGACCAGACAGCACCCATCTCCGGGATGGCGGGCATTGGAACGGCATTCTCACCAGCTTCGGCAATTGCCTTCAAGTAAGGATCGTCGATCTTAGCTGCAGCAGGCAGATAAGCAGGACTACGGGGGTCGGCTTCGTAGAGAGCCAGCATAGCTTCTTCAGTTGCGACAAATTCGGTCAGGAAGGTCTGTGCGAGCAGAACGTTCTCGGACATTGCATTGACTGCAAAGCCCTGAACACCCAGGAAGGGATAGCCACCATCGGGGAATTTGGCGATGCCAAAGTTCAAACCGGATTCTTTCAGGTTATTGATTTCCCAGGGACCATTCATAAAGAAGGCAACGTCGCCATTCAGGAACATGGATTTAGCGGTGGTGTTGTCGAGGTTATCCGAAAGGATACCGTCGTTCTTCCACTGCAGAGCCATTTCACCGAACTTGATCATGCCTTCAGAGCCAACACCAATATCGGTGGGGTCGTAATCGCCGTTTTCGTCAAGGCCGAAAACGTAACCGCCCTGAGAAGTCATCCAGGGATAGGCATCATAGGTAGTGCCGCCCAAAACGATACCGTATTGAACTTTACCTTCTTCGATCAGGGTCTTGGAGAGGTCATAGACGCCCTGCCAGGTGGTGGGGACTTCTTCGACCAGGTCGGCATTGTAGAAAAAGCCGAGGTTCTCACGGGCATAGGGCATGCCGTAGAGTTTGCCTTCGTAGGTGAAAGCTTTCAGGGATTCGGGGTCGAAATCTGCAGCTTTGGCGCCAAGGTCGATCTCAGCGATCAGACCAGATGCGATGAGGGCAGGCAGTTGGTCGTGGGCAAGCACGATGATGTCTGGACCTTCGCCAGCGGGGGCAGCCACGAGGAATTGATCGCGGATACCAGAGATGTTCTCAACCACTACATCCACATTGTATTCTGCTTTGAACTGTGCTCCGAGTTCACTCAGGACGGGGGCACGCTGTTCGTCAGCCCAAATACGCAGGGTGGCAACAGGTTCTTCAACCGTGGGAACTTCGGTGGGCTCTTCAACCGTGGGAACTTCGGTGGGTTCTTCAACCACTGGGGGTTCCGTTTCGACAACAGGGGTCTCTGTTGGAGTGCCGCAGGCACCGAGCAACAGAGTTGCAACCAACGCGATTGCAATCAATAGATAGCTTTTCTTCATTTCTTACTCCTTTTGAATAGAATTGGTTTGGCATTATTGCCAGGTTTTTTTCTTTGCATCCTGATCTCCTGCCTGGGAAGATTAACCTGGGACTGGTTCTGCCCGGTTGGGGGTCAGGGTGTTTTCAATTTCTGAGCTTGCTTTAAGGTAATCTTCAAGTTTTGCCTTATCAAGCCTGGACATTAACCCATCAACTAGTATTTTGTAGTCGGGGTAAACGCGGTCAAACAAATCGCGGCCTGCTTTGCTCAAGGTAAGCCGATAACTGCGCCGATCATCGGGATCTACCTCACGGGTGATCAGTCCATCTTTCTGCATCCCCCTGACAATACGCGTCGTGTTGCTCTTTGTGCAGAGCAGCAAATCACTCAGGAGAATGTAATTGATTCCTGGGTTATTCTCAACATGCATAAGTACGTAAAAACGAGGAACATTCAAGCCGTATCGACTGAGAAATGCCTTCTCGTGATTGTCGATATGGAGAAAAATCGACTTAAGCGATTCATACAGCTCGAACTTGGTCTGTTGCATTATTAATCCATTTGAGAGCCTAGTTTACACCTCAACTATTTTAACTCTATGTTCTATGTTGTCAATACCTTGCTATATCTATTATAGGCTATTTTTAGCATGATGGGATAATCATCTAATCGTCGAAAG
>JAXGPH010000031.1:0-18529 GCA_040767065.1 Anaerolineaceae bacterium | reverse complement strand
GACCAGTTGGTGATGATCAGTTCCGGGAATTTTCAGATCGACAAACCGCTGCAGGTGGACCCGGAATCAATCGGTACTGAGGCAGAGAAAGCTGAAAACGCTAAGTTTAAGAGCATCGTTTTGCCCGTGACCCCAGCGCAGCTATGGGAAGGGCTGTGGTATCCGCCGACGCAGGACCCTGACAACATCATCTCACAATTTGGCAGCCGGCGCACCTACAATGACGACCCGGGCGTTTATTATCACACCGGGCTGGACCTGGGCTATCGCGGTGGGATCGACGTCTATGCACCTGCTGTTGGAACAGTTATTGGCGTTTTTCCGGACCAGGTGGTGCGAGGAAACAGCATCGTGATCGATCATGGACTGGGTGTGTACACGATCTACATGCACCTGAAAGAAATTTTGGTGGAACAGGGCGCTGTTGTTGAAGCCGGACAGTTAATTGGTTTTATTGGTACAACCGGTCGCTCGACTGGTCCGCACCTGCACTTTGAAGTGGATATCCAGGGCACACCTGTCAATCCATTGACATGGTTACGCCGGGCATTTCCTTAAAAACAAAAAGAGCAATTGCTTGCTCTTTTCGAATGCGCTGAGAGGGAGTTGAACCCTCACGCCTTGCGGCACGTGGCCCTCAACCACGCCTGTCTGCCAATTCCAGCACCAGCGCAAACAGAGATTGAATTATACCGGTTCCGCGGTCTTTGTCAAGAACGCGGAGCCAGAACTGAGGTATAGGTTGAAAAAAACAATTGTTTTGGACGCGATGGGCAGTGATAACTGCCCCTTTCCAGAAGTGGAAGCGGCAGTAACTGCGAGCAAGGAATTTGGGATCAACGTTATCCTGGTCGGCGACGAAGTTCAGCTTACCACTGAATTAAAAAAACTAAACCAGGACCTTGAGGGAGTGCGGGTGGTGCATGCGCCAGAGTGGCTCGAGATGAGCGAACACATTCAGGAAGCCCGCGCCAAGAAGCAAAATACGATGGCTGTCGGAATGCAGTTAGTAAAGGATGGTGAAGCCCAGGCTTTCGTAACCGCAGGGAATACCGGCATGGCGATGTACTTTGGTACCAAGATCTTCGGCTTGATCCCGGGCCTGATCCGACCAAGTCTGTGTGCCACATTGCCGGTAAAAGGCGGTAGAAGCGTTCTGCTGGACGTTGGCGCCAACGCGGAATGCAGACCAGAATTTTTGGTGCAATTTGCACAAATGGGGTCAGTCTTTGCGAGGTTGATGCTCGGAGTGACCGAACCTCGCATCGGTTTGATCGCCAACGGTGAGGAAGAAGGCAAGGGCAATGAACTTGTTAAGGCGACACACCCACTGCTTAAAGAACAGGTGCCCGGCTTTGTTGGTAATATAGAAGGTAAGGAGCTGTTTGGCGGATCCGTCGACGTGGCGGTAACGGATGGTTTCACTGGGAATGTGATCCTCAAGTCAATTGAAGCAGTTGCCAAACTGATCATGAGCACGCTCAAGGATGAATTGATGAGCAGCACCCGGACCAAGATAGGCGCATTGCTGGCAAAACCCGCCTTCAACAAGGTGCAGCAGTTGATGGATCCAGCAGAAATTGGGTCAGCGCCGCTGTTGGGGTTAAATGAGCTGGTATTTGTGGGACACGGACGCTCGGATGCAAAAACCATGGTGAGCGCGATAGCCCAAGCAGTGCAGGCGATTGATGCCGACTTATTGCCAGGCTTGAAAAAATCTATCTCGGAAAACGGAGAGTTAAAATGAAATTAGTCAGAAACGATAAACAAATTAAGCGCAATAAACTTATTGGCAATCTCTTGACCTTCACAAGCCTGGGTGTATTGGGCTTAGGTCTCTATTTTGCTTTTCAAAAAGATATGTCGCAAATTCTATATTCCTATATTTGCCTGATTGTCGGCTTTCTTCTGACACAAATTGGTTTGAATTTCGTAAATCGCTATGGACGATCCCCGAGATATGACGAGATTCTGGGCTCTGCTTTTGAAAAATTGCGGCATGAATACACGTATTATGTTTACAGTTCGCCTGTACCAATGCTCTTGCTCGGTCCCTGCCGTCTGTGGATGCCGATCCCAGTCAACGCTACCGGAGATATCAGCTACCAAGATGGAAAATGGGTTCATAAGACAAAAAATCGCATCCAGAAAATAATGGGGCAGGATACCGTAGGCAAACCCGACAAGGAAGTCGCTGAAGCTTCTGCAACATTGACCAAATATCTGACTGAAAAAGGCATCCCGCCGGAAATGCATCCTGAATTGAAACCAATCATGGTGGTCTACCTGAAAGAAACCCAGCTTGGGGACGTTTCAAAAGCGCCGTACCCGGTAGTGGAATTGGAAGACCTGAAGCGCTACATCCGCCGTATGGATCGTGAAGAGTGTACGGATCCAATCAGCCCGGAGGTATCTGTAAAACTACAGGAGGTTTTAGCCAATGGACTTGCTGAAGCCGTCACCGAAGGTTCGTAGTAGTAAAAAATCTCGTGCTTCTAAAGCTACGGCTCTGCTTGCAGTGATTAGCCAACCGAATTGGGCTAAAAATGCATTCCGACTGAACTAAAGGATATCTAATATCATAAGACATAGAAAAAAGCGCGGTTCTCGCGCTTTTTCTTTGTTTCTCTCTGGCGAAGAGTTACTTCGGCTCGTCTTTTATCAACCCGGCTGATTTTCGGAGCTGGTAGACTTCGCGTTGGGTCAGGTTGCGCCATTCGCCGGATTTAAGCCTTCCCAGCCTGAGCGTGCCTATGCGCACTCGTTTGATCTGCGAAACTGGCAGTCCAATGCGCGCACCTACTTTCCGGATCTGACGTTTTTTGCCCTCAAACATAATGATCCGCAGCCAGGCTCCGTTGCTATAGCTGCCCATAATCTCCACCTGCGCGGGCAGTGTGCGGGTGCCATCCTCCAGGACGACACCACGGCGCCAGATTTCAAGCTGTTCCTGGTCTGGAGTTTTGAGTACGAAGACCTCGTATTCCTTCTCGTGGTGATAGCGCGGATGGGTCAGACGGTTTGCCAATTCGCCATCGTTGGTCATCAGGATCAAACCTTCGCTGTCGAGATCCAGGCGCCCAACCGCGAAAAGCGGTTCAGAGATGCCAATCAGGTCATTGACGGTGGGCCTGGGATGGTTCTCGTCGATATCAGAGAGGTAACCCTTGGGCTTGTTCAGGGCGATATAAATCCGCTCGGCAGAAACCCGTAGCAGTTTGCCATCGACCGTGATCGTATCTTTAGACGGATCGGCTTTGTCGCCAAGGTGGATAACTTTTCCATTCACCTTTACATGACCAGACTCGATCAACTTTTCGCAGGCACGGCGCGAGCCCAAACCCGCAGAAGCCATGATCTTTTGAACGCGTTCTTCCATCAGTCTTTTAAAAGCCTCGTTTCTTCCGCTTCGGATGATGGCTTGGGAGCTAACAGCCCTTCAAGATCAACCGCGGGGAGTTGATCAAGCGATTCAAGACCGAAATGCTGGAAAAACTCATTGGTCACGCCGTAAAGAATCGGACGTCCAATTGCTTCAGAACGTCCCAGTTCCTCAATCAGGCCTTTGGCGAGTAAACTCTTCACCACACCGTCGCTATTGACACCACGGATGGAGTCAATTTCCGGCCGGGTAGCAGGCTGTTTGTAAGCCACGATCGCCAGCACCTCCAGCGCTGCCTGTGTCAGGCGGGAAGTAACCTCCAGCCCGAGAAATTTTTCAATCATTTCAGCATGTTCGGGTGCCGTGATGAGCTGGTATTGATTATGGATCTTTTGCAGGCGCAGACCATGCTCCAAAGTAAGATGGGCAGATAAGGCTTCCAGCGATTTCTCTACCTCAGACTTTGAAATGCTCAACGCCTGGCTTAATTGCTCGACGGAGCTCAAACCAGGTGCTGCAAAAAGTAATGCTTCGAGCGCCTTGGTGGTTGGATTTAGCGAATTGGTTGGATCGTGTTCGGGCATGCTATAATTCTCACTTGTTCAGGGTCATGATTATACCCGAAACCCTGGCATATACTGAAAGGGTACTTATGCTCATATTACTTACTGGCGCTGCTGGTTTTCTGGGCTCGCATCTGACTGACCGTCTGTTGGCTGAAGGTCACCGGGTGATCGGTCTCGACAATTTTGTAACCGGCGACCGCGCAAATCTTCAACATCTTGAGGGTAACCCAAACTTCCGACTGATACAGCAGGATGTTTCTGGATTCATCAAGGTTGATGAACCCCTCGACTACATCCTGCATTTCGCTTCGCCCGCCAGCCCCAATCCGGCATCGCCGCTGGGTTACCCCAATCTGCCAATCCAGACCCTGAAGGCCGGAGCACTTGGAACCTACAATAGCCTGGGTTTGGCGAAAGCCCACAAAGCGCGTTTTTTGCTGGCTTCAACCAGCGAAGTTTACGGGAACCCCACTGTTCACCCTCAAAGCGAAGATTATTGGGGAAATTGCGATCCGATTGGACCAAGATCTGTGTACGACGAAGCCAAGCGTTTTGCGGAAGCCCTAACCATGGCATACCACAACGTGCACGGTGTGAAAACGCACATTGTTCGCATTTTTAACACCTTTGGTCCCAGAATGCGGTTGGATGATGGCAGGGTTGTGCCAAATTTCATCCAACAAGCCCTGCGAGGAGAGCCACTGACCATTTATGGCACCGGCGAGCAAACCCGCAGTTTTTGCTACGTCAGTGACCTGATCGAGGGTGTTTACCGCCTGATGATGACCGATGAGCACATGCCGGTCAACATCGGCAATCCGGAAGAAACGTCGATCAAGGACTTTGCCTTGATCATCAACGAGCTCTGCCACAATCCCAGCGGAGTCATCACAGAGTATGCCGAAACACTTGGGGATGATCCGCAGCGCCGTCAGCCAGACATTACTCGCGCCAAAACCATTTTGGGCTGGGAGCCAAAAGTGGAGCTGCGCGACGGACTGAACCAGACGATTGAATACATGCATCACAAACTTGGCTTGCCAGCCAGGCGAATTTGAGCATCGGATGGGTACACTGCGTGTTATCGGGGGCTCTGCCAAGGGGTTACGGCTCAAACATGTGCCTGGGGATACCACTCGTCCTATCACTGACAAGGTAAAAGAAGCGCTATTCAATATACTGGGAGGTGAGATTCTTGATGTGCGGATGCTGGACCTTTTTGGAGGCACAGGCGCAGTAGGGATTGAAGCACTCAGCCGGGGAGCAAGGGAAGTAACTTTTCTCGATACCAGTCGGCTGGCAGTAAAAACCATCCGGGAAAACCTCGCAGTAACACATTTTGAAGGGAAAGCGAGCGTATTTCAGGCAGACGCGTTTAGTTGGCTTTCGAGCCAGAATGATCCACAATTTGACCTGATTTACGTTGCTCCGCCCCAGTATAAAGGATTGTGGGAGAGAGCCATTGACATAATCAATCAGAATCCCCCTATTCTAAGCGATAATGGACAGGTTATCATTCAGATCAATCCATTGGAGTGGGTTGAAAAAACGTATACAAACTTGCGGGTGTTTGATTCCCGCAAATACGGAGATACTCTGTTGGTTTTTCTGGAAAAATTAACTGGTGAATGACATCACCAATTGACCTCGCTCGTCATAATGATAATGCCCCCAAAAAGGTCGCCCATTCGCCCGTTGACGCATTACAAGTGGCAAAAGGGTGTAGAGATCCTCAACCAGTTTTAGTTTTAAAGCACTGCGCAGCGAATACCACGCCAGCCTGCCCTCATCTGAAGCTCTCAATTCACCTTGGAGTTGTTTTGCCTTGAAGACAAAAAAGATGATTCCGCGGTCCAGACCTGTGTCCACCAATACCTGACCGCAAAAAATCAATTTGTCTGCAACCAAACCACTTTCTTCGAGCAGTTCACGTTTTGCGGCTGTCAGGATGGACTCACCTTTTTCCACATGCCCGCCCAAGCCGTTCCAATAACCAGCCCAAATCTTTTTATCCTGCGCGCCTTCAAGCAGCAAAATCTGACCCGTCTCACTGACCGGAAATATCAACACTCTAGGGATCAACGCGTAGCGCTGATTGGAAACACCTTGCAATTCAGCACTCATAATGGCACCAAAAAGCCTGCGGACAAGCCGCAGGCTTTTATTAAACCCTAATGAAGGAACATCGGCAAACCCAGAATATTCTTGACCTTGGGACGATAGTTCTTCTTGTCATAATACAAATCAACGTCCACTTGGCGCTTACCGCTAATAACCGTCTCAATCGGGACAATGGAATATTTACCGTCTAAAATACCTACCAGATGACCAAAATCATTTTTCATTGTCAATTGCATAGCCAGTGCACCATAGTTCATGGCAACCATGCGATCAAGCATATCGGCAGGACCACTGCGAACCAGGTAGCCAAGTTTCTGATACATAGTATTATTTCCGGTGAGGATTTTGATCTGATCCGAAAGTACCTCCCCAATACCTCCAAGTTTGCGGTGACCATACGCATCTGGCGCACCCCATTCAACGATTTCACCACTATCAGTATGAGCTCCTTCAGAAATGACGCACAAAGAGTAATATGACTTGCTGTTGCGCTTATCTGATGCCAACAGCTCAGCTACTTCTTGCGTGTTGAAAGGAACCTCGCAGATGATTGTACGGTCTACATAGCTCAGATAGCCAGTGATCAGGGCGGTTTCACCAGAATTACGCCCGAAGAGCTCCACCACTCCAATACGCTCATGCGAACCGATGGAAGTGCGGAAATTAGTGATCAGATTGACTGCCTGTGTCACAGCAGTGGAGAAGCCGATGCAGTATTCCGTGCCGAGGACGTCGTTGTCCATTGTTTTAGGAATCGCGTTCAATTTAACGCCTTCTTTTACCAGGCGATTAGAATAACTGAGAGTGTCATCGCCGCCAATAGTGATCAGGGAATCAAGTTTGAGGTGATCGATCACATTAAGGATGTGGTCCGTGTAATCGGTGATTTCTTCCAGTTCATCCACAACCTTTCCCCATTTGCTGTTGAGGAGGAATTCAGGCGTATCCTTGGCGCGTACTTTGGATGGATTAGTGCGGGATGTGTGCAGGAAAGTACCGCCAGTACGATCCACGCGGCGTACCACCGCAGGGTTCAACTCCCTGATGTAAAGTTCATGGGTTTTGTCATCATCGATGTTATAGTTCAACAAACCAAGCCATCCCCTGCGAATACCTACGATCTCATAATCGCTATCAAGGCTATTTAGAACCACTGATTTTATCGCGATATTCAAACCAGGGACGTCTCCACCACCAGTTAATATGCCAACTCTTTTCTTTGCCATGTCTTACTTCTCCTTAAATTTTTATTGAGTCAATCAGTGCCTTAGGGCTGACGGTCGCCCACCACCTAAACCACTGCAAGCCTACCATTGTTAACAAAGGCAGCAAGAGGATGACCAGAGCGGATTCCTCAGGCAGCCAATTTTGAGTGATTTGAAACCGACGCCAATGAACAAAAATCAAGGTAAGGGTTGTTACCCAAGCGATGATTCTACCAGAAACGCGCCATTTCTCTATCAAATACTTATAAACGCTGAACATTGGAGCGAATAACCAGATGAGGTAGATGCCTTCTGAGGTCAAATTAAATAAGTAAAGCAGGTTGAGGGTCAACATCAGCTTCCAATGAAAGGCGCGGCCTTCCCGCTCCCCGATGCCATACCACTCCACGAGCATCATAACCAAAGTCACCAGGCTCAGAGCGATTGCAATTTGTGCGCTTGCACCCGGAAATAATTCTCCCACCACCATCAGAGGCGTTCGAACCCACGAGAAATCAGGGAACAACCGCAAATAGGTCGCGAACCACTCAGATGTCCAACCCGGAAATAGGATCAGGGACACAACAACCAAAAAGGCAAGAGAGCTGAAGTAGATCTTTGCCAGGGATCCGTCTCTGCGCGCTCCCAGCCAAATCATGAACAGGATAGCCAGGAAAAGGCTAGGTGGGACCATCCAAAGGCAGATTGCAAAGAGCAACCCCGCCATAGTGCCCTGTTTTTCTCGCGACAAATAAACCGCAAGGAGTGAGAGGAAGACATACGGCGCATTTACACTGACCGTCAGGATTGACTTGAATAGTGGATAGAAGACCAACACCAATAATGACATGATCAGGAGTTCTGGAATGCTTAATTTCAACCCCGCCAACCGGATCGAGAGCAACACACTGAGCACCAAACTCAGTTCGACAAAAGTCATCCAAATTGCCCTGGCGATCGTGTAGGGAACAAAGCTGATGGGCAGATAAAAAAGCACATACCAGGCAGGGTCATAAAAACGACCTTGACTCAAGCTGTTAGGTTCATTCCCGTTCACCTTCAACAAGTCGAGGGTAGCTTGGTGCGTGGAATCACTATATGGGGAGGCTCCGGTTCACATCCATTCCCTGGCTGCCACCCATCTTGGAGCGAAATCATCCTGTAACTGAAAAGTGGAAGCTAAACGAAGATTGATAGCCGTCGCGCCTATCAGTGCAAGAATAATCAATATAGGAAGCCAGATATTAGCGGTTTTCTTTAGAAACAACTGCGATTTCCTTTCAATTTATGATTTTATCTTTATCGACCAACGAGGTCAAATGCTACATTCTTTCGGTAAAAGAGACAAAATTCTTGCGGCAACGTGGAGGCCAGGATCGAAAGTTGGATAACTATGCCAACTACGGAAGGCAAACTCTGAACAAGCCAACGCGGTGGGAGTGAATACTGCTCGCTTCGCTCCCAGCATCATGACCCCCCACCGTACGCTGAGTAAGGCTTTAGTCCATCCGCTTTACTGAATCAAAGGACTGGTCGCGGCGGGAGTAAACCCCACCGTATGAAGTAACCTGACCGTACGGATGGGCCTTGGTCCATCCGCTATGTCTGCATCAAGGACTGGTCGCGGTGGGAAGTAAACCTCACCGTACGAAAAGCCCCTTGTACGGATGGGCTTTAGTCCATCCGCTTTACTTCACCAGGGCGCTTTACTGACCGAATTAAAGGACTGGTCGTGCGGGAAACCCTACCGTACGAACGAAGCCTTGTACGGATGGGCTTTAGTCCATCCGCTTTGTGAATTAAAAGGACTGGTCGCGGTGGGAGTAAACCCCACCGTACGAAGTACCGACTTGGCCGATGGCCTTGGTCCATCCGCCAGTCTGAATTAAGGACTGGTTACGGTGGGAGTAAACCCCACCGTACGAAATAAACCTTTCACTGTACGGATGGGCTTTAGTCCATCCGCTTTACTGAATTAAAGGACTGGTCGCGGTGGGAGTAAACCCCCACCGTACGAAATAAACCTGACCGCACGGATGGGCCTTGGTCTATCCGCCATGTCTGAATCAAAGGACTGTTGCAGTGGGAGCAAACCCCTACCGTACGAAGCAAGCCCCTTGTACGGATGGGCTTTAGTCCATCCGCGAAATCTAAATTGTCCTGTATGAAATGAATGGAGACCTGACGGGCAACTACCTCGCAAGACCAGGACACCGCTTATAGTGCATCTTCACGTATGAAACCTATTTGCAACGCGCAACACGTCTAATAATTGACATATAGCAATCACTAACCGTATCTCAGTAATTGTGAAAAATTTCCTTGACAGTTTTTTTTGCAGATGATAACATCGAAATAAGTGGGCACAAAGATCCGCCCGCTTGATCGGTTAGCTTTTCGGACATATCAGACTGGTTATGTGGAGAGCTGGTCGTAATATTTCCCAAAAAGCAAAACTATTTCGCCATAACCTTAACTAAATCAAATAAGGAGTAATAGATGAAAAGCAAGAAGTCATTGGTTCAACTGGTACTGTTGATCATGTGCTTTGTGTTGATTTTTTCAACCACAGCTTGCCGATCAACAGAAGCACCTCCAGCAGATCAACCCACTGGAGAGACGGAGCCTAAAGTAGAGGAACCGGGGGAAAAGCCCTATAAAATTGGGATTATGACCGGGACTGTCTCGCAGGGTGAAGAAGAATATCAGGAAGCGATGAACCAGATCGCCAAGTATGGTGATCTGATCGTTCATGCCACCTATCCTGACAACTTCTCAACTGAAACAGAAACTACCATTTCACAGGTAGTGCAGATGGCGTCTGATCCTGAGGTGAAGGCAATCGTATTTGTGCAGGCCATCCCCGGAGCTGCGGCAGCCATTGAGAAGGTCCGCGAAACCCGACCTGACATGCTGTTCATAGCCGGAGTACCTGCAGAAGATCCGCCAATCATCGCAGAAAAAGCAGACATCGTATTACAGGTCGACGAGATTTCAATGGGTCGAACCATCCCCGAATTAGCAGCCCAAATGGGAGCAAAAACCCTCATCCACTACTCATTCCCGCGCCATCTGTCCTATGCGACCATCGCGCGACGGCTTGAGATCATGAAGGAAACCTGTGCAGAATTAGGGATCGAACTGGTTGAAGTCAACGCGCCAGATCCAACCGGCGACGCTGGCGTCTCCGGCGCACAGCAGTTTATTACTGAGGATGTTCCACGGCAGATCGCAACCTACGGCAAAGACACAGCCTTCTTCTCCACAAACTGTGCCATGCAGGAACCTCTGATCCGGACCGTCTGGGAAAACGGTGCGATTTATCCGCAGCAGTGCTGCCCAAGCCCCTATCATGGCTATCCCGCGGCATTGAACATTGATGTCAAGGGTCATGAAGGCGATGTGCAGTACATGCTCGATCAAATCGCGATCAAGCTGAAAGAAAAGGGGCAGGAAGGCCGCATGTCAACCTGGGGTGTTCCCATCAATATGCTGATGATAGACGCGGGTGTACGCTACGCAATCAAATTCGCAGAAGGTGAGGTCACAAATCCTCGGGACGTGGAAGCCTTCAAGCAAACCTTGAACGAAGCTGCCGCAGCGAGAAACGTAGGTGATATCACCATAACATCTTACAATGAAGATGGGGTTGATCTGCCCAACTTCCTGATGTTACTGGCTCCTTACTATGATTTCTCAAAGAACACCACTTTTGATTAACGACTAAACTCCACAAAGTGCCGGCTTGCGCTTTGCAAGCCGGCACTTCTTTATGAAAATTAGAGAAGGAGAAACAGCATTGGACGATCAATACTTGCTGTCAATGAAAAATATTTCCAAGGAATATTTTGGTAATCGGGTTTTGAAAGGCGTTAACCTCAATGTGAAGCCTGGTGAAATCCATGCCCTGGTCGGAGAAAACGGCGCTGGCAAAACCACCTTGATGAATATTCTTTTTGGAATGCCCGTTATTTATTCCACAGGAGGATTTGAAGGCGAAATCCAGATAAATGGAGAATCAATCTCCATTGACAGTCCGCATACTGCCATGAACTGTGGAATTGGCATGGTTCACCAGGAATTTATGCTTATCCCCGAATTCAATGTCACAGAAAACATCAAGCTGGGTAGAGAAATTGGTGAACCTACCGCGTTGAGTAAGATTTTTGGCAATTTACTTGAAAAGATGAATTGGACACAAATGTCCAAAGAAGCCCGAAAGGCTTTGGATAGCATCGGGATGATGAACATTGATGAATATGCTAAAGTGGCAGGAATGCCGATTGGTTATAAACAATTTATCGAAATCGCCCGTGAAATCGATAAAACTGGCATAAAGTTGCTTGTTTTTGACGAACCCACTGCGGTTTTGACCGAAGGAGAAGCGGACCGTTTGTTGGAAATCATGCGATTGATTGCCAAAAAGGGAATTGCTATCATCTTCATCACCCACAGGTTAACCGAGGTTATGGCTGTGGCTGATAGCATGACTATTTTACGGGATGGTGAATTTGTCGTTCGAAAAGATGTCAAGGATATTACTCTGACAAAAATCGCCGAACTTATGATCGGCCGTCAAATCGATAAATTGGTTGATGATAGTCTTTTAGCAAGCCGGGACTTGTCAGATAACAAAATTGCGCTCGAATTCAAAGATTATCACGTGGACATGCCCGGAGAACGCGTGAAAGGCATGAACATTAAAATCCGGGAAGGTGAAATTTTTGGGTTCGGTGGTTTGGCAGGACAAGGCAAAATAGGCATTGTCAACGGCATTATAGGTCTTTTCGACACGCAAGGGGATGTTTTCGCTTTTGGGAAACGCTTGGATCTCAGCAAATTGGGTGAAGCCCTCCGCAATAATATTGCTTTTGTTTCAGAAGACCGCAGAGGTGTCGGTTTGTTGCTTGGCGAATCGGTTGAGCGGAATATCACATTTACAGCAATGCAAATAAAGGATCAATTTCTAAGACGCATCGGCCCAATGAAAATTTTGGATAAAGCCAAAGCGGATCAACACACCCGGGAAATGATCAAATTGTTTGATATCCGCTGCACTGGTCCTTCCCAGACAGCCGGCAGTCTTTCGGGAGGCAACCAGCAAACAGTATGCCTTGCCATGGCTATAACAATGGACCCTAAAATTCTGATTGTGTCAGAACCAACACGCGGTATTGATATTGGTGCGAAAAAATTGGTTTTGGAGTATCTTACGAAAATTAATCGTGAACAGGGAACAACGATTGTAATGATCAGTTCAGAATTGGTGGAGCTCAGATCTCTGTGCGATCGCATAGCAATTGTCTCCGAAGGAAAAGTTTTCTCGGTAATGAAACCCGATGATTCTGATGCTGCATTTGGTCTGGCCATGGCAGGTGTCAGAGAGGAGGAAGCCGTATGAAAACCATAAAAGAAATCTACGAAAGCATCGGATTACCAAGATTAATTATCGGTCTGTTTTTCATCTGCCTCGTCGTAGTCTCCATAATTTTGGGGTTTTCACCAGCCGCATTATTTAGCGATGTTGTCAGGCGCTGGCTGATGTACGGAACTTTGGTATTAGCAATGGTTCCGGGCATTCAAAGTGGAATCGGATTGAATTTTGGCGTTTCTTTGGGAATTTCGGCAGGACTTTTAGGTTCTGTTTTTGCGATGGAAATCAGTTTTCTCAGAAACTGGAACGAGGTTTTAGGAGCTGGCGCGCCCTGGTTGACACTTTTGCTCGCACTCATTTTTGGAATCATCATGGCGACGATATTGGGAACGCTTTATGGTTTACTTCTCAACCGAGTCAAAGGCTCAGAAATGACGGTTTCCACCTATGTTGGTTTTTCGGTAATTGCCTTCATGAACATCGTTTGGCTCTCACTCGCCTTCAAAAACGGTGAACTTAGCTGGCCTCTACAGGGGCAGGGTTTGCGCAACACAGCCAGTCTTTCAGGCAGCTTTGGGGGATTATTGAGTAATCCAGACGTAGTACAGTCAACGCAGCCGGCATGGCTGCATTGGTTAGCCTTCAAAATTGGAGACTTTACTCTCCCCCTTGGGTTGATTTTGGTATTTGCTCTGTTGTGCTTTTTTGTCTGGCTCTTTTTCAGAAGCAAAATGGGGATAGCCATGAGCGGAGCAGGTGAAAATCAGCTATTCACAACCTCCAGCGGCATCGATGTTGACCGTATGCGCATTCTGGGTACCGCGATTTCGACTGTTCTTGGAGCGGTAGGGATTATTCTTTACGCCCAAACTTACGGCTTTTTGCAGCTTTATAACGCACCCCTCATGATGGGATTTGCCAGCGCGGCTTCAATCTTGATTGGAGGCGCCTCGGTGAGGCGTGCGAAAATTTCGCATGTCCTGATTGGAACTTTGCTTTTCCAGGGAATCCTTGTGACCGCCTTACCTGTCGCTAATGAAGTGATTAAAATTGGAACGCTACCAGAAGTGTTGAGAATCATAATTTCCAATGGCATTATTCTCTATGCCTTATCCAAGACGAAAGGAGGAAACCAATGAACCAAAAAAATGATTTCTTCAAAAAAGCCGGTTCTTTCCTCTTTGACAATAAGGTCATGATTGCTTTCGCGGCTATTTGTCTTGCTGCCATTTTGCTCTCGGGCAGTCCTATGACTTTTATTGTGGATGGTGTTTTTACTCGCATAACCCGTAATACCTTCACCGTACTGGCTTTGATCATTCCGGTTCTGGCTGGCTTAGGCTTGAACTTTGGCATCGTCATTGGCGCGATTGCTGCCCAAATTGCTGTGTTCTGCGTTGTCTACTGGGGGCTTGGCGGTTTTGGCGGTATGCTTTTGAGCGTCCTGATAGCCACTCCACTGGCTGTGCTGTTTGGCTATCTGGTAGGAAAACTTTTCAACCGCATGAAAGGCGCGGAGATGATTGCCGGGCTTATTTTGGGCTATTTTGCTGATGGTTTATACCAGCTGTTGTTCCTGGTGATTATCGGCGGGGTCATTCCAGTCGACAATCCCAAATTAATCATTTCTGGCGGGATGGGGGTTAAAAATACGATCGACTTGACGGGTAATCTAAAATACGCGATTGATTCTGTGCGTATGGTGGACATCGTCACGGTTGTATTTTACGTGGTTCTGGCTGTCACTCTCATCAAAATCATCTTACACCTTCTCAAAAAGTATCAGTTGAACAAGGGAGATTTCATCTTCTTTGGGATTTTTGGGCTTTTGTTTGGCATCTCGTATATCCCCGAAATTGAGAAATTCCTTTCCACAGATCGCTTAATTTTGTTGGATGCCCTGACGGCGGTGCTGATTGTTTTGGCGATCTTGGAGTTAATAAAAATTATTAAGTCGATCTGGATCAATAAAGAACCACTCAAAACCTTGGTCAAACCCATTGTGACGCTGCTGGTTTACGGTCTGATTTACGCCCTAACCTTTATACCTGAGATTGAAGAAGTGCTTTCGTACGTCAAGTTACCAGTTTTGCCGTTTCTTTTGATAGCAGGTTTGTGCTGGTTTAATCAAAAGATTCTATCCACCCGCTTAGGCCAGAATATGCGCACTGTTGGACAGAGCCAAAGCGTGGCAATGGCTTCGGGCATTGATGTCGATAAGACCCGCGTGATTGCAATGATCATTTCTACCGTTTTAGCAAGCTGGGGACAGTTGATCTTCCTGCAGAATATCGGTACTTTTTCAACCTACGGCGCTCACACGCAAATCGCGCAATTTGCCATTGCAGCCTTACTGGTTGGAGGCGCATCGGTGCAGAAAGCCACCAACAAACAGGCCATCATCGGTGTCATTCTCTTCCATACACTGTTTATTGTAGCCCCTGAAGCAGGCAAGCAATTGTTCGACAACGCTCAGATTGGTGAGTACTTCAGAGTGTTTGTTTCGTACGGCGTTATTGCTCTTTCGCTGGCAATGCATGCCTGGACGCAATTCAAGAAAGAGGTTCAACCCCCAACAGGAGGAGCCGATCTGGAAATTCCCGCCTTGCCGGCAGTAACTGTGAAGCAACAAACTCTTAAATAGAAGTTTCTTACTCGTAGATTTTCTAATACGACCACACAAAACACCTTCGCATGAAGGTGTTTTGTTTCTTTGTGAGTTTATCCGATCAAATATCATTTTAGCGCCAATTCCTTCTTAACCCCGTTTCATTTTGACCTATTTACAAGCCCTTTTCACAAGCCCTTTTCATTTTGCTCTTGAATTTTGTCTTAAAATATCGTACTCTATTGAAACGTAATTCAACAATACAGAAAAGGTCCACTGCTATCTATGGCAAGATTGAACAACCAACCTATACTCGACGAAGATCCCCCATCAACATCTCTCACTCGCCTTTTGGATTTTGCTCGAAAAAAGTCCTACGTGACTAATGATGACATCCTTCGTTTCTTCCCTGAAGCTGAGCAGGATATCGACCAGCTCGAAGGAGTCTATAACGCCTTAAACAATGCTGGCATCGCTATTACCGACGATGATATGCCAAGAGAGGAACCCTCAGATGAGGAGCTTTCAGATACCATCGATGAAGAACCAGCTGTCGACGATTTGGCTAGTATTGATACCGATGACACAATTGGACTGTACCTGAAGGAAGTCAGTCGTGTGCCATTGCTGAATGACATCGAAGAAGAGGTCATTTTGGCGAAGAGGATCGAACGAGGTCGAATGGCACGGGCAGAGCTCGCCCAGGGAAACCTGAGTAACAAGAGACGCATGGAACTGCGGCAACTTATTGAGGATGGCACACAGGCTCGTGACCACCTCATCACCGCTAATTCCCGCCTGGTGATCAGCGTCGCCAAGAAATACATGGGGCGCGGCGTTCCTTTCCTTGATCTGATCCAGGAAGGAAACATTGGCTTGATCCGCGCTACCAAGAAATTTGAATACCAACGCGGACATAAATTTAGCACTTATGCCACCTGGTGGATCCGCCAGGCCGTCACCCGTGCCATCGCGGACCAGGGCAGAACTATCCGCGTTCCGGTGCACATGGGCGACCAGATCAACAAGCTTCTGCGCGTCCAGCATCAGCTCACCCAGAAATTGGGTCGGGATCCATCGGTCGAAGAGTTGGCTGAAGCACTTGATGTGCCACCTAAGAAGGTCGAGAACATGATTCAAGTTGCCCGCCGGCCGCTTTCGCTGGAAACACCAACGGATGATGAGGAAGATTCCGTGCTCGGTGACTTCATCGAAGATGACGAAGCTCCGCCACCTGATGAAACCGCCACATTTAACCTGTTGCGCGAACACCTCGTGGAAGTGCTGGATACACTCCCTCCCCGCGAAGTACGTATCTTGCAGTTGCGCTATGGTTTGCTGGATGGACAGGCATACACCCTCGAAGAAGTTGGGCGGAAAATGGGCGTCACACGCGAACGTGTGCGTCAGATTGAAGCCCAGGCGCTCACCCGCCTGCGCCACCCCAGCGTGAGACGAAAATTGCGCGATTACCTCGGAGACTAGCCGTGTCTGAGCAAGAAAATGATATTACCCAACCAGTCGTCGTGAATGGATCCACTGCAGCACCGCCCCGTGAAGAGGGTACGCAGCCAGTCAAAGTCTCGTCGGATGCGCCCCAAACACAGGTGCCGGAATGGTTACTAAAGTTTGCGGCAAGCCCGGAGCAGTCTGGGGAGGACACCCAGACTGGTGGCACCACGGATCTTCAGGCTCCTTTCTTGGAGGACTTGGAAGAGGAGCAGGCATTCACCCCTCCTGTAATGCCGGGCGGGAATGAATGGCAGGAAATTGGTGACTTCCAGGAGCAGGAAACGCTGGAAATTGAGCCAGTCAGCGAAACCCTGGAGATCGAATCAGCGGCGGAAACATTCGAAGCTCCCGAAGCTGGTATGGATGTAAACCTGATCGAAAATGCCGGGGAGCCTATCGCAGAAGACTTGCATCTTCAGGCAGTAGAAACTTTCAGGCAGGAAGTCCGCGACTTCCTCAATCAAGGACAACGCGAAAAAGCTATCAAGCTAATCCTTGATAATAAATCGGATCCTGGTTTTGCGGAAGCCGCGAAGCAAATCCTGCGCTCCCAACTGACGCTCGCCTCAGACGCAGGCGATCTTTGGGACATCTACGACGAACTCAATAGCGCATTGGATTGAGAAAAAACTCTGATTGGAGTATGGCATGGAACGTTCCTTAGTGTTGGTTAAACCCGATGGCGTACAGCGTGGGTTGATTGGTGAGGTGATCACAAGGCTTGAAAACCGCGGGCTGCGCCTTGTGGCTGCGAAATTCCTGCAGGTTAGCCCGGAGCTGGCAAAACAGCATTATGCCGTTCACGCGGGAAAACCATTTTTTGATGGCTTGATTGCTTTTATCACCTCTTCACCGGTGATGGCAATGGTCTGGACCGGACCGGATGCAATTGTTGCCATCCGCCAGACAATGGGAAAAACACGCGGTACGGATGCAGACCCCGGCACAATCCGCAGTGATTATGCCATCCAAAATCAGAAGAACCTCACCCATGCCTCTGACTCTGCTGAAAACGCTGAAATTGAAATCGCGCTGTGGTTCACACCAGAAGAACTGGTCGATTGGAAGCGCTGTACTGAGGACTGGAGTTTTTAATGGCAAACGAAGGTTTGGATTCTTACGTAACAGTCTACAGCGCCCACGGCAGACTGGACGCTGAAACGATTAAGGCGTTCCTCGAGGCGCAGGGCATCTCTGTTTACATCGACCAGGACACATTGGGGCTGATCTATAGCTTTACGGTTGGTGACCTCGGCGAGGTGGGCATAAAGGTGCCCCCTGAAGATGCCGACAAAGCTAAAGCCCTTCTGGCGGCGATGGACAAAGGCGATTTTTCAAATGAGATCCTTGTCGAAGATGAAAATGCAACGAACGCACCGCACATTGAGCCCTCCGATGCAGAAGATGACGAATTAAAGGGTCGGAAAAGAGTTCTTTTCTTGTGCACAGGCAACTCCGCACGCAGCCAGATGGCTGAAGCAATCGTAAACAACGACTGCTGGGATAAATGGGTGGCCTTCAGCGCCGGCACTGAACCTACCGGTATGGTGAACCCGTTTGCTCAAAAGGTCATTGAGGAAGCTGGCATTTATCATCAAGGGCGGTCAAAATCGGTCGACGAGTTTTCAAATGACACCTTTGACCTCGTAGTTACTGTCTGTGACCGTGCGAACGAGACTTGCCCGGTTTGGCTCAAACAAGGTGAGAAAATCCACCTGGGTTTCGAAGATCCTGCAGCGGTTGTTGGCAGTGATGAGCAAA
>JAXGPH010000030.1:0-18778 GCA_040767065.1 Anaerolineaceae bacterium | reverse complement strand
CAACTCTTTTTTATTTAAGCCTTTTGGCGGATAAACCCGGAGGGAGACTTAAACAAAAACCACCCTGATCGTGGGTGGTTGTGAGCTTTTTTGAGAGGATTATTTTGCGGTCAAGAGCTGCTTGATCTGGTCGAGGGCTTTGACCATCGAATTCCCAAGATAGATACCGGGGATCTTTTTTACCAGGTCGGGGTAATAATCAAAAGCGAAGCCAGCATAACAAAACTTTGGGGCTCGTGAAATAGAATTGAGTTTTGCCTGCGCCCGCAGCAATTCCATGGCAACCCGGTTTGTGCTGGCGGTTAGCACCACCATGGCTGGTTTTTCTTGTTGGGCGTATTCCACCAGATCATCCAGATGCAAGTTAGCGCCCAAAAACTCCACCCTGTAACCGCGGTTCCGCAAGAGAACAGCCATCATCAAAGCGCCCATTTCGTGCTCTTCAGAAGGCGCTCCGCCAATCAGGATTTTGGGCCCTTTGTTGACAATCGGCAGCGAGATGTACAGGTTGTTCAGTCTGCTCAGCAGGAAAGCCGTGGCGAAATGCTCCGTGCTGATCATAATCTCCCCCTGGAACCAGGCTTCTCCCACGGAAATCAAGGTTGGCGTGATAATTTTTTCAATCAGGGTTTCAAGATCAAATTTGGAGATCACTTCCTCAAACAGCCTGGCCGCATCAACTTCATTGTGCTTCTTTAACAAATCAAAAAGGTCATCGGCATAGCGCTGCGGCGGCACTGCGCTGACTGTTTTAGTCTGGGCGATCCCAAACGGAATGACTTCCGGCCAGTTATTTTGCTTGATCATTTCGTGCAAATTAGCTGAAGCGTTACTGATTGAGACGCCATTGTTCTTCTTGTTGATCAGCCACCTGAGAATTGCCAGATCCCTGTCTGAGTACATTCGATAGTGGTTCTCATCGCGATCTGGATTCAGGATGCCATAACGCCTTTCCCAGGCACGCAAGGTCACTGGATTAATACCAGTCAGGTCGCTGACTCTTTGTACAGAATATTTAGGTTCATCGGGCAGGTCGTTTATCGCGGTCATATTAATCACATTTGTACAATGCAGATTATACAATATTTTAAGTCCGCGAAATGATTCATAGAAGGTTTTGTCCAATGAATCTGAAAAGCCAGCCATGAAAAATAGCGGTAGATTTAGCTATGTATCTTAGATAGAAATTCCAGCCAGGTAATCTTCAGCATTGCGCAGTATGTCTTCATGCTGTTCCTGGGTCATTTGCTCCAGGGTATGGTAGGGAATTGCCATGCGAGGGTTGGATTTGAGTTGCTTTTGGTTGGTGATCAAGAAGTACCAGTAAAGATAATTAAATGGGCAGGCGCTTGAGCCAAGTTTCACTCCAGGATTGTAATGGCAACCCGCGCAATAGTCGGACATGCGGTTGATGTAAGCGCCAGATGCCGCGTAGGGCTTTGTTCCAACGACTCCTCCATCCGCGTGAAGCGCCATGCCATGTGTGTTGGGTAATTCTGCCCATTCAAAGGCATCTATGTAAACGCTAAGATACCAATTATCCACCTGCGCAGGTTCGATACCAGCTAGTAGGGCGAAGTTTCCGGTGACCATAAGCCGTTGGATGTGATGGGCATAGGCATGCTGCCGGGTTGAGCTTATTGCCTCCTGTAGGCATTTCATCTCCGTCACACCCGTCCAGTAAAATTCCGGCAGGGGACGGGTGGCCCCAAAGAAATTCGATTGAGCGTAAGCGGGCATCTTTAGCCAGTACATCCCACGAATGAACTCGCGCCATCCCAGGATCTGACGGATAAATCCCTCTACAGCGGGTAAAGGAACGCTTCCGAGCCAATAGGCTTCGAGAGCAGCTTCACAAACTTCTTTGGCTTCAAGCCAACCGATGTTCAGATACCCGGACAGCGTGGAATGAAAGAGGTAATCTTCCCCAATTTTCATGGCATCCTGGTATTCACCAAACCAGGGCAAGCGCCCGGTAATAAAGTCGTGCAAGGCAGCAAGCGCATCAGCACGCGTTACCGCCCAGGCAAACGGCTGCGCGTCGCCAAAATGACCGGCAAAAAGGCGCTGCGTCAGATCAATTACCTCACGAGTAATGGCATCTGGCGTGAAGGAAAAACGGGCTGGTACAGAAACTTTGGCGGGCAGCGACTTTCGGTTCTGGCTATCAAAATTCCATCGGCCGACTATTGGCGCAGACCCATCCATCAGCCAACCTGTCTTCTGGCGCATGCTGCGGTAAAAATATTCCATTCGCAGGCTTTTGCGTTCTTTTGCCCAATCGCTGAAAGCTTCTCTGCTACAGAGAAAACGATCATCCTCCAGAATTTCTACCGGTAAGCCAAGCTCACGATTCCATCGATTGACCATTTGCTGCACACGCCACTCACTGGGCTCAGTGACGACAATCCGGTCAATCGCGTGCCTTGTCAACGCGCGTTTGAGCTCGGTGGTGAATGAACCAGTATTGCCTTCATCTTCCAATTTGACATAATCGACAGCCATGCCCAGGACACGCAGCTCCTCTGCGAAGTGACGCATGGCCGAGAGCACCAGGGTGATTTTTTGCTTATGATGCTTTACATATGAGGTCTCATCGGCCACCTCCACCATTAACACAAGATCGTTGACGCGATCGATATCAGACAGCGAGCTGATGGAATGGCTGAGTTGGTCTCCCAGAATGAGTCTCAACGTACGCATATCACTCTTGATCTCAGGTCAATTATATTAGTTCTTCTTTTACTAACTGAGCAAATTCGACCGGCCGCCATCAACACCAAGGATTTGCCCGGTAATCCAATCTGCTTCTGAGGAGAGTAAAAAAGCGGTCATGGAAGAGATATCCTCGGGTGTACCCAGGCGCTTAAGGGGGTGTAAGGCTGCAAGATTTTCAGCGATCTGCTCGTTTTTAATAATGCCATCAGCAAGAGGAGTGCGAGTAAGGGAAGGGGCAATGGCGTTGACACGCACTTTTGGGGCCAATTCAGCCGCCAGGGCAAGAGTCAACCCGTGCACGGCACCTTTTGCCATACTGACTGATGTATGAAAAGTGAAGCCCTGGTTTACCGCAACACTGGAAAAGAGCACAATCGATGCTCTCCCCGGACTCTTTTTGAGCGCGGGCAAGGCAGCCTGAACAGCCAGGGCAGCTCCCAGAGCGTTCAACCGAAAATCATCCATGAAATCTTTTTCCGTAAATCGTGCAAGAGAGCGCAAGTTAATGCTGCCCACTGCATATACCAGTCCGTTCAACATCTCCCCGGCTTCCTGTGTCACACGTTTGAACAGATCATTATCTGTAACATCACCGGAGGTATAGCCACAGCCCAACTCTTCAGCTAAAGCAGACAACTTACTTTCATTTCGTCCAACAAGATGTAAGTCATAACCTCGCGTGTGCAGCAACCGACTGAGGGTGGAACCGATCCCCCCGGTGCTGCCGTAAATGAGCACTTTTTGTGTCATAAGAAATTTATCCTTCCTGATGAAATTGATTATTTGATTCTATCAAAAGTTACATGTCAAAAGTCAATTCAAAGCTTGCTGGTAACATGGACTTTGATCGTCCAAATCGGAGTGTTTTACACGCTTCCCAATTGCGGTAATGAAAGCAAAGACCATAAAAAGGCTGGATGTCACGCCTAACGCCCAGGGTCCCAGGGTTGAAAGAATCAAGCCTCCCATTCCTGGGGTTGTGATTTGTGCCACAGTCTGAATAGAACTGGTCAATCCCAGCGTACCGCCCACATCTTCTTTATAAACTGCTTTTGTTATTTGGCTGGTAATGAGCGTATTCAGGATACCCGCGCTCAGAGCTATAGGTGCGAGAATGATCAATAGTAACCAGATTTGATTGGTGAAACCCCAAATAAACAGGGTTATAGCAAG
Organism: Anaerolineaceae bacterium; assembly: GCA_040767065.1. Taxonomy (GTDB): domain Bacteria; phylum Chloroflexota; class Anaerolineae; order Anaerolineales; family Anaerolineaceae; genus Mesolinea. The sequence continues at coordinate 14,887 of JAXGPH010000030.1, read as the reverse complement.
TGAGATGATGCTTGCAGTGATCAGATTACGCTCCTTGAATTTCTTAGTTAACTTTCCAATCGCAAAGCCCTGAACAATAACAGAGAGCAAACCCACATAGGTTAGAACCAAGCCTGTGTCTTGTACGTCGAGTTTCAAAACCTCCTTGGCATACAGTGAAAAATTCGATTGGAATAGTGTAAAGGAAAAGCCATAAAAAAGGGTAATAAGCAATAAAGGGCCAACACAAGGACGTCGAAATTCGTCGAGAAGATTAGAAAGATTGAACGCTGTATGCGGGTTGGTGCGCATTTGCTGGCGGTCTTCCGGCGGCAGGGACTCGGGCAGCCAGATTATTATCGCGATTAAGTTGAAGGCGGAAAGAGCAGCAGCAACAAATGCGGGCACATTGAGACCAGCCAAACTTAAAAAGCCTCCCATTACGGGTCCGATGATGAATCCTAAGCCAAAGGCCGCTCCTATCAACCCCAAGCTTTTGGCTCTATCTTTCGGTTCTGTAATATCGGTGATGTATGCTCTGGCTAAAGCAGTGTTGCCGCCCAGCAGCCCATCCACTGCCCGGCTCAGAAAAATCATCCAAAGACTTTTGGCAAACCCTAAAAATTAAAAAACCTAAGAGCGTGCCAAAAACGGCCACAATTAAAAGCGGACGCCTTCCATATCGGTCTGACAACCGGCCAATGACCGGAGCCGCGATCAGCTGACCTAAGCCGTTAACTGTGCCTAAGAGACCAACCAGGGTAATTGTTGCTCCAAAATCACTGGCATAATATGGCAGGAGGGGCAAGATTAGGCTGTAACCCAAAAGATCTAAAAAAACAAAAGCAAAAATCAAGATTAGTTGTTTCCTTTTTGGCTTTTCCATCTAATCCTCCAATTCCACATTTTACACCACCCTGGTCGGAATGATTGAATACAAAATTGCCAGAGCGTATACTCGCAAACCAATGTTCAGCATGAAAAGGATTTAGCTTCCTCGTGATTGGCACGTAGCTTGTATGACGATGTCATACCATAATGTCTCTCCCAAGCAAATAAGGTCAAAGGATGAATGCCAGCCAGGTCGCTGACTTTATGTACAAAATGATTAGGTTCTTCAGGCAGATTGTTTATCGCAGTCGTATTGTTCAAGTCTGTACGATGCAGATACCACAACGTTAACTATGATCGTCAATCAATTGCAGAAAGATTGCCCCTTTCCAACCTTTCATATTCCACTTGGTCTGAAAATTAGTATTTGCCCGCTCAACAAATCAGCCTTTCTTGTGCTCCCCACGCAATGGCAGTTCTTTGATCCTCAGCTTCCCTAGCGAGACAAATACCATCATCAAGCCTGCTCCAAATGTTGCAACGCCCAGGAATATGATGAGCCACATCATCAACGGGGAAATATTTTCGAAGGGGCTTTTATATCCCGCTGCAGTAAACGGACCAGCAGCAATAATCCAGACAAATGGTCCAATCGCCATGAACAGACCCAACGCGATGGTCGCAATCCCAATGATGAACCAAGCCCAGTGCGTCCTCAGAAAAAAGCCGACTCCCACCACTACCATCACGATTCCGAGGATTAATCTTAAATAGTCAATCTGGGGTTGGAGCACATTTGATACGATCGCGAATAGACCCAGCAGAATCAATACCACCAACCCGATCGTACCGCAGGTGATACAACTTTTACTATCACTATCCAACGAGATCTCGTTATCATCCTCTGCCATCTCTGCCTCCGTTAAACGTAGACCTTATTTAGTTGAGTGTCCAATTTTGAATTGATAATTGTCTGAAAAATCGTGCCAGCGATTGTTGAAAATTCACTGAGTGAGTCCATTATACTCCTGACCCCTCAGTCCGGATTCTGTCAACCCGTATGTACAAAAGGAATAGGCTCGAAAGGGAGGGATATCCTAATTCGCCATGTCCATTACTTCAATCGTATATAATCAATGTCAGACTTGCCCAGAATAAGATGCGGACGGTCAGGAGGAAGTTTTATGAAATATTCTTTCAAGCTTTTTCTCATGACATTTATTGTTTTTACGCTGGTCTTATCAGCTTGCAGTGGGGCGCTTAATAATGAAACACAACCGGAGGATCAAGTGAACAAAACTCCCACCAATGCTCCTACCAACACCCCTACCCCAGAACAAACACCTGCTATTCCAGCCGAAATCGGTGGAGAAGTGGTTTATATTCCATTCCCTGTCAAAATTTCTGTGGATGGGGATCTCTCAGACTGGGCTAACATTCCCACCATCCTGGTTGATAGAGGTCCCACCCCTTCCCCGGACCCGGCAGAAAATGGGTCTTTCACGTTTTCAGTTGCCGCAGACCTGGAAAACCTCTACATCACCATGCAGATGCCGGATAAGACCCTGATCACAGGCAAGCATGGCACGGAATTCTGGAACGAGGACTCGATGGAGTTTTATATCAACGCCTCGGGCGATCTTGGCGCAACCTCGTACGGTTTGAAAATGATGCAGGTCAATATCAACGCATCCGATATCGGTAACACTGATCCAAACGCGCTGACCATAACGGGCGTCTTCAGTTCCGACGCAAAGGTAAGCGGATTCGTCTTCAAAACCGCCGATGGCTGGGGCTTTGAAGCCGCGCTGTCGCTAAAAGACCTGCTCGAGGTGACACACGGCAAGGAGTTTGGTTTCCAGGCACAAATCAACGGCGCATCCAAGCAGGACCGGGACATTAAGCTGATCTGGTCAAACGCCGACACCTCCGACCTCTCGTGGGAGAACCCCAGCCTGTTCGGACGCGCGCTCTTCTACGAACTCGGCAGGGCAGACATCCCGCAGCCAAGCGTTGTAGCCGCAGCGCCCGAACCGACACCAACTCCGGGTCCGGAAGTGATCCCGGCACTGGTGAGCGTCAACCAGGTGGGGTATTTCGTGAACGGAATCAAGGTCGCCCTGGTTGCCTCCGATGCCGCTGATCCTCTAACCTGGGTGCTGAAAAACGCCGCGGGTGAGGAAGTGAGCAGCAGTCTGACGACTTTCAAGGGCAAGGACACAAACTCCGGCGACACGCTGCACGAGATAGATTTTTCGGGCTTCACTGAACCCGGTGAAGGCTACACGCTGGAAGCCGCGGGGATGACAAGTGTGCCCTTCAATATTTCTGATGAAATTTACACGCGTCTGAAGCACGACGCCCTGACTTATTTCTACCTGAACCGCACTGGCATTGAAATCGAAGAGAAATACGCCGGGAAGGATTTGGCACGCCCGGCAGGGCACGTGACGGATGCCAACATCACCTGTTACAAAGGCACAGACCCAGACGGAAACGATTGGCCTGGGTGCGACTACACGCTGGATGCCTCGAAGGGATGGTACGATGCTGGCGACTTTGGCAAATATGTGGTCAACGGCGGCATCACCGTCTGGACACTCCTGAATCTTTACGAACAGGGTTGGGAAGACTTCCCGGATGGCTCACAATTGATCCCTGAAGCAGGCAACGGCACCTCGGATCTGCTGGATGAAGCCCGCTATGAAATGGAGTTTTTGCTATCGATGCAGGTGCCCGAGGGGCAACCCAAAGCCGGCATGGCGCACCACAAACTTCACGATGAATCCTGGGCTGGTTTGCCGATGGTGCCCCCAACTGAAGTGAATAACGATAACGAACACGCGCTGCCTGGGCAAGGTCGCTACGTGTTCCCGCCAAGCACGGCTGCCACGCTCAACCTGGCCGCCACCGCCGCGCAGTGCGCGCGCATCTGGAACGGACTGGATCAACCCTTTGCCGACCGCTGCCTGGCTGCAGCCGAAACCGCCTGGCGGGCGGCGCTGGAGAACCCCGGCATCTATGCCGGCAACACCCCCGGCGCGGGCGGCGGTAACTATGACGACAAAAACGTCAGCGATGAATTCTATTGGGCAGCCGCAGAACTTTTCATCACCACCGGCAAGGAAGAATACAAGGATTACCTGCTGAATTCGAAAGATTTTGCCGCTGTCGACGCCTTCGATTGGGGGCACGTTGCGCCGCTGGGCACCATCTCTCTGCTGACCCACGAAACCACGCTTTCGGATGAACAAAAAGTTGCCCTGCAGCAGGCTGTGATTACTTACGCAGACGAATTGATCAAGGCGCAGGAAAAAGATGGTTATAGGGTTTTGATCGACGAGGATTACCCCTGGGGCTCTAACGGGCTCATCCTGAACAATATGCTGCTTGTGAGCATAGCATACAATCTCACCGGCGAGGCGCGCTATCTTGATAGTGGGCGCTTGAGCATGGATTACCTTCTGGGGCGAAATGCTCTCAACAAGAGCTTTGTCGCGGGCTATGGCGCTTACCCGATGCTCCATCCGCATCACCGCTTCTGGGCCAACGACCCAGCGCGCGGTTTTCCGGCTCCTCCTGCTGGCACGCTTTCTGGCGGACCCAACTTCAAGCCAGCCGATCCCCCCTCGGACGTGGCTGACCTGATCAGCCAGCCGCCCTCTAAGCGCTACCTGGACGACCTGCAATCGTACACCACCAATGAGGTCGCCATCAACTGGAACGCCCCACTGGTGTGGATCGCCGCTTTCCTGGATTACGCGGGGAAGTAGCCCCACAATTTTAATCAGTTCCGACTTAAAAATAACGCCCTAGAAAATCCAGGGCGTTATTTTTCTTTGTTGATTTTAGATTCAGTCGACATAGTCCAACAGGTAACCATAGCCTTCGGCTTCCATCTCCTCGTAGGGAATGAATCTGAGGGAGGCGCTGTTGATGCAATATCGTGTGCCGGTTGGCGAGATTTCATCGTTGTCGAAAACATGCCCAAGGTGGGTGTTGCCGGCACGGCTGCGGACCTCGGGGCGGGTGACGTCATACGAGGTGTCTTCAAGGAACACGAAAGCGTTCTGGTCGATGCCCCTGGAGAAACTCGGCCAGCCAGTTCCGCTTTCGAACTTATCGCTGGAGGAAAACAAAGGCTCGCCAGTCACAATGTCCACGTAAAGCCCGCGAGCATGGTTATCCCAATAGTCATTGCGGAATGCCGCTTCGGTGCCTGCTTGCTGGGTTACATCATATTGCAGTTCTGTGAGCATTGCCTTGATCGCCTCATCCGTCGGGCGCGGATAGTCGCCAGGGTCAACAATGATGTTGGTAATGGCAGCAATCTCATCCCTGGAAATGTGGCAATAGCCCATGGGATTCTTGACCAGGTAGTCCTGATGATATTCTTCCGCCTCAAAAAAGCTTTCCAGGGGTTTGATTTCCACAACGAATTCTTCGTATCGCTCCCTGACGATGTCAGTAATTCGCTCAACGGTAATTTTGGCTTCATCGCCAGAGTAGTAAATACCGGTTTGATACTGAGTGCCAATGTCGTAGCCCTGTGCGTTTTCAACTGTTGGGTCGATGACCTGATAGTAAGCAAAAACCAGGGCATCCAGGCTGACTTGATCCGGTTTATATTCAACCCGCACCGTCTCACGATAGCCGGTCTCACCGGTGACGACCAGATCATAGGTTGGCACGATATCGGCGTTCCCGTTGGCGTAACCGCTGGTGGCTGCCTCCACCCCGCGGATTGACTGCATCAACTTTTCTACCCCCCAAAAACAACCGCCGGCAAAGTAGATAACTTCCACGCCTTCCTGCTTGGTATAGGTATTATCGATTGCGGCTTGTGCCAACGGGTCTTGAGTTTGTTGGCTTGCCGTCGGGTTACAAGCGCTGACCAGAATAGTGATCAGTGCCAGTATCAGTAATATCTTAGATTCTCTCATCAAAATCTCTCTTAATCTCGTGCCACTAACTTCGGTGCCGTTTGCGTAAACAACAGGTTGGTTTTGGGATAGTAGGATAACCTATGTATCATATTTGATGCAAATACAAAGCTTCCCTTTTTGATTTACCAGATACTGAATAGAACAAGTAAGTAATAACGTCAACTGTGGGTAAGCAAGCATTGGATTCCGATTTGTGATCCTTTTCCCCCTGCAAATTACAGGCCGTCATCCTCGTATCTATAAGTTTCTCACAGTTTGGTTCCCGTAAAACCAACCCCCTCAATAAAGGACTTCTGCGCGATGAAGAAGATGGCTATGACCGGCAGGGTTACCACCAGCGAAGCCGCCATCAGGTATGCCCACTGCACATTGTAAGCACCGCGGAAAAGGCTTAATCCAAGCTGCAGGGTGTAGAGTGATTGGTCATGCAGGAAAATCAGAGGACCCAGAAAATCGTTCCATGCAGCCTGGAAAGTGAAAATCGCCACAGTTGCCAGCGCTGGTCGGGAAAGCGGCAAAATTACATTCAGCAACACCTGCAACGTGCCTGCCCCATCTAATCGGGCGGCATCTTCCAGGTCGACTGGGATCTGCTTGAATGATTGGCGCAGCAAGAAAATATAGAAAGCATTGCCGAAGAATGCCGGCAAGATCAGCGGGACAAAACTATTGATCAACCCAATTTTTGAAAAGATGATGAAAAGCGGCACCATGGTGACCGGATAGGGCAGCATGAGGGTGGAAAGCATCAGGACAAAAAAGAAGCCCTTGCCCGGACCGTTCAATCGGGCAAAACCATAAGCCACAATAGAGCACGATAGCAGATGCCCAACTATTGTACTGAGGGCGATAATCAAGGTGTTGACGGCGAAGCGGCCGAACGGTAGCGAAGTGAGCGCTTCAGCATAATTCTGCCAGCGCGGGCTGACTGGCCAGAGGGTGGGCGGCGTGGCAAAGATCTCATAATCCGGCTTGAGTGAGGAAGAAATCATCCACAGAGCGGGAGCAAGGAACAATCCGGCTGCGACAACAAGTAAGACTATGCGCAAGTTTTTACGCCATCCACGGGGTTGCAAAATGGGGGTTACAAGATCCTTCATTTCACTGACCACCTGAATTGAATAATGAAATCATAAGCATTGTCAATCGTTTCGCTCGCCAAGATAAAACACCCAAAACTTCTGGCTGCGCAACAGCACCAGGGTTAAGACCAGGATGATAGCAAACAGCACCCAGGCCAGGGCAGCCGCGTAGCCCATGTGAAAGAATTCAAAAGCCTGGCGGTAGATGTATAAAACCAGGAAAAGGGTCGAATCAAGCGGACCGCCATTTGTTGCCACAAAGGCGCTCGTGAAGGATTGGAAGGTGGCAATCACGCTCAGAATCAGGTTAAAAAAGATCATTGGGGAGAGCAAAGGCAGGGTGATTTTAAAAAACTGGCGAAAACTGCTGGCGCCATCCATAGCCGCGGCTTCATAAAGCTCACCAGGGATACTCTGCATTCCGCCCAGGTAGAGCGCCATTGAACGCCCCCAGCCCCAGAAACTCATCATCACCAGGGACCATAAGGCATATTTCGGATCGAGCAACCAGCGCGGACCTTCAATTCCGAACCAACTGAGCATCAGGTTGATCAAACCGCCGTTCGGATTGAGCATCCACAGCCATACCACCACAAAAGCCACCCCAGAAAAGACGGTCGGCAGGTAGAAAATGGTGCGAAAAACGCCAATACCCTTCAACCGGGGGCGTACAAGAAGTGCCAGGAGCAGGCCCCCAATCAGGTCGAGAGGGACATACGCCGCAGTATAGGCAAGTGTGACTTTCATTGATTGGATAAAGGTGGGGTCGGTTGCCAGATCGCGATAATTCTCCAGCCCAACCCATCGCGCCTCGGTCAACAGATCCCAGTCAGTGAAGCTGGCCCAAAGCGAAATCAGCATCGGTCCGGCGGTAAATAACACAAAACCCACCAGCCAGGGAGCGATGGTAATGTAAAAATTAAGCGCTTCTTTTCGGTGGGCAGATCGCATTGGCTAAAGTATTTCCCTGTCAATCAAGATAAGGATGCTGGGGTAACAAGAATGCATGTTGTACCTGCACGCGTGTTACCCCATCCCCATTAAATGTGAAGGTCCTAATTTCCCAATTTGTCCAGGGCAGTTTGGGCGTCAATTGCAGCCTGGGCTAGCAGCGCTTGCACATCAGCATTCGGATCGAGGATGACTGATTCGAGCACCCTGCGCAGCGCCGGGTCCGCTGTTTCATTCCAGTAGGGGGTGAAGGTGTACGCACGGGGCACCAGGTGGTTCAGTTCCCCAATCCACACGCCTTCAATTGGGTCTGCGGATAGCCCGGAAGAATCCGCGACACTCTTGACCGCGGGAAGAGCCCAATCCTTCCACACCTGTGCACCAGGCTCACCAGAAACGAAACTCAGGTATTTGAAGGCAGTCTCTGGCTGTGATGAAGAAGTGGCAATGCCAAAGCCACCCCAGAACAGGATGTTGGCGCGGACCTTATCCTGCGGCGGGGCAACCACTCCCAGGGAAATGTTTGGGTTGGTCTTGAACCCACCTTGCGGCCAGCGCCCAAAGAGCATCATTGCCGCTTTGCCATTGGCAAACTCGCTGTTTCCCCCGCCAAAGGCATTCATATCCGCTGGCTGAGGAGCAACCTGGTATTCATTGTACAGGTCGGCATAGAACTGAACTGCCCGAGCCACTTCGGGAGAGTCCATGGCGCCGGCAAAGCTCTTGCCATCCGCGCTGATCAGTGAACCGCCAGCAGCCGCCACCCAATATTCAAAGCCGGTCGTCCAGGCAGCCGGCAACTGGATACCCCACTGGGTCACGTTACCTGAGTCGTCCTTGAGGGTCAGTTGTTGGGCAGTTGCGAGTAAATCCTCCCAGGTCCAACCTTCTACCGGGTAAGGAACGGAAGCCGCATCGAACAAGTTCTTGTTGTAATACACAGCCAGCGGTGAGTAGTCTTTGGGGAGGAGATACTGTTTGCCATCAATCTTTCCCGGATCCAACAGTCCAGGGAGATAGATGCTGGGATCAAAATTGATACCCGTGAGATACGTATCCAGAGGAACAAAAGCATTCTTGGAGACGAAAGAAGGCACCGCGTCATCCCCGATTTGCATGATATCAGGGGCGGCTTTGGCTGAAAGCTGGGTGAGCAAGCGGGCGTAGTAGTCCCGCCCGGAGACAGGCTCAAGCTGGACAATAACATTTGGATTCTGGTCCTCGAAGTTTTGGATGATCTGCTGATGAGGAGTCAGTCCATCGCCACCGTCTCCTGTGCCAGCGCGAATCACGATCGTGCTGTCGGCGGCAGTCGGAGCGGTCGGAGCGGTTGGAGCGGCAGTGATGCAAGCCGAAAGCAACAGGCTCAATATTATGGCAACTAAAGACATGCGGTATGTAATTTTCATTTTGATTATCCTCCATTGTTAAGTAAGCGATCTGTAACAACAACCTTCAATCCACAATGAAAAAAGAATTGCATTACCAAAATTGATTTTATTTACATCTCTTCGGGTACTAATTGCTGGCAAGAAATTAACTATTAAAGCACCATTTTTCGGAAATCTGTCACTTAAAACTATATCACAGGTCTGTTCATATTTTTGAAACTGTACTGATTTTGTAAGGTTAAGGTTAGGCAAATTCTTCCAGCTTTCGGTCTGTTTATACTGGGCTAATGTAGGCAATGGAGACCAAACCAGAAGCCTATGTGGATATTTGTAGAAGAAAAGCATATATGACAACCTGATTTGTGGGTACCAACTCGGACGCTACTCCAGATATAAGCAAACCTGCTGATGGGCATCTCGCTGATAAATATTTAATAGAAACACCATTTTTTCCTCAATTTCATTAATTTGAACGCCAATAAATAAGCAAAATCGGGAAGAATGCTAAAATGATAGTACAACAGCCACAAGATGCTTACAGATTGTAAAATATTGGCTAAGAGTATCAGGGATGGGATTTAGATATCCATAAGGAGCGTTTCAATGAATGCAGAACAATTAAACAAGGTGATCAGGTTTCAAAAGGATGAAATGACCGGGCATGTGATTTATAGCAAATTAGCCCGCATGATCAAAGACCCTCACAATGCTAAGATCGTTCATGAAATGTCAGCCACGGAGATGCGCCACTATCAATTTTGGAAAAAGATCAGTAATGCAGATGTGAGACCGAATTACATTAAAGCGTTTTTTGCCGTTTTAATGGCACGTCTCCTGGGTATGACTTTTACAATCAAGCTGCTCGAAAAAGGCGAATCAGCTGGGTCAACTGAATATGCGGAATTTGATGCGGTGGTGCCAGGAGCAGCTCAACTCGGACAAGATGAAGAAGAACACGAGAAATCACTGGCCGGGATGATCAAGGAAGATTTCCTTTCCTACATGGGTTCCATCGTATTGGGTCTTAATGATGCATTGGTTGAATTGACTGGCACCCTGGCAGGATTAACCCTTGCTCTGCAAACTGGCAAGCTGGTTGTTATCAGTGGTTTGGTGACCGGTATCGCGGCATCTTTTTCAATGGCAGCTTCCGAATATCTTTCAGCCCGGGCAGATAACAATCCTAAAGCACTCCGATCAGCGCTATATACTGGCCTTGCCTATATACTCACCGTTATTTTGCTTATCCTGCCATATCTCCTAATACCGCAGGATGACGCGGGTATCTACATTAGCCTTGGGGTCACTTTGTTTATCGCGGTGTTGATTATCTTTGGATTCAATTTCTACATATCCGTGGCAAAAGACTTGTCATTTAAACGGCGTTTTCTTGAGATGTTTCTGATTAGCATGGGGGTAGCAGTGTTATCCTTTGGTGTTGGTTTGGTCGTGAGAGCCGCCTTTGGGGTTGAGTTGTAAACTCCTCTGTAGGTTAAGAAGTTGTGGCGTATTAAAGAGAAGGTGCGTCTTACATTCTTGGTTTGCGAAGATAGAGGGGACTAATTCTTCGTTCGCATCGGATTTTTTCCCGTATAATGAGAATTGATCTAGCGTTCAAGGAGTAAGAACGTGCCAGATAACCTGCTCGCCACCAAAGTTCATGTTCCACCCCTGCATGGCAATCTGGTCAACCGGGCCAATTTAGTCGCCCGGCTGAATAACGGCATTGCCCAAGGCTGCCGCCTGACTCTCATCTCTGCCCCAGCCGGTTACGGGAAGAGCACCCTCCTCAGCGAGTGGAACGCCCAGGCAAAACTCCCGGTCGCGTGGCTCTCACTGGAGAAAGGTGAAAACACACCGGCACGCTTCTGGAGTTACTTTGTCGCAGCCTTGAATACCCTTCCTCAGGTTCAGCGAGCCAATATTGGCAGCTCAATCCTCCAGGCTTCACGAACGCCTCAACCAGGATCAATGGAAGTCCAGATCACGGAATTGATCAACCAGTTATCTACCCTCGACGATCCTATCTGCCTGGTGTTGGATGATCTGCACGCCCTTTCCGAAAGCCAGATCCACCAGGATTTGACCTTTCTTATTGAACATCTGCCGCAGGATGCCCACAGCCTGCACCTGGTGGCAACCAGCAGGATAGATCCCCCCTGGCCTCTCGCGCGTTGGCGGGCACGGCGCGAGTTGAATGAGCTTCGGGCAACGGATTTGCGTTTTGGATATGAAGAAACCGAACAATTTCTGCAGGGGGCATTAAATTTCAAACTATCGCCCCAAGAAATTGCCGCGCTTCAGGACCGGACCGAGGGGTGGATTGCCGGTTTGCAAATGGCTGCTTTTTCGATGCAAGCAAGATTGATTAAACAAGGTCCTGAAAGTGTTTCCCTTTTTATCAAGAGTTTTTCGGGCTCAAATCGATTCATCCTGGATTACCTGCTGGATGAAGTGTTCAGCCAGCAATCCGAGGAGCTTCGCTCGTTTATGTATCAAACCTCCATCCTTGATCAACTAACCGAACCCCTTTGCGATGCTGTTATCGACAAACCCGGCAGTCAGGCGTATCTGGAACAGTTGGAGCGCGCTAATTTGTTTTTAATCCCGCTCGATGAGGAGCAGCGCTGGTATCGCTATCACCATCTCTTTGCCGAGTTTTTGCGCAAGCAACTAAAGCAATTTTGGTCGGAGCGCATTCCCCAGCTGCACCAACGTGCCAGCGACTGGTATGCCGGGAATCATTTGCCTTCTGAAGCAATTCGCCATGCCCTGGCTGCCGGAGATATTGACCGGGTTCATCAAGCGGTTGCTGGGAATGCCCTGGCAATGCTCGAAAACGCGGAACTATTAGATGTTCTGAGAAATTTCGCTGAACTTCCCAGTCACCAGGTTGCATCCAATCCCTGGTTATGCATGGCATATGCCTGGGCTAAAGCCTACGCCGACCCTTCGGATGGCATGTGTGAACTCTTGCAGCAAGCCGAAGATGTCCTGGCAAGTGTGGAGAAGGCTTCCGAAAAAAGACACCTGAGCAGCCACCTGGCAGCAATCAGGGCGTATCTGGCCTGGATGAACGGAGAGGCAGAGCTGGCTCTGGAATTTGTGCAGCGCGCCATGGAGAATTTGCCGGAGGATGATTGGGCAGCCCGCACCCACTTGCTGAATATCAAAGGCCTGGCCTTACAATATCAAGGTGACTTCCTTGAAGCCACCCGATCGTTTGAAGCTGCGCTTGCCGTCGGGAAAAAGGTTGGCAGAGTCCACGAGCTACTCTACACGAGCTGTAATCTGGCCTATGCACTCCTGCTGCAGAGCCACCTGCAAGAAGCTTTCTCTCTGTGTCAGATCGCAGTGTACAAGACAGAAGAAACCGGGCAGTCTTCGCAAAGGTACCCTGTTTTGGCTCACGCCTATGCCACCAAGAGTAATATCTTGCTCGAGTGGAATGAACTGGAGTCCGCGTTATCTCTGGCACGGCAAGGGGCTGCGCTGGCAGAACAGTGGGGACAAGCTGACGCATTAAACTTTGCAATGAGCTGCCTTTCCGAAACCCTCGGCGCTGCAGGTGAATTTGCGGAGGCTTTTGCAGTTAATCAGCAGGCGATGCGAGTAACGGGAACCATTTCCCCCTGGTATGCTCGCATATCAGCAGAAAACGAGATTATGCTCCTGCTGGCAAAAGGAGATATACCTGCGGCTGCGTCAAAGTTTGAAGAGTTTTTCCAGACCTTTAAGCAAGACAAGAATCAAAAACAGTTATTTATGGAAATGTCATTGCTTTATCAACAAAACCGTTACCTGGATGTGATCGACGCACTCGAAAGAACACTTGACGACCTCCAGCAAAAAGGCTGGACCCTGCTCTGGATAAAGTTGATGCCAATTTATGCGCTCTCCCTACAGGCTTTGGGCCGCTCTAAGGAGGCGATTGAGGCTCTGGAACGCTGCCTGGCAGCGGCTGAACCTGAAGGATATATCCGCATCTTTGTGGAAAGAGGTGCTCCAATGGCAGCAATGCTGAAGAGCATCCGTAGCCGGGGCGTCAAAGTCGACTACATCACGAAACTCCTGGCTGCCTTCGGCCTTCCAGAAGAGACACCCAAACCCGGAAGAACTGGCTCTGCCTTGCTTCCCTCCGCTGACGTCAACCTGGTGGAGCCGTTGAGCGAGCGCGAATTGGACGTGTTGCGGTTGCTGAACTCGCACTTGTCCGTTCCGGAAATCGCCAGTGAGATGATGCTTGCGCCATCCACGCTTCGCACCCACATCCGCAATATCTATCTCAAGCTGGATGTGCACGGAAGGCTTGAAGCCCTCCAAAAAGCCCGGGATCTAGGCTTATTCTAAGAGTTAGACCTTACAAACGATACTTTCCCCGCCGACTGACGGGGATTTTTTTATGTTCTTCCCAAATCATCAAGTTTTAGCCTGCCAAATCATCAAATTTGATGATGACAATTCATCAAGGTGACGGCGATACTATGCTCAGAACAATAAAGAAACCAGGAGAAAAACCATGACAAACAAGCAAATGTGTGAATCACCATCATTCTACGAAATCCAGGTCAAAGGGACTTTCGATGAGAGCTGGTCAGATTGGTTTGACGGCTTCAGCATCACCCAAGAAGACGGCAAAACCCTTCTGGCCGGGCAGGCGATTGATCAGGCAGCCTTACTCGGCAACCTGGCGAAGATCAACGACCTGGGACTGGTGATCCTCACTGTCATGCGAATAGACCACTGAATGTGTTTAGATCAAAAAGGAGTTTGAAATGTTAATCACCAAGAAAATCAATATCTTCTCTTTCTTTTTCGGAAAGCCACACGCTGCAAACAATGTAAAAACCTGCAGCGTATCAAAAGCTCACAAGCTTGACGACACCAATTTGGACGAGTTGGACAAGAGGATCAGCATCACAAAGAGCGAAGATTTCTACAAAGCTCACTCCGCCAACCTGATCAATCCTTTCAACCAGCTGAACAGATAAATCAAGCCCAAGTAAACTATAGAGCCCGGAAAGCGGCAGGCAAAAGCCCTTCCCAGGCTCTATTGATTTAATAATTTGGAGAAGTAATCACACAGGTGAGGGATAAATAACTCATTGAATAATTGCTAAAAACAACTTAGGGGTAATGTGACGCCCTACTAAGCCCAGGATATCTTGAACAAAATATGTTAGGTCTACCCAATGAATGTGATTTTCGGAATGCTGTGTAATCGAATGGTTCATCACCAAATCGCTATTAATCCAGCGATAATTTTTCCCTAAGCGCTTTTGAGATGGTATCCAATGCCTGATCCTTGATTGAGCCAAGCACTTCCGACAACATTTTCCTCGTCTCTTCATCAAGAGCGGATACATTCTTAATGACCTTGCTGATATCTTTGAGACTTTCTTTCGCGTCGACCGTTTTCCCTTCCGAAGCGCCCAGTACGTCAAATAAAGCGTCAATGAACGCTTTCCGACGCTCCAGGGTTAGCTGCGCAAGCCACTTTTCAACAGTTTCTTCAAACAACTTTGTCGTTTCGGATAACTCCCCGCTCAGGAACCCAGACCGCTCTATGCCCCAGGTTACCGGGTTGTGCTGGAATAGGTGGCGGGCTGTACTGCTGATTACGTTCCGTTCGCCAACTGTATCAAGGAGAACACCAACAATGGATTCCTCGGGCACATAATTAACCACCTTTGGCTCGCATTTGGAA
>JAXGPH010000003.1:0-73313 GCA_040767065.1 Anaerolineaceae bacterium | reverse complement strand
AAGATCAAAACTGTAGATTGCTGCGCCCCTCACGAGACTATAGATTAGATGCCTTGCCAGAATCGGGCCCCGCAGTAATTATGTTGAATGTCAGGAGTATGCAGGGCACAACCGGGATCGCAAGGAACAAGTCTTATAGAACGGGTTGTAGGGAACAGGCCTGCCTGTTCCACGTGTTAGATAGGAATGCCAATCCTGGTTGAAGCAGCCCTCAACCTACATCATACAACTAAATAATCATTTTTCCCAACCGACAAGATCCTTCTCAGGATGACAAAAATAAATCGATCGGTATACAAAAACCACACCTATAGCTGGCTTACACCTCTGAACCCAGCTATTTTCGATACTGCAGACAGCCATATACCTTTAGTATTTGTAGATTATCTATTTCGAACGAATCGGGGTTCGTGGTAAGGCTCATCCGGCACTATAAAGGGATTTCAGATTTTTTCGGGCTCTCTGCTTCCAATTCGCCCTCATCTACCATGACTCCACCTTCTTGTTGCAAGTCCAACGTGTTGACGCGTTTATCCATCAACCCGAGAAGCCCAATGATCAGGCAGGCTGAACCACCAACAATATAACTAACCTGTGTCCCAAAGTGGTCCGCAATCGGCGCTGAAAGGAACAAGCCGATCGGCATCATTGCCATAGTCAGGCTGGAAAGCAGCATAAAGACCCGTCCCTGCACTTCCGGCGGAACTTTTGTCTGTAGTAACGGACCAAAAGATCCATTTGATATGGATGCCATGAAACCAACCATTCCCATAAAAATCAGGGAGATGATATAGCGATTTGCCGGGATCAATCCAAAGATGAGCATGCCAGCCCCAATCCCCAAAATCCCCATCAGCACCGTCCAAACCCTGCGCCTGAAACCACCCCAAATTCCCAACAACAACCCGCCGACAATGCCCCCAATCCCCATAGCCGCTTGCAGCCACGCCAGCTCCTGGGCTCCTTTGCCAAAAAATGTGGTGACATGCAGCGGAAGCAAGTTGGCGCCTGGCGCCAGGAACATATTGAGTAAGCTCGCCATCACGATCATCAGGAACAATCCAGGCCAGGTGACAATATAGCGTATGCCCTCACGCACGTCCGCCATGAGCGACCTTGGCGTGACCTTATCGGCTTTCGGACTGTTTTTGGGCTGCGGCACCCTGACGAAAAAGATCAAAAGGGCAATGGCAATCGCCGCAGTTATGATGTCCACCGCCAACACGCCCTGCATAGGCAGTAGTTCCAACAATAAAGCTCCCAAAGCTGGCGAAAAAACGGTGATCATCCCATCCACAGCCTGGTTAATACCCCCCAGGCGGCTCAGGTGCTCTTTTGGCACCATCAACGTAGTGGCGGCGATACGCGCGGGACCTTGAAACACGCCGGCTGCGGATCGGGTGAGCAGGATCGCTACGATGTGCCAGATTTGGATTGCGCCGGTGGCAAAAAGCATTGCCAGTACCACTGTTGCAAGCGCTACAACCAAATCCGCGATGATCATCACCAGCTTGCGATTCCAGCGGTCCACCAACGCGCCCACAAACGGACCAAGCAGGATATTAGGGAGCAAGGCTGCCGTGGTGGCAGTGGCGAGCACCGCAGCAGAGCCGGTTTGCTTGGTCACATACCATACCAAGGCAAACTGGACCAAAGCGCTGCCCACCAAAGACACTATCTGCCCGATACCCATCGGCAGGTAGTTCCGCAGCCATCCTTTGCCAAGAAGTAGTTCATCTTGAAGAGCTATATCGGCTTGCAGGTCTGTTTCAGTCATGAATCTATAGCCTGAATTCTGCTATCGTATATTCAGTGTGTTGAAGAATTTTACTCTATTTACTAAATGTTACCGTAAATGTGATATATTACTGTAATTATTATTGTGCTGAGTAAAGCCAGTTCATATTCAGGATGCGGAAAGATAGGTTGAGCCACTTCTATAGTAGGTTTTTGCTACATATTTTTTATAAGTTGTTGCCGATTCTTTAAATAAATGGAGGTGTTTCTATGGAAGCTAAAAAATCCGTTTTGAGTGTCTTTTTTTCCGCGGCATTACTATGCATTTTCCTGGGCTGGAGCGCCGTCTCTGCGTATTCCACCGCTCCCCAAACCCAAGGCAACATTCTCTATGTCAAACCAAGTGAAGATGGCACCTGCGCTTCCTGGGCGGATGCCTGTGAACTTCAGACAGCCCTCAATACCGCTGAAGAAGGCGATCAGATCTGGGCGGCGGCGGGCACTTACAAACCCACTTCAGGCACTGATCGCACCGCGACTTTCTTATTAGAATCAGGCGTTGCCATTTATGGTGGCTTTGCCGGGACGGAAAGCAGCCTAACCGAGCGCGATTGGGAAGCTAACCTCACCACTCTCAGCGGTGATATCGGCACTGAAGGCAATAACACAGACAACAGCTTCCACGTGGTCACCGGCAGCGGTTTGAGCGACACTACAATCCTGGATGGCTTCACCATCACTGTTGGGATTGCTAATTCAAGTAATCCCAACAACATGGGCGGTGGCATGTATATCGCTGACAGCTATCTCACCTTAAGAAACATCAAATTTTCCGGAAATTCAGCTTCTTTTGGCGGCGGAATTTTCATCGAATCAGGTAACTCAAAATTGGTAAATATCTTACTTTCTGGAAACTCAGCCGGAGAAGGGGGAGGCATCTATAATTCCACATCCGATTCTTCTCTTACCAATGTAACTTTTTCTGGAAACATAGTTTCAGGTTGTGGCGGCGGGATGTATAACGCCCAAAGTAATCCTTCATTGGATCATGTAACTTTCAATGAGAATTCAGCATTAATTGGTGGCGGAATGTGTAATAATAGCAGCAGCCCCACACTGACCAACGTCACTTTTTATAAAAACACCGCTTCACCTACCTATGAAGGTTATGGTGGAGGGGGTATGTACAACGGGGATAGTAACCCTATACTAGTGGCGGTAAACTTTTCAGAGAATTCAGCTTATGATGGGGGCGGAATGTTCAACTGGAATAGCGATCCTGTATTAAAAGATGTAAGTTTTTCTGCAAATTCAGCATCATATTACGGTGGCGGTATTTACAATTACAATTTAAGCAACCCTATATTGAATGGTGTTACTCTAACTGAAAATTCAGCTCACTATGGCGGGGGGATTAGCAGCACCGATTACAGCAGTCCAACATTGACAAATGTCACGATGTTCGGCAACTCAGCTCCAAATGGTGGAGGGATCTATACCAATGGCGAAAGTTCAACATTAACAAACGTCACAATTGTTGGCAACTCAGCTTCAGTTGGTGGTGGAATTTTAAACGTTGCGAGCAACCTTACGATTAGGAACGCAATAATTTGGGGAAACACCGGCGGTCAGATTTCCAATCAGTATAGTTCGACACCAATTATCACCTACAGCAATATCCAGGGAGGTGGATTCGCCGGTGATGGAAATATCAATGTTGACCCGCTTTTGGGTGATCTGGCAGATAACGGCGGTTTTACACAGACGATGGCCCTTGGCGAGAATAGTCCTGCCATCGATGCCGGCGACCCAAACAACTGTCCTGCAACTGATCAGCGGAATTTTGTGCGACCTGTTGATGGAAATGGAGACTCTGAAGCTGTTTGTGACATGGGCGCTTATGAGTACGGATCAGATCCTGTACTTTACTCTTTAACTGTAGATAAGGTGGGTGAAGGTGAGGTTACAAAAGATCCAGATCAGATTGAGTATCAATTATATGACCAGGTTACCCTGACAGCCACAGCCGACCCTGGATGGACCTTCACGGGTTGGGACGGTGATGCAAGCGGGGATGTCAACCCACTGACGATCATCATGGACGCAAACAAGAGCATCACGGCCTATTTCACGGAAGAAACTTTTGACCTCTTCCTGCCGCTCATCCTGAGGTGATTGTTTCACCCATCAACCGTTAGCTGAAGGCAAGGGCGTCGTCGTGAGGCGGGGTCTGGAGGAAGCTGGAAGCAAACCTGCGACCTGAGGCGCACGAACCCTATGAGGCTGTGAGGCTGGGCGAGTTGGCAAATAACAACGAAGCCCAATGCGGCCAAGAGCCAAAACAGTAAATAGGGCAGGAGTGCAGGGAAAGTCAGCATGCTTACCTGGGGAGGTCTGCCATCGTTTTGGAAAGTAACCCTGTTTGAGAGGACAGGCTGAGGTGGCAGAAGTCAGCAGAGGCCATAGTACCAAGAGTTTTTTGGGAAGGGCCGAACGTTGAGAGGATGAGTACAGAGAGCAGTTCGTGGGATGAGCGAGGAAGACAGAAACCCTCGGGCAGAGAGACTATCGAACAAACGAAGCAGGTGAAGCCTGTGGGATTTGATCGGAGCGTCGGGCCGTTCCCTACAACAATCATCCGCCACAAACAAACGGAACGGCGCGAGGATATCCACCTTGGCTTGATTGTTTTCGTAGGGAAGGGGCTTGACCCCTTCCTCAGCATGGCCAAACGGAACGGTGCAAGGCCGTTCCCTACAACAATCATCCGCCACAAACAAACGGAACGGCGCGAGGATATCCACCTTGGCTTGATTGTTTTCGTAGGGAAGGGGCTTGACCCCGTCCTCAACATGGCTAACCGGAACGGCGCAAGGCCGTTCCCTACAACAATCATCCGCCACAAACAAACGGAACGGCGCGAGGATATCCACTTTGGCTTGATTGTTTTCGTAGGGAAGGGGCTGAGGCAATGATGGTTTACAATTTGTGTAGGATGATTGTTTACACTTTTGTCAATCACATAGAATCTTCTGGATCATAATACCAAGCGCATATATGCCATGAGAGCGGGTAACCACAGGGGGTTACCCCTATCTCCAGGGGTTAAGGAGGGGGCAGCTTTGTAGGGGCAGACCCCCGTGTCTGCCCTGGAATATGTAAACAATCACCCTGTATAATGTGTAAACAATCATACTTGTCTAAACAGCTTGACCCCTTCCTCAACATGGCTAACCGGAACGGCGCGAGGCCGTTCCCTACAATAATCACCCGCCACAATCAACCGGAACGGCGCGAGGCCGTTCCCTACAATAATCACCCGCCACAACCAAACGGAACGACGCGAGGATATCCACTTTGGCTTGATTGTTTTCGTAGGGAAGGGGCTTGACCCCTGTCCTCAACATGGCTAACCGGAACGGCGCAAGGCCGTTCCCTACAACAATCACCCGCCACAACCAAACGGAACTGCACAGGCCTTTTCCCTACAATGGTCTTATAGTTTCTGCCGTGTAGACGGTTAACCAGGGGGGTTACCCCTACCTTATGAGACCTGGCGGTCAACCCCCTAGTGCGGTCTGTGATCGCAACAAAGTGGGGGGTATCTGCAGAGCGGCGAGAACATATCCTTTTTGGTCGGGGCACAGCAGTGTGAAGCCTCCCCCTGTTGGATGCCGTGCCTTCCTTTGTGAGATGCCTCAACCGAGACGGGTCACCCCATGGGGTGACCCGCACAAGGATATTTCCGGGTAGCAGCAGACCCCCATGCCTGCCCGGGTCCGCACGGGGTGTTGTGTGTCAGAACAAGGCTGCCTCAGAGCGTTATTTCCATACAAGCCTTGCGCAGGATCGCTCCGATACCCACGTCGTTGGCGGAGTGCGTAAAAACGGCGCATTATGCCCTTGCATCAAAACCTCAAATCGCAATGTAACGTTCGATTTGCTCACCAATCTGCGCCAGCGATGCCGCCCAGAATTCCCTTGAACGGATATCAATCCCAAAGCGTGCCGCCAGGTCTGCCGCCTGAGCCTCGCCGGTGTTAGAGAGCAGAGTTTTATAGTCCTCCACAAAATCCTCTCCTCGCTCACGATAAACGCTGTAGAGTCCTTTTGCAAACAAACTGCCGAAGGCGTAGGGGTAATTGTAGAAAGACAACTGCGTGCTGTAATAATGCGGTTTCCAGGTCCAGGCAAACTTGTTCAAAACGTCCTGATTCAGTCCATCGCCATAAGTTCTTCGCTGGGCGTCCAGCATCAAGGCGCTGATTTCATCAGCAGAAATGGTTGATTCCTTGCGCCTCTCGAACACCGCCTTCTCAAAGATGAAGCGCGAGTAAATATCAACAATAGTTTGGGCGTCACTGGAAATTGTGGTTTCAAGGATTGCGCGTTCCTCCAGTGGATCGCTGACGGTTTTAAGGATTGCGTTGAAAACAATCGTCTCGCACATGATCGAGGCGGTTTCCGCCAGGGTCATGGGCGTATTGGTTTGCATGGGGGTTTTGCCCGCCTGATAGGCGCAGTAATTATGGAAGCCATGCCCGAGTTCATGCGCCAGGGTCATTACCTGGTCAAAGGAGCCGTCGAAATTCGCCATAATGCGGCTTTCCCGTATGGCATCCACGCCCATGCAAAACGCTCCACCGCGTTTGCCGGGGCGCTGCTCAGCGTCGATCCAGTGTTTTTCAAAAGCGCCCCTGGCGAATTCAGCCAGTTCAGGCGAGAAAGTGCCGAAATACTCCAGGATTAGATCGCGGGCTTCATCAAACGTATATTCCTTGTTTACTTCACCGATCGGGGCAAACAAGCTCCACCAGGGCAATTTCTCGGAGCCAAGGATGCGAGCCTTGGCTTGGAAATAGCGCCTGAACATTGGCAAGGCATCATCAATTGCTCCCAGCATCGCCTCGAGCGTGCTGCGATCGATCCTTGCCTTGTCCAGCGAGGAATGCAGGCAGTCTTCGCGACCGCGCTTGCGATCCAGCGTTACCACCTCCCCTTTAACACCATTCAAACAGGCAGCCAATGGCTCTTTCATTTCTTCGAAGACTTGCTGCTCACGTTTGTAGGCGCGCTCCCGCACTCCCGCGTCTGGATGCGAGCGCAGGTTGATCAATGCAGGCAGAGGCAGGGATTGCAGCTTACCATCCAGCTCGAAGTCGACATTCTTCTGCGAAGTTAGCACCCCCTGCAGGTCACCCCAAGCCCTTCCACCCGAAAGCGTCAGCTCGTTGGCGAGGCTCTCCTCCGGTTCAGACATTTGGAAACGGCTCTCCTTCGCCATTTCCAGCAGCCGAAATGCGTGATCATGCGCCGCACCTGGAATCTCCAGCGCCTTATCCAGCCGATCGCCGAGGGCACCCAGCCAGGCACTGATTCTCACATCCAAATCATGCAGTGGAAGCATGGCTATTGCCATTTTTGAATGCAGTTGCTCGGCAGCCTTGTTAAAGGAATCTGTGGAAATGATTGCGCCTAAAAAGGAAAAAATTTTGCCAGCCTTCAGTTCGAGGGCGTTGGCTGCTTCCACGTAGCCATTCAAGGCGTGGTTGAGGGTTTCAAGGGATGTGGCAGGGTCAAGCAAAGGCAGAAATTTTGTTTCGAACGCCTGGGTTGCTTCCTGGATGGATTGCTTCACGGCTTCAATGTCTGCCGCAAGGGCAGGGTCATCTAGAGAGAGATAGAGATTGGAAAGATCCCAACGTGGGGGCGTGGTCATGGTTAACTCCTTTATGATTAGTGAGGGAATTATAACTGAGGCATGCGCCATTTTAGATGGCTTGCATCATTTTGACGGTATTACTTGTGTGGGTTGGCGTCACATAACCCTTACCAACCGTTGGCTCGGGAGAGCCTACCTGCCAACGCAAACTCCTCACATTCAACCGGCGGGTTGGTTTTTAAACGCCCTCTTGATTCCCATGCTCCTTTACGCCAACACACCCTTACATAGCCTGCTCTCCTTATTTCCATCATAAACAACATAAACAACATTTCATCATGTCAAACCCCCTGCAACTTGATGATAAAATAGAAACACTAAATCTTGGAGGATGGTAAAACTGATGAGAACACCAATGGTTGCCGGCAATTGGAAGATGAACAAAGGGTTGTCTGAGACCCGCGACTTGATCCGTGAAATGTATCCTGTTTTGCATGCCGTGGAGGAGGTGGAAGTTGTGATTTGCCCGCCGTTTGTGGGGTTGGGGGTCGCAAAACGCGAGGTGGACGCATCGACCATAAAGCTTGGAGCACAAAACATGCATTGGGCAGACTCGGGCGCGTTTACCGGTGAAATTTCTCCGACCATGTTGAAAGAATTGTGCGAGTATGTCATTTTGGGGCACTCAGAGCGGCGCGCTATGTTTGGCGAGACGGATGAAACCGTCAATAAGAAAGTTTTGGCAGCATTGGCACACGGACTGAAACCGATTGTGTGCGTGGGTGAGACTTTGGAGGAAAACCATAGCGGCATTACCGCCGAAGTCGTCAGCCGTCAGATGCGGGCAGACCTGCAAGGGCTAAACCAGGAGCAGGCTGAGCAGGTGGTGATCGCCTATGAGCCCGTCTGGGCGATAGGCACCGGGCTGGCAGCCACGCCTGAAGGCGCAAACGCTGTGCATAGGGACGTAATCCGCCCGATCCTGCGCGATATGTTTGGCGAGACGATAGGAGACGGAATTCGCATTTTGTACGGCGGTTCGGTGAACCCCGGAAACGCCGCAGAGCTGTTTGGTCAATCTGACATCGACGGCGGATTGATTGGCGGAGCGAGTCTAAAGGCTGAGTCTTTTATTGCGATTGTCAAAGCCGCGATGTAAAGTGATTGCAGAGTATGAAGCCGGGTGAAAGCCCGGCTTTTACATGCCAGGGCTTGAGGCTGCTGGAGACCCTTGACCATGCCTCTGAAAACTTCTATAATAGTGCGAACGATGGTGAGTGAGGAAAGTAGGCTTTAGAGCCCCAACAGGGAGGCGCGGTCGAGATTGAGAGCAGCGTCAGGCAAGCGAAAGGTGAAGTTCCCTCAGGAGTCGAGCGGGTGAAACCAATGTGCAAGTAGTCCGCGCCGGGAGTTCCCGTTACAGAACGACCTGAGAGGGCTGGCTCTGCCAGCCAAGAAGGGTGGTACCACGGCTTTTTTGCCCGTCCCTTTATCCGGATGGGCATTTTTTTGTCCGAATGGCAAACAGATGAGGTGAAGAATGTTAGAAATTGAAGGAAAGTTGCAGGCGGAACTGACGCGCGGGATTGAAGCACTGCAGACTGTTGCGAACGTAGAATCGCTGGAAGCCTGGAAACAGGAGTTCCTTGGGAAAAAGTCGCTGGTGATGCAGGTCTACGGCTCAATGGGAAAGATCGCCAAAGAAGAGCGCCCGATCATCGGTAAAGCCGTGAACCAGACAAAAACAGGGCTGGAGGCAGCCCTGGCTGAAAAAGAAGAAAGTATCAAAGCCGCCAGCCAGCAGGAAGCTCTTATCAAAGAAACCCTGGATGTAACCCTGCCTGGGCGCAAACCTCGCCGCGGGAGGATCCACCCGCTGCATCAGACCCTGCGCCAAATCTACAAAGTCTTTGGCGAAATGGGCTTTCAGATTTACCGCTCGCCCGAAGTGGAAACTGAAGATTATAACTTCACCTTTTTGAACATGCCCCCTTATCATCCGGCACGGGACATGTGGGACACCTTCTATACCGATAAGGAAGGCGTTTTGCTGCGCACGCATACCTCGCCAGGACAGGTGCGAGTGATGCGCGAAAGAGCACCGGAAAATATCCGCGTCATCCTGCCGGGCACCACCATGCGTTATGAGCAACTGACAGCCCGCTCGGAAATTGAGTTTATTCAAGTGGAGCTACTGGTGGTGGGCAAGGGCATTACCTTTGCCGATATGCGCGGCACGCTCAACGACTTTGCCCGCAGAACCTTTGGCGAGAACGCGCGCACGCGTCTGCGACCGTCCTTCTTCCCATTTACAGAACCCAGCGCCGAAATGGATGTGGAATGCTTTGTCTGCGGCGGGGAAGGCTGTGGCGTCTGCAAGGGCACCGGCTGGCTGGAAATCCTTGGCTGCGGTATGGTGCATCCGACAGTGCTTCAGTACGGTGGATATAACCCGGAGGTCTATTCCGGTTTTGCTGCCGGCATGGGCATCGATCGCTCAACCCTGATGCGCTATCACATTGATGATATTCGCCACTTCCGCAATAACGACATCCGCTTTCTGGAACAGTTCTAAGAGGAGATGAGATGAAAGCACCCTTAAGTTGGCTCAAAGATTACATCGATCTGGGAGGGGTTGGCATTGAAGAACTCGCCAACCTTCTGACCAATGTCGGTCTGGAAGTGGAAAGCGTGCAGTTGGTCGGCGTGGAAAAGCCTGAAGGCAACCTGAAGAATAAATACGCCGGCTTGTCCTGGGATAAGGAAAAATTTGTGGTGGCAGAGGTGGTGGAGGTAAATCAACACCCCAACGCAGACCGTCTGACACTCTGCGAGCTGAATGACGGCACAGGGATCACAACTGTTCTGACCGGGGCACCGAATATGTTGCCTTACCTCGGCAGGGGAAGGCTGGAACAGCCGATCAAAGTAGCATACGCCCGCGAAGGAGCACTGCTTTACGACGGGCATCAGCCTGGACAGGTTATGACGAAACTCAAAAAGACAACCATCCGCGGGGTTGAATCGCGCTCGATGATCTGTTCGGAAAAAGAACTGGGCATTTCGGAAGAACACGAGGGCATTATCGAACTGGACGCGGATGCTCCAGTTGGCATGCCTCTGGTGGATTACATGGGCGATGTGGTCTATGAGGTTGCAATTCTGCCAAATATGGCAAGAGATGCGTCCATTTTGGGCATCGCGCGGGAACTCTCAGCGGTTTTAGGAAGACCACTGCGCTTACCTGAGGGGGTTGCCCTGGAAAAAGGGGGAGCAATCGAGGAGAAGGTTGGCTTGGAAGTGCGCAACCCCGAGCTGAACCCGCGCTTTATGCTGGGGATGGTGGAAGAAACGCAATCCCGCAAAAGCCCCTACTGGGTGCGGCGGCGGCTTTCGCTGGCGGGGATGCGCCCGATTGATGCCCTGGTGGATGCCACCAACTACACCATGCTCGAGATTGGTCAGCCCTTGCATGCCTTCGATTACGACGCGCTGCGGAAGCGGGCGGGCGGCAAGCCGACCATTATCACCCGCACGGCTTACGAGGGCGAAAAGATCACCCTGCTGGATGGATCTGAGCTGCAGCTTGACACGCAAATAGAACTGGTGACCGACACCGTTGGACCGCTTTCCATCGCGGGTGTGATGGGCGGCAGTGAAACGGGCGTCCATGCGGAAACGCGCAACCTGCTGATAGAGTCGGCGAACTGGAACTTCATCAACCTGCGCAAAACCCTGAGCAAAACCCGCATCAACAGCGAAGCCGCTTATCGCTTCAGCCGCGATGTCCATCCGGCGCTGGCAGAAACTGCATTGAGCCTGTGCCTGAAACGAGTGCAGGAGTGGGGCGGCGGAGAGGTGGTGCAGGGCGTACTGGACTTATACGGCAAACCCTATGTTGATGCAGTCAACCGCATATCTGCTGAAAATATTGCAGGAGTGCTGGGCCAGGAGATTTCGCTGGAAGAATCTACCCGGATTCTTGAAAGGCTGGGATTCACCTGCTGGATGGAAGGCAGTGAACTTGTAGCAAAGAGCCCGGCAACACGCACGGACATCGAAACTGGGATTATCGGGCAAAGAAACCTGATCGAAGAGATCGCCCGTATCTATGGGTATGAGCGAATCGCCGAGAAGCGCCTGAGCGACGAGCTTCCTCCCCAGGTTGGCAACCCCAAACTGGAAGCCGAGGAACGCATCCGCGATATTTTGGTTTCGATTGGTTTGCAGGACACTCTGGCGTACCGCCAGACCTCACCCGAGCGCGAAGCAAGGATCTATGTCGGCAGGAAAGCGCCGGAAGGGCTGGCATATGTGCGCCTCAAGAACCCAATCACACCCGAGCGCACGGTCATGCGCCGCAGTGCCACAGCAACCATGCTTGAGTTTCTGGAGTACAACACTAAGTTCAGACCGGGGTTGGCACTATTTGAATTGGGGCCGGTCTTTTTGCCGGTTAGGGATGAAATCCTGCCCCATGAGGCACTGCGCTTGAGCATTGGCATGACGGGTGCATGGAATGTGGCGAGTTGGGACCGACCCCAAAGCCCGGCGATGGATTTCTTTGACCTGAAGGGCGTCGTGGAAGCGCTTTTGGACGGTCTGCACCTGGAGGGGGTCAAATTCCAGGCAACCGCACACCCCAGTTTTCACCCCGGCAAGTGTGCTGAGGTAAGAGTAGGGGAAGAAATCCTGGGCGTCATGGGCGAACTTCACCCGCAGGTCAAGAAAAACTACACCTTCGGGCAGAACCCTGTGCTGGTGGCTGAGTTTGATGGAGAGGCATTGGTCAGGTTGAGTAATGCGGTCTTCACCAACCGGGCAATTTCGAGCTTTCCGGCGATGGTCGAGGATATTGCCCTGATTGTTGATGAGAACGTGTCGGCGGATGAGCTGGAGGCGTTGATCTGGCAGGCTGGCGGAAAATTGCTGGTAGATGTGAAGCTGTTTGACGTTTACCGGGATGCCAGGTTGGGAGCGGGCAAGAAGAGCCTGGCTTACCAGCTGACTTACCAGGCGTTTGACCGCACCCTGACCGATAAAGATGCTCTGAACATTCGCAACCGGATCGTTAAACAGACTAAAACCGTATTTGGCGCCGTACTGCGCAGCCAGTAAGAGGGTTGCTAAAGACTGAATGGGTGTTTACTCGATACTGAATCGTAAGGCTGCAGAAAGTCTGCAGCCTCATTGATGATCTTTTGGGTAATCTTTTGGTTAATTGGATTTGACAAAGACAAAATTTTGTTATATACGCGGACTTCCGATGCGTGGGAGAGCAGTGGTAGCTCGTCGGGCTCATAACCCGGAGGTCAGTGGTTCGAATCCGCTCCCCGCTACTATTTTCCAAACGACCATTTCTGGTCGTTTTTGGTTAAAACATGCACTAATTTCTTATAACTATCATCCCCCTTAAGGTATGATGGTTGTAAAATATTTTTGACGCGGATTTTCGGTATGATTAAATTTGGAGCATGAATATGGGAACGGTGCTGGATTATCTCAAATCGTCTGGGGATTTAGATTTTTCGAAAGATCCTTTCAATGACGTCGATGCGCTCATTCTGTCTATGCTCAGTTACCTGCCTTTTAAGGATATTGTGCCAGGCGTAAATGACAAAGGGAAAATTACTCTTGAAGAAACCGCGGAGAGCTATTTTTCAGAGCATCCATCACACAAAGAAGATCCTGAAAATATTGGTCTGACTGTCAGCCCTTCTATGGACCAGGAATTAATCCAGATGTTGAAAATGACATCAAAATCAACACGCTATGCCAAAATACGATTATCCCACTTTGTTGAGAAAACTGATTTTCCTGTTGAACAGCAATTTGCCGCGATTACCTACTCATTACCAGATGCCCAACGGAAAAAGTAATCGCATTCCGAGGTACCGACAGAACCCTTATCGGCTGGAAGGAAAATTTCGAGTTGGCTTATATGAAAGAAGTGCCGGCGCAGGACCGGTTCGAATATCTTAATCGTGAGATTAGTGTTCTCTCTGGTAAAGGACTGTGTGCGGACATTCCAAAGGCGGCAACCTGGCGGTGTATGCTGCTTCACGCCTGAAAGGCATCAAGCAGTCACGTTTGTCACGTATAGTTAAACTTTGACGGTCCCGGTTTTAACTTCTCAATACTTTCTCGTTCCTCCTTTTCCAAATGCGAGCAAAAAGTGGTTAATTATGTGCCCGAGGAATCCATTGTTGGTGTCCTCCTTGATACAGTTGGCAAACGGAACGTAATCAGCAGTACAGCCCACCATCTATTCCAGCACAACCCGGTAACATGGGGCATAGAGCAGTCTGAGTTCCTGAGTGGGGAGTTATCTGAAACGACAAAGTTGTTTGAAGAAACCGTCGAGAAGTGGCTTGCGCAGCTAACCCTGGAGCGTCGCAAAGCCTTCATCGATGCTTTATTTGATGTGCTGGGCGCTTCGGAAGGAAAAACGATCGACCCGAAAGAGAGTCTCAAAGATATCGGCAAGGTCATCAAGAATGTATCCGATCTTGATGAAGAGACTAGAAAAATGTTGTCGGATGTGCTTGCCTCAATCAAAGATCAGGCATTGGATACCATCTTAAAAGCGCTTAGGGAAAAATTGTAACTGGATTAACAGCAATTTGGTGGTGAACCATTCGATTGCTGAGCATTCTGAAAATCAAATTCGATAGGAAGATTTAATATTTCTTCTTCAAAATATTAAAATCAATAGAGCTTGGGAAGCAGCAAGCAAAAGTGCTTCCCAAGCTCTATAGGTTGCTTGCGCTTGGTTTATCGGTTCAGTTGGTTGAAAGAATTGATCAAATTAACGGAGTGAGCTTTCTAGAAATCTTCGCTCTTGGCGATGCTGATC
Source organism: Anaerolineaceae bacterium (assembly GCA_040767065.1). GTDB lineage: Bacteria > Chloroflexota > Anaerolineae > Anaerolineales > Anaerolineaceae > Mesolinea. Next base: position 59,058 of record JAXGPH010000003.1, on the reverse strand, counting down.
CTTTTGTCCAACTCGTCCAAATTCGTGTCGTCAAGCTTCTCCGGGTTGCCAACCAGCATCTCAATCGGCAGGGTATCCGCAGGGATGACCTCACGCTCGACGACGGCACAGAGCACTACGCTTGGGTAGGTGGGTACCATGCTTTTCGCCCAGTCGCGCTGAACTTGCGCGGTGTTGGTAGGGTCGATAAGCTTGCCGAACAGGTTCCAGATCGTGCCCAAGTAGATCAAGTTCGGTGCTCTTAGCTCTGTTCCGTCGTTCAGCATCACACCTGTTGGGTTCTCGTCCTCAAAAAGGATGCTCAAAACTTCGCGGTCCAGGAGTATGTTGCCGCCATTTTCTTCAATGACTTTCTCGAGCTTTCCCGGGAGGAAGAGGGTGGAGCCGGCGGGATAGTAGCTGCCTCCGATGTGGTTATCCACGAACATAACGGCTGCCAGGACTGCGAGGGCTTCCTCAACGGTGGCATAGCAATAAGTGGAGATGAGTTTGTCAAAAAAGTTGAAAATCTCCGGATCCTTAAAGTATTTTTGGAGCAAACTACGGGCGCTTTTATTCAGGTACCCCAGGAATTTGGCATAGGAAATTGGGTGTTTCAGGAGGCTTTTCAGCCCTTGTTTCGGATCGGTTTCGTCAGGAGTTGTGTAGCTGGGCGTTTCTAGCATGACATGCTGGCACATCCTAGTCATGTCGCGATAGAAGCGATGAATGTTTTCCTTTTCTGATGGAAAGATCTTTGCCAGTTCGTCCGCAAATTTGTCCACATCCGACCAGAAGAAAATTCTCTGGTCTTGATAATTGACGCAGTACAATAAATCATGCCGGATCACGTCGATGGGTTCTTCGAGGCAGTTGAACACGAACCGGTAGCTGTTGAAGCCGCTTTTGCCAAAGCCGTATAGCATGGCGGAACCCTGGTCGAAGGTCACAGAACCCCGCTTGAAAATGCCGCAAGAGCCGCCCGGGTTTTAATTTTTATCAATTACCGCAACTTTCACCTGCCGTTTTGCAAGCAAACTTGCTGCTGTCAAGCCTGAGAGCCCGCCACCAATAATGATGACATCGTAATCCATTCAGATTCTTTCACAAAAGCTACCGCAAAACGATTTGCCGATCAACCTTTCGTGAGCAAAAACTCCTTCTCTATGTCACTTGGAGGTTACAGCAGGTGTCGTTTTGTTCTTCGGATTATTTTACTATGAATAACCCGAGGTTCGTGATGTTTTGCACCTTGCGAAGGGGTACGATTTGCTCACCTTTTGATCATTGAATCAACCCACAATCTATGTACAAGCTATTGTACAAAAACGCCAAAGTAATAAAATTTTAATAATTAATCTTATACAATAAAATTTAATAACGAGGATTATATGGAAACAAAATATCAAGGCTTACGTAAGTTCAACCTGCTCATAGGCTTCCTGCATCTTATTCAGGGCGTACTCATGATTGTGCTCAGCAATGACACAACTTATCCAATCTTTACCAATTTTCTGACCTTCAATCTTGAAACCCGAAAGCTCGTTCCTGACCCCAAGCTTTTCTGGGAAGTTCCGTTTGGCATTGCAGTGGCGATCTTTTTGCTGATTTCTGCCGTGGCGCATTTTTATATCTCTACCATCGGCTACAAGCGCTACACCAGCTTCCTTGATCGCAACATGAATCCTATTCGCTTCTACGAGTATGCGCTCAGCTCATCTCTGATGATCGTCCTGATCGGGCAGCTGGTTGGCATCTGGGATCTGGGAAGCATTATCCTGGTGTTCTTCCTGAACGCAACCATGAACTTGTTTGGCATCATGATGGAGTACCACAACCAGTACACCAAGAAAACCAACTGGCTTTCCTTTGTTTATGGCAGTGTGGCGGGGATCATTCCCTGGGTTGTGATCATGATCTACTTCCTTAGCGCCATCAACTCCTCAGGAGCTAAGCCGCCGACGTTCGTTTACGCGATCATTCCGACCATTTTCGTTTTCTTCAATTCCTTTGCGATCAACATGATCCTGCAGTACAAAAAAGTTGGCGCCTGGAAGGATTATCTCGTGGGCGAGAGAGCCTACATCATCCTCAGCCTGACTTCCAAGACGGCACTCGCCTGGATGATTTTCGCAGGTACGCTTGCACCAGTATAGACTTCGATAACTGTGCTATGCCAGGCTCAACCCGAGCCTGGTATATATTACGCCTTTAGGCAGTCGAACTCGTGAAACGAAGAGACAAAAATCACCCGCTATGCGGGTGGGGGCAAAGGGTTAGACCCAAACCAAAACACCCTTCCGATAGAATGTGAGTGTTCAAGCCACAGACCAGAGAGGAAAGGTGTTTTGTATGGCCAATAAAACAGACAGTCTGGCACACACGAAATGGATGTGCAAATATCACATCGTATTCACGCCAAAGTATAGGCGAAAAATAATCTACAATCAAATACGGGAAGACATAAAAGAGATTCTGGTGGAATTGTGCAAGTATAAGGGGGTGGAGATCATCGAAGGGCACATGATGCCGGATCACATCCACATGTTGTTGAGTATTCCACCGAAGTACAGTGTATCGAGTGTGATGGGATACCTGAAGGGGAAGAGTGCGCTGATGATCTTTGAGAGGCATGCGAACCTGAAGTACAAATATGGGAACCGGCACTTCTGGTGTGAGGGATACTATGTGAGTACAGTGGGAATGAATGAAGAGACAATCAAGAAGTACATAGCAGAGCAAGAACAAAGGGATCAGGCGGTAGACCGGTTGAGTGTGAAGGAATACCAGGACCCATTTGAACAGAAGAGATAAGAGATAGCCCCTTGAGGGGCGGCAAAAGAGACAAGTGCAAGGTGGCTTGAACGAAGAGAAAGCCAGCGCCTTGAGGCGCTGGCTAGAGAACAAGGCTTATAGCCTCAGTGCAAACCACCCGCATAGCGGGTAGTTGTGATTCAGATGGCCCGGAACTGACATTAAGCTGAGATCCCGGGTTTTTTGGAGGGCTTCAAGCCGCCCATGCACATCCAGTAGGAGAGCCAATGAAGACCGTCTTTTTGTTTACCCATAATGGGATGGGGGATGCTCCGGAAAATTGGCCGCAAACCCTGGCTGTGAAATTTCTGAGCCTGGCAGCCCAGGAAGAAGAGAAGCCCGCTTAGGTTGTGTTTTATGCTAAAGGTGTGAAACTGGTGTGTGAAGGCTCGCCGATGCTGGATTGGGTGAGGATACTGGCAGCAGCGGGGATGGAGCTGACAATCTGCTCTACATGCCTGGAGAACTTTGAGCTGACAGACAAGGTGAGGGTTGGTAAGACAGGCGGCATGCCCGGAATATTTGCCGCGCTGCTAGAAGGGGAAAAAGTCATCAGCATGTAATAATACAGAAATGAAAAGGCGCCGTAGACACGATTAAGTTTGACATCTGCCTGTTGCTTTGCTATTATTAATTTAATAATCAGTATGCAGGCGTAAAATTTGAGCTGTATCAGACCAATGGACATATCGGGATTTGAGATCAAGGACCAATTATGAGAACCATAGTAACCCCCATTTTTACCTTACGACCCTACGAACGAGGCATCCAGGAAACGCTGGGAAAATATACCCGCTTTGTACTTCCTGGCTTGGGCTTGCAGTTACCTTTTTTGCAATTAGTGCGGGTTCGGGATATTCGCGAGCATACCATGGACATCATGCCCCAATCTGTCATTACCAAGGATAATGTCGAAATCTCGGTTGACGGCGTCATGTGGGTGCGTCCATCTACTGACGAAGATTCGATCAAGCGCACATTCTACAATATCGATGATTGGAAACGAGCCATAATTCAACTGGCGATGACCAACCTGCGGCAGGAGTTCGGCGACTTGACTCTGGACGAGAGCCTGGTTGCCAGGGAGAAAATCGCAACGAACCTCAAAGCTGTTTTGGGCAACTTCGCGGTGGAATGGGGGCTGACAGTAAGCAAAGTGGAAATTCGCCTGATCGACCCACCTGAGGATATCAAAAAGGCGATGCACAAACAGAAAACAGCCGAGCAGGAGCGGCGCTCAATGAGGCTGCTGGCAACGGGTGAGTTCGAGGCGGCTGAACAACAGAAATTGGCGGCAATCCAGCGGGCTGAAGGCGAACGTGAGGCGGCTATTAAGGTTGCTGAAGGGCGGGCAGAGGCAATCAGGCTTGTCAATGAATCGGCTGAGAAATACTTTGTCGGAAATGCCCAGGCACTGAAGCAAATCGAGATGGTGGAAGCCTCGCTGAAGGATAACGCCAAGGTGATCCTGACGGATAAAGGTATCACACCCACGCTGCTGTTAGGCGATCTTCCAGTAACCGAGCGTGAGAGGTAATATCGAGAGCCAGATTTGTTCAATTCAGGTTGCGCAGCAGAGGCGGCTGGCAGTCTATCCAACCTAAACGTTAGACTTTGCATGGAATATGCCACCTTTTTTGCAAACCACACACCTGCAAAAGACAACCGCCATGAACCAAAATATCAGATCAAACTAAGCGAAGTTGAACGTTCCCAATTAAGGCAGTTCATTTCTTCCGGTACAGCGCCAGCCGGAAACCGCGCCGAGCGCAGATATTGTTGAAGTCAGACAGTAGTACCGAGGGAACGGATTGGAATTATCAGGTGATCTGTGAAGCATTCGATGTATCCACCGTAACTGTGAGCAAGGTTCGCCGAGACTATTTTGAAGGAGGGTTGGAAACCGCCCTCAATCGCAAGAAGCCAGATCGCATCTACGCATGCTGAAGACAAGGATAAGGCAGGTCTTTTCACTACGGTGGTCTAATGACGAGTGCGGGCATAATGCGCAAACCCCTCGCGTCTGCCCATGTAACCACATGAGGGTCACTGGATTGCGTTTTTCAATCCGGCTTTCGTACATGGATAACCATGGGGGTTACCCCTACATGGGCATTCATTTTGTAGGGTCAACCCCCTGTGCCTGCCCAGGAGTCGCCAAGGGCTGCCAAATGTGGCCTGACGCTCAAAAATCTCGCACGGACGGGAGACCGGTGAGAACGAAAGGGTGCCTCACCTATTGCAACCTGACGATTAGATAGCGCGGTGGGAGTAAACCCCCACCGTACGAGTTGGACCCACCGTAGGGATGGGCCTCGCGTCCATCCGCATTGATTTTCTCGATTGAGATCGTTTCATGTAGGGGCAGGCCCCCTGTCTGCCCGGAGCGATCAAAATAAATGGAGTGGGCCGGATTGCGTTTTTCAATATGGCAATTATTCGGGTAAACACGGTTCTTTTACATGGGCAGACCCTGTGTCTGCCCATGTAACCACATGCAAAGCCTCCCCTTGCGGGTTGCGTCAACCAAGAAGTTGTGGAACAGGCAGGTCTTTTCCTTAAGATGGTCTTATGGCAAATAAGGGATCGTGTCTGCCCTGTTATTTACGAACCAAAAAACATGAAAAAATAATACCCCACTGCCATCGCCCAGAGCATCGAATCCAGCCGGTCGAGCACACCGCCGTGACCCGGGATCAGGCTGCCGGTATCCTTCACCATCAGCGTGCGTTTGATCAGGCTCATCAGCGTATCCCCAAAGAACGCAGTGGGGCTCATTATCAGCCCTAAAAGTGCTCCGGTGAACAGACCCAACTCCGGCACAGGCTTGCGCAGAAGCCAGCCAATCAACACCCCCGAAAGCAATCCCACCAGCGTGCCACCAATCAAGCCTTCAAGCGTCTTTTTCGGGCTGAGTCTGGGCAGGATGTTGCGCTTTCCAAACCTACTGCCGATTAGATAAGCGCCGGCGTCCACCAGCCACACCAATGTAATCGTCACCAGCAGCCACAGATTTCCATGCGGCTGGCTTTGATTGAGTGAGATGCCATAAGCCCCCAACACGCCAATAAAGAACACGCCAAAAACCTGCAGCCCCAGGCTGATAAAGGCTTTCTCATCTCCATGCTCGTACTGCCAGAGACTGTAAATGCCCAGCACCATCAGGATTACCGTCCATGCCAGCAGCTCCAGCCAAGCGGTCAAGAATATGCGCAGTAAGGCCAACATGCCAATGGATGCAATCATCAGCGGATAAGAAACCTTATACCCTGAGTTTTGAAGCATACGGGTATATTCAAAACCCGCATATGCCAATACAACTAACAGAAATAAATTAAAGGTAATCCCCCCAAGCCATACCAGACCCAAGACCAAGGGCACAAAAATCAAGGCTGAGAGTACCCGCTGGCGCAGCATCACTTTTTGCTCAACCCGCCAAAGCGACGTTCACGTTGGGAGAAATCTTCCAGGATCTCCGCCAGGGTGGCTTCGTCGAAATCCGGCCATAGCACTTCCGGAAAAGCCCACTCACTGTAAACGCTTTGCCATGTGAGGAAGTTACTGGTGCGCAATTCGCCGGAAGTTCGGATGATCAGGTCAGGGTCCGGAATGCCCGCAGTAAACATATGATCGGACAGAGTTTGTTGGGTTATTTCCTCAGTTGGGATTCCCGCCGCGACGATCTTCCTGACTGCGGTAACAATCTCGTCACGCCCACCGTAACTGATGGCGAAGATAACGTCAATTAGGGTGTTGTTTTTGGTCAGCTCAATCGCATTTTTGATTTTCTCGCGTAATTGCAATTCGAGGTGTTCAAGATGACCAATGTGAAGCAGGCGCGCGCCTTCCTTGTGCAGTTCGGGGGTTTCAGATTCGATGAATTCCCCCAAAAGACTCATCAAGCCGCTCACCTCTTCTTCCGGTCGGCTCCAGTTTTCGGTCGAGAAGGCAAAGAAGGTCAGGTGCTTAATGCCGGCGTCAGCGGCAGCACGGATGATGCGGCGCAAGTTCTGCGTGCCTGCTCGGTGCCCAGCCAGCCGCGGCAAACCCCGCTTTGTTGCCCAGCGACCGTTTCCATCCATAATAATGCCGACATGTACCGGCACGCGATTGGTTGTTTCAGACATACTTAGAATTCCATGATCTCTTTTTCTTTACGGTCGCCGATGATATCCACCTCAGCGATCATTTCATTGGTCAGATCCTGCAAATCTTCTTCAGCTTTTTTTAGTTCGTCCTCAGAAATCAATTTTTCCTTTTCAAACTCTCGCAAGTCCTTCAGGCTGTCGCGCCGAATGTTGCGGATGGCAACGCGGCAATCCTCGAGGCGTGAATGGACCATCTTCACCAGGTCGCGCCGGCGTTCTTCTGTGAGGGGCGGCAGGTTAAGGCGGATGACCTTACCATCGCTATTGGGAGTAAGACCCAGATCTGAGGTCTGGATGGCACGCTCAATAGCTTTGAGCGATGAGGAATCAAAGGGACGGATGAGCAGCTGGCGTGATTCTGGCACACTGATAGTGGCAAGTTGAATCAATGAGAGGTTGGAACCATAATACTCAACCTGCAGTCTCTCCACCAGTGCGGGTGATGCCCGGCCGGTTCGGATCGCGATCAAATCATCTTCCAACACATCCAACGCGCCTTGCATGCGTTGCTTGGACTCTTTTATCAGTTCATCAATCATATTGATCTCCTCCAATCTTTGAACGACGCTTAAGCATAACCTATTTTATCCAAAGTGTATACCATCTGCTGACCACATTACAACAAGCTTCTTAATTCCAAAGTTTCTTTTTTTCCTTTGTTTCTTTATTCCCCTTGCCTGCCTGATTAGCTTGTGGTATAACACAACGCAACTACATAGCCCTTGCGGCACTCTTATCCAGAGAGGTGGAGGGACCGGCCCTATGAAACCTCGGCAACCAACTTAGCGTATGGTGCCAATTCCGGCAGACTATCTGGAAGATGAGAGGCTATAGCATACCAAGCGGAATGCCCCTCACTTGCAGGGGCATTTTTTTCGTAACCTGAGGAGGTTTACACAATGACAACAGCTTTTATGAAATCACCCAAATACCTGTTCACGTCCGAATCGGTCACTGAAGGTCATCCGGACAAAATGTGCGATCAGATCAGCGACGCGATCCTGGATGCCATGATCAAGGACGACAAATCCAGTCGGGTTGCCTGCGAAACAGCCATCAAGACCGGTTTTGTTCTGACTTACGGCGAAGTGACCACCAAGACTTATGTCGACATCGACGCCCTCGTGCGTGAAGTAATCAATGACATCGGCTATGACCGCGGCAAAAAGGGCTTCGATGGCTCCACCTGCGGCGTCCTGGTGGCGTTATCCAATCAGAGCCTGGATATTTCCAGGGGCGTGGATCGGAACGGCTTGAAAGAAGTCGTTGAATATAACGAAGCTTATATCGAAGCCGGCGGCGCTGGTGACCAAGGCATGATGTTTGGTTTTGCCTGCACTGAAACCGAGACCCTGATGCCGATGCCGATCTATTATGCCCACAAGCTCACCCGCCGCATGGCAGAAGTCCGCAAAAATGGCACCCTGCCATGGATGTACCCCGACGGCAAGAGCCAGGTCACTGTGGAATATCACTATGGCAAACCTGTTCGCATCCACACGATCGTCATCAGCAGTCAACACGCCGACCAGTTGGACCACGAGGAAGTCAGCCACGAACGCATTGAGGGCGATATTCTGGAACATGTCATCAAGGCTGTCATCCCCGCTGAATTGATGGACCAGGAAACCGAGATCTACATCAACCCGACCGGTCGTTTTGTTATCGGTGGTCCGATGGGAGATGCCGGTCTGACCGGACGTAAGATCATCGTGGACACCTACGGCGGCATGGGAAGGCACGGTGGCGGCGCCTTCAGCGGTAAAGACCCGACCAAGGTTGACCGCTCTGCCGCGTACGCAGCCCGCTGGGTGGCAAAGAACGTGGTCGCCGCTGGTTTAGCCGATCGCTGCGAAGTGCAGGTTTCGTATGCCATCGGTATTGCCCATCCACTGAGCATCAACGTGGAAACTTTCGGTACTGGTGTAGTGGATGATGACAAAATCGTCCAGGCAATCAGCAAGGTCTTCGACCTACGCCCCCGGGCTATCATTCACGACCTTGACCTTCTGCGTCCGATTTATCGCCAACTGGCTGCCTATGGGCACTTTGGTCGCGATGATCTCGATCTGACTTGGGAAAGAACCGACCGAACGGATGCTCTCAAAGAAGCAATTCGTCTTCTGACCGCATAACAAAACCTTTCATTAATCCAAATAAAAGTCCGGGATTGCGTCCCGGACTTTAAACATTCATTGAGTAAGAGCTCAGCGTTTGAATTTCAGTGTCAGCCAGATCAAACCAAACACCGCGGTAAGACCAGCCAGGATCAATTTAACATTTGTCGGGACGAGCGGCTCTTTCTCCTGCTCCACAACTTCCTCCACCGCTGCCACTCTGGGTGCCGGGGTCTCAACGGGCTCGATAGCGATAACCTGCCCCAACTGTTCCTCACGGATCCCAAAGATCAAAGGCTCAACCGGTGGCATTCCCTCTCCAGCAAGCATCCTTGCCTCTTCGGCTGGCTCCATATCTTCTTCAGTCTGCATTGGTTCAACCATCATTGTATCTTCAGCAGTTGTGCCGGTGAGCCCACCGCCCTTTCCAGCTGACAGATTGCCGGTTACTAATTCACCGCCCCAGGCGCCGCCACCTTTTCCACCTACCGACTCCCAGTTGAGTAGGTAAACTGGCTGAGCTGAGCGAGTCTCAGCCGGGGCACTTTCAGGGGCAAATTCACTTTGCAGAGCTAAAGCAGTTGGCTCTGATACGGTTTGTGGGGCTGAAAAATTTGCGAAAATAAACTCACTACCAAAAATGACAACCAGTAGCATCATGCAGATGGCGCTCGCCCAACCGAAAGCTGGCAGTAAAAAGCGACCACGTCGGGCTTTTTCAGCTTCACTGCGAGTAAGAGTAAATTGATGAGGCACAGGTCTGCAAGGCAGGCTGCGTATATTTTGCTTTAACGCAGTCATATCCTCCAGAGCCTGGATTAGCTCGGGGGATTGCTGCAGGCGCTTCTCAAATCGCGCGCGGTCTTTTATAGACAACTCGTTATCGAGGTATTCGCACAGCAGCGTCATTTCCTTTTCAGAGATTTTAGCTTGCATGTTCATCATTTTCATCGGTAATATGACGAAATTGGTCTGGTAAAAGTTCCCTGAAACCCTGCAGGCATTGCTGCATTTTGAGGCGCGCGCGAGCCAGACGGCTCTTAACCGTACCAATGGGACTCCCTATGATCTGCGCTACTGTCTCGTAATCCACCCCCGAGATGTCCACCAGGGTGATCACCACACGGAATTTTTTGTCGAGCCCTGTCAGGCAGTGTTGAATAGCTTTCTCAATCTCAGATGTTCCAAGCACCTCTTCAGGACCAGCGGATTTATCCTCCAACCACTCAGGCGATTCAACTAACTCACCGCTATTGGTCTCCGGTTCGATCGGGATGGTCGGTCTGCGGCGCTGTCGGCGCAGTTCGTCATAGCAGGCATTGGTCACGATGCGTAAAAACCAACTTTTAAAGGATCCGCCGCGATAGGTGTCCAGCTTGCGATACATGGAGATAACAGCATTCTGAGTTGCGTCCGCAGCCGCGTTTTCGTCTGCCAGGATTCGATAGGCTACATTATAAGCGACTTCCTGGTGTTGAAGCACGAGTTCGTTAAAGGCATCAAGATCCCCAGCAACAGCAAGTGTAATCAGTTCGGTCTCTTCCATAATTGCTTTCGTTGCAAGACTCACACCAGACACTTGTAGATCAATTTGATTCTAACGCAATTATTGTTGCTTCAAAAAGAAGTTTTTCACAGAAAGTGCACCGCTGGCTTGAATTGCGATCTTTCAACAATAAATATCGGCGGATTTGCTCAGGCTGTCCCCGGAGCAAGCTCGCAGGGTATTACGCCTTCGCAAGATCGTCATCCGCCTCTTTAAGCTTCAAACCGATGCAGCGAGCTGCGCGGTATTCATAAAGAAATACGCACAACAAAAATGACAGAAACCACTTTTTTGTCTATCGCAATTAAATTATTCTGCCGCTTCGGGGACAGCGTTATCTTCCTGGCGTAAGGGAGGGAAGAGGATTACTTCGCGCAAAGTATGCTGACCTGTAAGCAGCATCACAAACCGATCCACACCGATGCCAAACCCGCCGGCAGGTGGCATACCGTAAGCCAGGGCGCGCAGGAAGTCTTCATCCATGGGATTACGCTCCTCATCGTCTTCGGTATAGGCACGCCCAAGTTCCAGGAACCGTTTTTCCTGGTCAAGTGGGTCATTCAGCTCAGTAAAGGCGTTGCAAAGCTCCACCCCGCCGATGTATCCCTCAAAACGTTCCACCGTATTGGGGTCCTCAGGTTTTGCCTTGGCCAGGGGCGAGATGTCGCGCGGGTAATCGTAGAGAAAGGTCGGCTGGATCATGACCGGTTCCAGGTAGGTTTCCATTAAGGCATTGATCAGCTTACCGCGCGGAGTTCCTGGTTTGAAGGGGATCTGACGGGCTTTCATGACATCCGCCAAGCCTTCAGCAGTGGGATATTCCTGGATATCAATGCCGGCATGATCTATCAGACCCTGGCGGATCTGCATTCGGTTCCATGGAGGCGTGAGGTTGATTTTATGTCCTTCGTATTCGATGACCATCGTGCCCAGGACGCGCTGAGCCACCTGCGCAACCATCTGCTCTGTCATTTCCATGATCGTGTTGTAGTCAGCGTAGGCCATGTAGAACTCAAGCTGGGTAAACTCGGGGTTATGTTTGAAGGATACCCCTTCATTGCGAAAATCCCGACCGATTTCATAAACGCGATCCAGACCGCCAACCAGCAAACGCTTCAGGTAAAGCTCAAAACTCACGCGCAGGAAGAGCTGCTGGTGAAGCTGGTTGTGGTAGGTGGTGAAAGGTTTGGCTGCCGCTCCACCATAAATAGGCTGCAAGATGGGGGTTTCCACTTCCTGGAAGCCACGGTCGTCAAGAAATTCACGCAATGCCTTGATAATTTCCGTACGCATGCGGAAGATCTCACGAACTTCAGGGTTGACTGCGAGGTCGACATAGCGTTGGCGATAGCGGGTTTCGGGGTCGGTCAGGGCTGCATGGCGGATGACTTCTCCGTCAACCACTTCGTCCTTGGCGGCCGGCAGTTGATAGAGCGCTTTGGAGAGCATTCTGAAATCCTCAACCTGCAGGGTGACTTCTCCGCGCTTGGTGCGTACCATGCTACCGGTGGCTTCGATAAAGTCACCGAGGTCAAAGAATCGCACAAACTGATCGAGTTTTTCCTGCCCAAGTTCGTTGATGCGCATAAAGAGCTGAATCCTGCCGCTGCGATCTTCGATATGGGCAAACGAAAGCTTGCCCATATTGCGTATGGCGCGCAAGCGACCCGCCAAGGTCAGCTTAAGTTCCTCTGTCTCGCCGGCAGCTTCGCGGGCTTCGAATGCCTTGATGGCATCGGCGTTGTTGGAATTCTTGTAGGAACGGGTTGGGTAAGGTTCTATCCCGTTCTGACGCAGTTGCTGCATTTTTTCCAGGCGAAGGTTTTCAAGTTCGGAAAAGTGATCTGTTAGCATGGTTTGTCCTTTACATTAAAATAAGCCCCACCGTGATAAATGGTGGGGCTTTGGGGATTCAAGCAATTACTCGCACTTGAGAATCTCCACAGTGTAAGCACCACCCGGAGCTTCTATTTTAACCTTATCACCAACACGATGGTTAATTAAAGCCCTGCCAATAGGCGATTCATTGGAGATCCGCTTTTCACGGGGGTTCGCCTCAACAGGACCAACAATCTTGTAGGTTTCGGGCTGACCGCCTTCTTCGCAGATAGTCACTTCTGAGCCGACGGTTACAAGGCCATCTTCGCTTTCACCATCTTCAATGATGTGGGCGTTTGCAAGCAGGAGTTCCAGTTCCTTAATGCGCCCTTCTGTGAAAGCCTGTTCGTTTTTGGCGGCTTCGTATTCGGCGTTTTCGATCAGTTCGCCATCTTCCATCGCATCTTGCAGACGCTGAGCCACTTCCTTGCGTTTGACTGTGCGGAGATATTCCAATTCCTTTTCAGATTTTTCATATCCCTCACGGGTTAAATATGAGCTTGGCATATTATAAAATTCCTTAATACGTTCACTAAAATCCCAAACCCCGGACCAGGTTGGGTTAATACAAAACGCGCCTCGAAAGCCTGCTGCTTCCTAAACGCCAGTAACCTATTATACTATAAATGCTGCTGTTCTGCACTACGATACCCTCTGTCTGGAATTTTCTTTTCTTGACATAAGTTGAATTGACAGGGACTAATGGTTCTTTCAAAAATATCAAATTGGTATGGTTGACCGCTTTTCGTCTGGTCCAAATGGCAGGCACGGGGGCCTGCCACTACGCCGGCACGGGGGTTGCCACTACACCGGCACGGGGGCCTGCCACTACACCGGCACGGGGCTTGCCACTACGAAGAAACGGGGATCTGGCAAATACAACCGTTCTGTGAAGCAAAGATCCAAGCAAGATGCGGTTGTCTCTTCCAAATCAGAGAGTCCAAACCCGTTGCCGCCTGCTTATGACCATCCTTGGAGGACCTATGGAAAAAAGATAAATGGCAAACCTGTACTGAACACTTTATCAACCGAATAGGACATTTCTAAGTTGCCTTGACAGGAATTAGTGGCAGGAATAAGTCAATTTTGGCGGTTATCGAATTGACAGAAATCGAATTGCCCTGACAAAATAAATACCAACCATTGAAAGTTGGATATGCAGGGTGTGGTGAATAATATTGAAGTTTTCTTGAAAAATACATTTTTATTTCCTAATTTGTTATCTTTATTTAAGCATAGCCGGGAAATCTCTTTTTCTACATCCATTTTATGAAATGGGTCACTAAAATCGATGGACAACGGAGAAAACCATGCTAAACTTAAATGAGGTCAAACACAACTGTCACCTTTCTGGGGTGAATTTGTTGGTAAATTTTATTACACGCGGAATTTCGGTTATTTTTTGTGAGGCCGATCTGCAAAGAAGGCATCAATGACATCCAACACATCGGGTCTGTTAGGAAAGGGCTACGTGCAGGTCTACACCGGGAATTGCAAGGGCAAGACGACCGCTGCCCTGGGGCTGGCTTTCAGAGCTGCCGGCCATGGGTTGAAAAGCTACATCGGGCAATTCATGAAAGGTCAGCATTACGGCGAACTTGAAGCGGTGAAGATGGTGCAGCCTTACATTACCATCGAACAGTATGGCAAGCCTGACTGGATTCACGTCCATAATCCCCCCAGGGAGGAGGACATTCAAATGGCCCAAGAAGGATTAAGGCGGGCAAAGAAGTCCATGCTCTCCGGCGAATACGACATCGTGGTGCTCGACGAGATCAACACGGCTCACTACTTCCACTTGGTTTCGTTGGAAGACATGCTGGAGATCATCGCCTACAAGCCCGATGGCGTGGAACTCATCCTCACCGGGCGATATGCGCCACCTGAAGTTATCGCCGCGGCGGATCTGGTGACGGAGATGGTAGAGGTGAAGCACTACTACCAGAAGGGCGTCCAGGCCCGAGATGGAATCGAGCGCTAAGAGTTCAACCCTCAGAGGGGGCAGTTGATATGGGAGCAATTTTTAAGAAGCTGAGTCAGAAATTGAAAGAGGCTTTTAAAAACCGTACTCCAATATGGACCAAAAGTCGTTCAAAATCGACCATTCCGAAAAATGGCGATGGCAATGGGAGAAAACTATCTGATTATGAATGGACAAAATCGGATAAAAGAAGAGCCCACCCTTTTAGCCGGTGTGGTTGAAGACCAAACCGTAATGAGCCTGGCTATCTTGCATTCAGTAAATCGGGCATTGAGTGATTGCAAATTGTCTGCAGCCACCTTTGATTAAGCGGGTTTCGTCCTGGGTTGTGACCTTTTCATCGAAAAGAGCAAAAGATTAGAAAAAGCCGCCAGTTATGACACCAGTTATGACACAAGTTGTGAGTTGTAATCTCGCGCATGCGTTTCTTACACTAAGCATAAATGCTTGCGGCAGAACCTTACCTCTAAACCTTGTTTAACAGTCTGCCTAAGCCTGGAAAATTGCCCTTTGGTAAACGCTTAAAGGGCACTTCAAGCTGATCATCAGATACATTGCCGTTGATCATGCCATTATGCAGATATTGGTCATAAGCAGAAAGTTCAAGAAGTCCGCGGCAGGAAAGATTGAAGAGGATCACTCGTTTTTCGCTCTTCTCGCGCACCTCGATGGTTTCATCGATAACCGTGCAGATGGCATGAGCGGATTCGGGCGCTGGAACAATATATTTAGCCCGAGCGAATTGGATCGCAGCTTCAAAAACAACAAAGCGGGCTGGAAACAGTCGGAAACATCCAGGAATTATTGGTGTAAAAGGCTTAGGGGCACAGGTCACTGCAGAGAGCAAGCAGGCACCTTGAATAATGGCGGTCGAAAACCTTGTTTGGTCACGATTGAAGAGTGCTCAAATCGTGGTTAATTTTGCTACTTTCCTCAAGATTGATTTGGTTAGGATATAAACACGCTTGTTAGCATAGTATCCAATTAAAGGAAAGACCTTTTCCTTCCTCTGAGTGCGGAAAGCTCTTATCACTGCCTTTGCGAATTTTAGAATACTACCGGTTGAGGTACTTCCCTTATGGATGACAAAGACAGTAAATTCATCATCGATGACAAGTGGCTTTATGTCTTTGATAAGGTTGAGCCATAAACTGTATTCCACAACTTCATTTTTCCCCTCGTTAAATGCGCCATAGTTTTGAACATATTCGGTCTTCATAAAAGTATTTTCGTGTGAGATAATATTCATGACAGAAAGTGCTACTTCTGGCTTCTTCCGTAGCAGGTGGGTTTGTGGAATGACGATTTTTCTTCCTGCCAATTCGATTAAAAAGTTGCCTGTAAGCCAAACCAGATCCGGATATTTACTGAAAATTTCTGCCACTTTCTCCAGCGAGGTATGATTCTTGTAGTAATCATCTGAATGTAAATAATGGATCACTTCGCCCGTTGCTTCTCGGGTTGCGATATTTAACGCGTTGCCAACCCCCTTGGGTTCCGATTGAATGAATTTAATCGCATATCGATTTTTGTTCCGTTCCATATACTCCCGAATAATGTCCAGAGTGGAGTCGGTCGAATATGCATCATTAATGATATGTTCTATTTTCTGGTAGGTTTGGGTTTCAACACTTTGCAAGGCGTTTCGCAAGTACTTTTCGCTGTTGAAGGTGCAAGTAATAATGCTAATCGTGACATTCGTCATAAAATCACTAACCCTTTATTGTTCATTAGACTAATTTACTTAATTCTATCGCCTATTTCAAACCCATATTTGAACGAGAGAACTAGTTGTAATAATATTACCAACCGATTCCCTTGCTTTTCTTAATTCCAGCTGGGCGGAGCGGGCACGGGCTTGCGTCCGCTCTTTTTGAACAGGCGGCCTGCCAGGAGACCAAAAATAAAGCCACCGATATGCGCCCAATAAGCAGTGCCGCCTTGGTCACCTAATCCGAGCGAGCCAACACCACTAAAAAGTTGAAGAATAAACCACAAACTCAATATTACAACTGCAGGAATAAGCGTTAGGCGGATAAAACAACCTAGCGGGATAAATGTAAAGACGCGGCTGTGTGGGTAGAACACGAGGTAAGCCCCCAACACGGCGGCTATGGCACCGCTGGCACCCACAGTTGGAATGGTTGACGTTGGATTGGTGAGGTAATGAACAAAGGCAGCGAAAACACCACCTGCCAGGTAAAAGATCAAATAATTGATGTGACCCAGCCTGTCTTCGATGTTATCGCCAAAGATCCAAAGATAGAGCATGTTGCCCAGCAGGTGCACCCAACCTAAGTGCATGAACATGCTGGTCAGAATACTGCGCACATCACCTAAATCGAGCCCCTGACTGATCTCGTTTGGAAAGAAAGCAAATTTCAAATAAACGTCTTCAAGGTCTGTGTTAAGGACATAAGTCAGCAAAAAGACCACTACGTTTATCAGAATCAAACCATAATTAACAAATGGGGTTTGGTGAGTCTCTATTTCATCACGAATTGGGATCATTACAGTTCTCCCTCTGAGAAGATTTCAAATAATTAAAGTTGGTTTTGTTCAGCCTGCAATTCCAGCAGGTGTGGATGGTTTGCATAAAACCCGCGGCATTCTTCGGGGAGCAGCAAAGCAATGCGGCACATGATTTCATCGGTTGCCTGCTGCAGGCGGTTTTTGTTTGTGCGCTCATCACTTGTTGGAGACAGCATAAAGGGTTTTCCAAAACGCACTTCGATCTGTGCTTTCTTCAGACGTAAAATGCTCTGCATTACCTCGGTCGTACCAAGTACTGCCGCAGGGATCACCTGGACATGATTGCGAATCGCCAGCAAAGACGCCCCCGGTTTGCCCTGCAAAAGTTGACGGGTTTTAGAGCGGGTTCCTTCCGGGGCGATTCCCACAATCCAACCCTTTTTTAACCTGTTTGAAGCTTCACGAAACGCACCAAGGTCGTATCCACCACGTGAGATCCAAATCACGCCAAGTTTATTCAAAAACCATCCAAAAAAAGGCGCTTTTTCGTATTCTCTGGCTACCATGGCAATAACATCCTGCCGGTGGGTTGAAAGCATCAGGAAGGGTAAATCAAGCCGGCTGATGTGATTGGTGGCAAGCACGTATGGAATTCCATCCTGCACGTTTTCTGCACCCACGATCTTAAGGTTTACCAGGCGATCGGCCAGGTGATGTAAGATTTTCATCATCCGCTGTCGATCCATGGTCTAACCTCCCATTTGAGTGATATAAACAGGAGTTTCCATCGTTGTACGCGCCTTATTCAATAAGCGCAAGAAGACTGGCGGCATACCCACAAACAGCACTACGAGACCAAGATACGAGGACCAGGCTCATTTTTCGTTGATGGTGATGCTGATGATCTTATCCCCCGCCGGCGCGTCCGGATTCTGATCTGCATCGCGTTCTGTAATTTGCTCGAGCACGTCCACACCATCCACCAGCTTGCCGAAGATCGTGTACAAACCGTTCAGCGATGGGTAGGGAACGTACGTAATAAAGAACTGGCTGCCACTGGTACCAGCTTGCTGCCCACGTGCAACACCAACCATGTAAGGTTCGTCAAAGGTCAGATCATCCACGATCTCTTCACGATACTGATAGCCAGCACCAGACCAACCTGTGCCAGTTGGGTCGCCAGTTTGCGCCATAAAGTCATGATAGACACGATGGAAAGTCACCCCATCATAAAAGCCTTCACGCGCCAGGTAAACAAAGGAGTTGACTGCCAAAGGGGCTTCCTTGGGGAAAAGTTCCACAACCAGGTCGCCTTTTTCGGTCTTAATGGTGGCTGTGTAGGTCTTCTCCACGTCAATCACCCAAGGAGGGCATTCTTTCATCAGACTGTCTTCAACCTTGACAACCTCGATGATGGGCTTGATGCCAGAGGCGTACCAATTGCTGATTGGGCGACCATTGATGAGCACCGTCGGGACGGAATTCATGCCGATGCTTGCACAATAGTCCATACTGCTCTGGATCTTTTCCCTGACAGAATCACTGACCGTGTCCTGTGAGAATTGCGCTTCGTCCAGACCAAGCGTTGTTGCTTCGGCAGCCAGCCATGTCAGGAAATCTTCTTCTGAGAGATCGATCCATTCGCTTTGTTTATCAAAGAGATTGGAATACATCTCCCAGAATTTACCCTGCAGACCAGCAGCTTCGGCAGCCTGAGCTGCCAGCTGGGAGTTGGGATGGATACTGATAAGCGGATAAGGGCGGTATACCAGGCGCACATCTTCAGGATACATATCCATCAGCTTTTCTAATTCCTGGTAAGCCATGGCACAGTACGGGCATTGGAATTCTGTGTACTCAATGATGGTAATCAAGGCGTCTTCAGGGCCCTTGATCCAGTCTGCTTCCGAAACTGGCGGAAAGACCGCCAGTTGGGCTTCTTGTTCCGGTGTCAACTCGCTGAAAAGCGGCTCAACGATAGTGCAAACCATTTTGCCATCGTCGCCAATCAGACGGGTGTCAGCAGTCGGCTGAGGAGTCAGGTCTTCTGTCGGCTCAGCGACTACTTCGGTGGCTGGTTCAGTTTCCTGCACCGTAGCTGTCGGTTCCACCGGGGGAGGGGTAATAGTAGCAACTTTACAAGCACTTAACGTTAATGCTGCCACCAGAAAAAACAAAACAAATTTTGTAACTTTTTTCATTCTGATATCCTTTCATCCGAACCTGCTTCGACAGGTCAGTTGTTCATTGATGGTTTGTTAGTGCATCGAGGATAATCTGGAAAAGATCTTCCTGGACGGCGTCAATCGCTTGCGAAGCGTCCACTATTCGCCAGCGTTCGGGTTCTTCCCGCGCTAATCGCAGATAGCCCTCACGCACACGTTCGTGGAACAGGGCTTCATAAGCATCCAGTCGGTTCCACTCATCTTTAGCCTTCTTTCGCATCAAACCAGTTTTCACATCCAGGTCCAACAGAATTGTCAGATCGGGTTTGAGGTGATCCGTCGCGAAATCAAGCATCTGGTGCAACTGTTCCAAATCCAACCCATGCCCGTATCCCTGGTAAGCAAGAGTCGAATCGCCATAACGATCACAAAGTATGATTTTACCCTCCTGAAGAGCAGGCTTGATCACTTGTTCAACCAGCTGCGCGCGGGCTGCCAGAAAGAGTAGCATTTCGGTGCGAGGATGAAGCTCTTTGTTTTCCATTCGTACCAGAACCTGACGGATCTGATCGCCGATTGGAGTGCCTCCGGGTTCACGCGTCGTAATGACCGAATATCCAATTTCTTCAAGGTGTTTCGCTAAACGCTTGATTTGGGTACTCTTGCCGCTGCCTTCCGGACCTTCAAGGGTGATAAACATGGATTAATCCCGAAAAATTCGTACGAAACGATTGGGATCCTTTCCATAAGATTCCGAGACAAGGTGCGCCTGACGTGCAATTTCGTGCTGTTGGCGGCGTACAGAGGCAGGGGCAGGTTGAAGGTCAACATATTTCTGACCTTCCTCAAGATCTTCGATCGCTTGCATGGCTTGTTCAATCCCCTCAGATGAGATTCTCTCCCTGCGGATGGTAAGCTGCCCTGGGAACGAGTCTGCCAAAAATTGTTCGATCTGACCAATCGAATTCGACTTGACCACAAAGACAGGGATGCCGCATTCCTCAGCTTCAACGATCGGTTGAAGCCGGTCGCGGTAGTATCGACGTTGGGTTACCAGGATATCGGCTTCCTTGAGATCCTTAACCACCACTGCCGGAACACCAAGCTCCCTAACCGATTGAATCAAACGGCTTCGAGGAACGCCAACCGGGTAAATCCGCTTTTCTATGGGGATTGTGATGTCACCGATGCCGCCCAGCTCGTCGCGGATCTCATTTATCTCGCTGTAGCGTTGGGCATGCTGTTTGTTTTGAGTGACTGCCTGCCCTCCATTGCGCTGGAAGGGAGCCGTCTCCCTGTTATTGCCACGCCGCAGGGACTGCGAGACTGTGGGCATATTTGGTTTGGTTGTCTTGACGATGTGAACCTTCCCATACTCGTCCCGATAGCGTTCCTCTGGCAGCATAGGATAACCGCGCAGGATCGCATCCACAGAGCTGGCGACATCCCGATGAACTGCCACATGCTGTCGATCGATAATTTCGACCAAAACCGTGAAGGTTGGAGGAGAACGACGTTCCAGCACCGTTTTTTGGGTGCCCCGCCGCCGGGCTTCATCATCAGAGAGCGTAACCGATTCGATACCACCGACAAGGTCTGAAAGGGTCGGGTTCAGCAACAGGTTCTCAAGACCATTGCCGTGCGCGGTTCCTATCAGCTGCACGCCGCGTTCCGCGATCGTGCGGGCGGCAAGCGCCTCGAGTTCGCGCCCGATCTCGTCAATCACGATCACTTCCGGGTTGTGGTTTTCTACCGCTTCGATCATGACTTCATGCTGCAGTGAGGGCTTTGGCACCTGCATGCGCCGAGCCTGTCCAACCGCAGGATGCGGCACGTCTCCATCCCCACCGATTTCGTTTGAGGTATCCACGATCACCACGCGGTGCTTTTGCGCCAGGATTCGGGCAGCTTCGCGCAGCATGGTGGTCTTGCCTACGCCGGGTTTACCCAGGATCAGAATGCTCTGACCTGATTCAACCAGGTCTTCAATGATCTCGATCGTGCCATAAACGGCCCGCCCTACCCGGCAGGTGAGACCGACGACTTTGCCGCGGCGATTGCGAATGGCAGAAATACGGTGCAGCGTGCGTTCCAGACCTGCCCTGTTATCAGCATCAAAATCGCCGATGCGGTCTGTGACATATTGCAGATCATCGTGTGTTACCGGCTTATCGAGCAGTTCAACTTCGCCAGTCGTAAAGCGCGCGCTTGGATTACGCCCAAGGTCCAAAATAACCTCGAGCAGGTTATCAAAATTATTTCTGGATTGTACAGCCTGAGCAACTTCCGGAGGGAAGACTGCCAGCATCGCCTCCAGATCATCAGTGATGCGTTGCGTTGTTGTCATTTTGTTCTTTAAATCAAACTCCATTGTCGAATTTATTCTATCTCATTTTGCGGTTTTTTTCATTGACAGGTTATACTTGCGCAAATGGAATTCCCATCAGCTTGAATCACCAACAAAAAAACCGGATTGACATTCTCAACCCGGTTTGTGTCAAAATAGATTAGATGATTGGGATTAAACTACATGCCCGCAAGCAATCTGGCAATCGAGCCTGTGATGATACCCCAAAGCGAGAAATCCTGACCGCCATAGACCAGCATCCAATTGTTGATGGTATCCATGAAGAAGTATGAACCGAAACCCACCAGGAACACCATGATGATGCCCGAAACCGCTGCGCCAACCACTGCTCCGCGAATGCCACCGGTACCATTGCCGATGATAGCAGCTGTACCAATCTCAAAGAAGCATGTGAAGGTCAGCGGAATGATGATCGTTGGGAACATT
This sequence comes from Anaerolineaceae bacterium, assembly GCA_040767065.1. Classification (GTDB taxonomy): domain Bacteria; phylum Chloroflexota; class Anaerolineae; order Anaerolineales; family Anaerolineaceae; genus Mesolinea. Next base: position 37,164 of record JAXGPH010000003.1, on the reverse strand, counting down.
CCGGCTGTCAAGATAATTGTAATCGTGGATGTGATCATTGCCACAATGAAGCCAATGATCAAGGCGTTTGGTGCGTAATTAAAGAGCACAGGGCAGTCCAGTGCGGGGATAGCGCCCGGAACAACTTTGTCGGCAATACCTTTGAAGGCAGGCACGATTTCAGCAATCAACATACGCACACCAAGCAGCATGACCGTAACGCCAGCTCCAAAGTAGAGAGATTTGGTGAAGATGTAAGTAAACGCGCCAGTGTTAAGGCCGGCGTATCCCCAAACGTCAGCTGGAACGAGACCATTTGCGCTGAGAATGAACATCATAACGATATAAGTCAGCGCGATGACGATTGAGCCGGTGATGGAAACTTCTCTTAGAAAACCTAATCCCTTCGGGAATTTGATATCTTCTGTCGACTTCTCTTTATTGCCGATCAACTTGCCGAGATAGCCAGAAATCACTGAGAGTGTCGTGGTGGGGTGACCGATTGTGAAACTGTCATCACCCGTCACTTCTTTCACCAGTGGTCTCATAAGGTTGGGGGCAACTACCAGGTAGATGCCAGTCATGATTGTTGCCAATACCACTAACTTGGTGCCTTGCAGTCCGGCATCTACACCTGCAGCGATGAAAACATAAGGGAACCAATAGAGCATATGACCGGTCAGGAAGATGCTCTTCCACTTAGTGAAGCGTGCGACTAAAAGGTTGATCAGGAAGCCAATCACCATCGCAATTCCGATTTGAGTACCATAGACTGACATATCAATGTCAGGAGTTCCGGCGGCGGATGGTAGGAGGGCATTGAAGGCAGTGGCAAGACCATCAATAGAGCGACCAGTAATGATACCGGTGCCTTGGGTGAGAACGAAAAAGCCAATAGCGGTCATGGCTGTACCACGTAGGATCTCGCTAAAGGGTTTCTTTTGCAGAATTAAACCGATCATGGCAATCAGTGCAAGGAAAATTGCTCCTTGACCGAAAATTTCATTAATAATGAAATTGAGTATTTTCACGATAGCTCCTTTTTTGAACGATGGTTTTCAATAAATTTGAGGGTCTTTTCGGTAATTTCAGCGTCGCTCATGAAATTCCGAATCGGGATTACCGGCACCGTTGCGCGATCAGCAATGCGGGAATAGAGATCTTCAGAGATGAAAATTGCGTCGCATTTGTTTGATAGGCAGGTTCCAACATCGCCACAAAATACTTCAGCTTCAAAATTCTGTTTCTTTAGCACCTCCTCAAGTTTCATTCTTAACATCAGAGATGATCCACAACCAAAGCCACAGACAGTTTGTATTCTCATTTGTTACTCCATTTCAACTCTCAATATTCGTAAAACAGCTTATGCAATTTTTACGACAGCAAGTGGATGCCCTGCTGTTAAGTGCTTTCCTTTCGTGTAGGCGTTTATTGCCTGTGGGTCAGGCTTATAATAACGAACGAGACACATTGACACAAAAAGTATACCATTTGTCCTATTTCTTTGCAATAGAATTCAGAGATCAGAGGGACAGGTCATTTACCTCAGAGGACGCATTAGAAAGCGTCTTTACAAAAGCGCCTTGACAGGTACTAAGGATTCTTTCGAAAACATTGCAAATTGGTATGGTTGACCGTTTTTCGTCTGGCCCAAATGGCAGGCACGGGGGCCTGCCACTACGCCAGCACGGGGGTTGCCACTACACCGGCACGGGGGCCTGGCACTACGAAGAAACGGGGATCTGGCAAATACAACCTTTCTGTGGAGAAAAGATCCAGATAATCTGCGATTGTTTCTTCCAAATCAGAGAATCCAAACCCGTTGCCGCCTGCTTATGACCATCCTTGGAGGACCTGTGGAAAAAAGATAAATGGCAAACCTGTACTGAACACTTTATCAACCGAACAGGACATTTCTAAATTATCCTTGACACAAGCGTAATTCAGCAAAAACCGACCATTTTTACATCCTGCAGATCATTCCATTTTTTTCAGTAATTTCATGGCCCACCCGGCTTGGGTTTTCGGGCTTAAACTAACCTGCACACCTCGCAAAAGGCCTATGTTTCGATTTTGTCCCCCCACTTTTAGCTTTCCCAAAAGGAACAGTGAAATTTTTAGGTCAGCCTCAAACGGCACTACAACCCGTTCTGTGCGTGGAGCGATGCAAGGCGGCAATCCGCCTCTACATCTTTACCTCATGGCAATGTATTATGCACAGACATTTATAAAGAGGAATAGATCTCAACATGGGGTAAGTGTGGGTCAATGAAGTCTCTGAAAACATGTTTATGACGATTATCAGACGCCTGGTTGCTCTATGTTCAAGTTTACGTAAATTTTTCTCCAAATTTTGCCATATTCGTACTGCAGAAAGCGTGCGCGCGCCCATACTTCCTGGGAAGCCTGGTAAATATATCAAAACCAAATGTTCGCTTAAGCACATCTAAATGAGTTTCCTATAAAATCAGTGTCAATCAAACAGGAGATAACGATGAAAAATAAAAAATCAATCACAATCATTGCAATTACGGTTCTGGTCATAGCAGTAACCGCATTTGTTTATAGCCCGTCCCAGGCAGCCGTTGAAGCTGGCCGTGGCGGCCCTGCGAATAGGCGAAGCCAACTGGCGAGCCCAGAAGCAAGGATCACAACAACCACTTTGTCCGACCAAGAGGCGGCAGATCTCGTCGAAGCAATTCAAGAAGAATATACTGCCATGAACACCTACCTGGCTGTCATAGATGAATTGGGGGACGTCCAGCCTTTTTCCCGCATCGCTCAGTCTGAGCAACAGCATGCGAACGCGCTGATCCGCGTTGCAGAACGCTTTGGGGTTGAAGTGCCTGAGAACACTGGTGAGGTGGCCGATATCGAATGGAGCACTTTAGAAGAAGCTTGTCAATTGGGTGTAACCTTTGAACAAATAGATGCAGATCTATATGAGGAGTTACTGCCCAACACTACCAACCCAATACTTATCCGAGTCTACACTAACCTGCAGCGAGCTTCGCTAAACAACCATCTGCCCGCTTTCGAAGCCTGCCTTCCATAACCTGCCTTCCATAACCAATTAACCAGATCGCCCTGGGGTACACTTAAGTATCCCAGGGATTTTGTGCGCCCAGCATGGGCGGTGCCCAGAGGGTGAAAGACCCTTACAGAGGTTGGTCGTACCAACTGTCAGCCAAAGGCAAGGGCATGGAGGAAGCTGAAGCCAACCCTCCAGCTTGAAGGATATGAAGCCGATCAGAGGCTGTGAGGCTGGGCAAGTTGGCCAATAACAACAAATCCCAACCACTTACCTAAAGTGAACATTTCTATTGAGGCACTACAGAGTTTCTTTTGGATAAGTTTTATCCTGTCGTTTTTGCAGTGAAGTCGTAAGCCCGCTTGAGAACCGCTTGAGAATCACTTTGCTCTTGAAATCATTTGTTTTCCGTGCTATTATAATGCCATCAACACGGGGAGCCGCAAGGCTGAGAGGGACGCACAGTCCGACCCGACAAACCTGATCCGGATAATGCCGGCGGAGGGATGTGCAGCCAGACCAAAAAACACCCTCCCGGCGGAAGGTGTTTTTTTGATGCAAACTGACGAACGCGCGGTACTCTTCACAAACGGTCAAGCTAAACCGGGCTTTGAGGTAAGCGTGTTGCCTGGCGATTTCCTGGTAGCAGTGGATGGCGGTCTTCACCACCTGAAACGCCTGGGGCTCAAGCCCGACCTACTGATTGGCGACCTGGACTCCGTGGACGCCCGTGACTTGGCGGAGATCATTGATGCCGGCATCGAAGTTCAGCGCTTCCTGCCCGCCAAGGACCAGACCGACCTTGAACTGGCGCTTGAGTATGCCCTCAATAACAGCTATGGGCAAATCGTGATCGCCTATCCTTTCGGCGACCGTGTGGATCACACGCTTGGCAATCTCAGCCTGCTCTCCCGCCCGGACTTGACAGGTAAAACACTCTGGCTCGATAACGGTCAGGTGGAGGCTTGCCTGCTTGACACAAGCGCCAGCCTAACCACCCAACCTGGCGACCTGATATCCCTCATCGCATGGGGTATGCCCGTCGAGGGGATTATCACCAAAGGGCTGCAATACTCTCTCAACAACGAATCCCTTGTTCCATGGCAAACCCGCGGAATTAGCAATGTCGCTTTGGCTCATTCAGTTGAAATTGATTTTCGATCGGGTCGCTTGTTGATTATCAGAACAAAATCTCATTCAGGAGGATGATGTGATGTCTAGAAAAATGCTCGTTTTTACTCTCGTTGTTTTGTTCCTTTTGACAGCCTGCACGTCAAAAGTTTCCCCTACCGAAGGACCTGGCGAACCCATCACTCTGACTGTCATGACGCATGACTCTTTTTCGGTGAGCCAGGAGGTGCTTTCAGCTTTCGAGACTGCCAATAACATCAAGGTCAATTTTGTTAAGGGCGGCGATACCGGCGCCACGCTCAACCGTCTGATCCTTGAATCGCTTTCGGGCAGTACTCCAGGCGCGGATGTGTTTTTTGGATTGGACAACACCTTTCTCTCCCGCGCTCTCGAGCAGGACCTGCTCGAACCATACAACGCGCCGCAGCTGGCAAAGATCCCGGCTGAGTTCAAGCTCGACCCCGAAAACCGAGCGCTGCCTGTCGACTATGGCGACGTCTGCATTAATTACGACAAAGCCTGGTTCAAGCAAAATAATCTTCCCATTCCCACCTCGCTGGCTGATTTGACGGATCCTCAGTACGCCAATCTTCTGGTGGTCGAGAATCCTGCCACTTCTTCCCCCGGGCTGGCTTTCATGCTGGCAACCATTGCTGAATTTGGCGAGGATGGCTGGCTGGATTGGTGGCAGGCCATGAAAGCTAACGGCGTCCAAATAACCTCTGATTGGGAAACGGCTTACTACACCAATTTCTCCGGTTCTTCAGGCAGAGGCGCCCAACCCATGGTGGTTTCCTACGCTTCCAGCCCCGCAGCTGAGTTCATCTATGCGGAGACAGAACTGGATGAATCGCCGACCGCCTCGCTGACCGGAGCAGGCATGTGCTGGCGCCAGATCGAATTTGCCGGCATCCTCAAGGGCACCAAAAACCGGGCTGCTGCGGAAAAGTTCATCGATTTTCTCCTCAGCCAACCGTTTCAGGAGGACGTCCCTTTGCAGATGTTCATGTTCCCGGTTCTGCCCGAAGCAGCCATTCCGGAAGCTTTTCAAAAGACCATTGAGTTGCCTGAGCAACCTGCCAGCCTGGCGCCAGAGTTAATAGCGGCTAAAAGAGATGCCTGGATCAACGCCTGGACCAATTTAATGCTGAACTAAACCTGGGATTATGACCAAACGCCCTGCCCTGCTGACTCTCGCCCTTTGGCTGATACCGTTGGCGTTCCTCGCCTACTTCTTTTATCAGCCACTGATTGCTATTTTCAGGGTGGTTTTTTCGGAGCGCTTCAGCCAGGGCTGGGAATTTTTTGAGTGGTCGCAAGTCAGCAGACCACTCAGCTTTACTTTTTTTCAGGCGACTCTTTCCACCCTTCTGACTCTGTTGGTGGGTCTACCAGCCGCCTGGCTTTTTGCCAAGTTCGATTTTCCCGGGCGGAAGGCACTGCGGTCCATCAGTTTGTTACCTTTTATCCTCCCGACGGTAGTGGTGGCGGCAGCCTTCAACACGCTGATAGGACCTCAAGGGTGGATCAACCAGGCATTGATGGCTCTTTTGGACCTGAGCGTACCTCCTTTAAAGTTGCTCAACAGCCTGCCAGCCATCCTGATGGCACATGTCTTTTACAACACATCGATCATCATCCGGATCGTCAGCTCTTCCTGGAGCCGCCTCAATCCGCGCCTTGAGCATGCCGCCCGCATGCTCGGCGCAACCCCCTGGCAGGCTTTCACCAAGGTCACCCTGCCATTGCTGGCACCCTCGCTGCTGAGCGCCTCCCTGCTGGTTTTCTTGTTTGACTTCACCAGTTTTGGCGTGGTATTGATGCTTGGAGGACCGCTGTTCAGCACGATCGAAGTGGAAATTTACAATCAGGCGATGAACCGCTTCAACCTGCCGGTGGCGGGATTGCTCTCGGTGATCCAGCTTGGAATCACCTTGCTCGTTACGCTGTTGCAGAACCGGGCAAATACCCCCCGTTACGGTAAGGCGGCGCTCAATCCGGAAAGAAGCGCTCTCAGCCGTCCTGCCAAGAGATGGCAGAAGATCTTCGTTATTTTTATGGTAATCTGCCTTATTTTGTTGTTTGCGGTGCCTGTTGTCAGCTTGATCACCCGCTCGTTCGTGACCCTCGAGGCTGATCGGGGTCAGCGAGGGGAGGTTGCAGTTGGTTTGACCCTGCGCTACTATCGCGAACTTTTCCAGAATCGGAGTGGCTCGATCTTTTACGTCCCCCCAATCCAGGCAATTCGCAATTCCCTGCTCTATTCTGGGGTGGCAATCCTGATTTCCGGTTCGCTCGGTTTGCTCACCGCTTATGCCTTGGCGCAGCGAGCCCGCTTCAATAAGTACCTGGAACCCCTTTTCATCCTTCCCCTCGGCGCCAGCGCGGTTACCCTTGGGCTTGGGTTTCTCCTGATCTTTAACCGACCGCCCTGGGCAAACAGCAGCTTCCCGCTCATGATCCCCATTGCCCACTCTCTGATCGCCCTGCCGTTCGTGGTGCGCACGATTCTGCCAGCCATCCGCAGCATCCCGGAATCACTTCGGGAAGCTTCCCGCACACTCGGTGCCAATCCCTTGCAGGTGCTGCTCAAAGTGGACTTGCCCATCGTTCTTCGCAGTTTGCTGGTAAGTTTGGTTTTCGCCTTTACCATTTCGCTCGGGGAGTTTGGAGCAACCAGTTTCCTCAGCAATATACACACCCCCACTATTCCCGTGGCGATCTATCGTTACATTTCACAACCAGGTGCGTTAAACTACGGTCAAGCACTGGCAATGTCCAGTCTGTTACTGCTGGTTTGCGGACTGGGAAGCATATTAATTGAAAAGATTCGCCTCCCCGGAGAGGAGCTGTTTTGATGCTTGAGGTACAAAACCTGACAAAGGACTACGAAAACAAACCGCTGCTGAAGGGTGTTAGTTTTGAGGTGGGCAAAGGTGAGCTGGTCTGCCTGCTGGGTTCTTCCGGCTCTGGCAAAAGTACCATTCTACGCATCATCGCCGGGCTTGAAGAGCCAAAATCTGGCACTGTGCTGTGGAAAGGGCGAGACTTGCGTGACGTCCCAACCCACAAACGAGGCTTTGGCTTGATGTTCCAGGATTACGCCCTCTTTCCGCACAAAACGGTTGCGCAGAACATCGCTTTCGGTTTGCAAATGCAGGGATTGAAGGAAGAAGAAATCTCCCGACGCGTAAAAGAAAGTTTGGAAAGTATCCGCATGCAGAGCTTCGCCGATCGCCCCGTCACGGAACTCTCAGGCGGCGAGCAACAGCGTGTTGCCCTGGCGCGCGCGCTTGCCCCTTCGCCCAACCTGCTCATGCTGGATGAACCGCTCGGTGCGCTGGACCATACCCTACGGACACAACTCATCCAGGAACTGCGCGCTCTCCTGCATCAGAGCCAAATCCCGGTTATCTACGTGACCCACGACCGCGAAGAAGCCTTTGGACTGGCTGATCGCCTTGTGATCCTGCACGACGGCATCATCCTGCAGAAAGGCACTCCCAGGGAGCTGTTTGAGCAGCCCTCGACCCCATGGGTGGCTGAGTTTCTTGGGTTGGGCAACCTGGTCCACGGTATGGTAACTAAACTGGAACCCTTGGAGATAAAACTGCCTTTCACTGAGCTGACCTTACCCGGTTTGCCCCTTGAGTTTAGCGAAGGGCAGGCATGCCAAGTGCTGCTCCGTCCCGAAGACGCGCTCATCGCCCCAACATTTTCTGTTGGAAACAATTACTTTGAAGGCATCGTCCGCGATTCGCTTTTTATGGGAGAGTATTACCAGCTTGAACTGCTCTGCTCGAACACTATCCTGTTCGCCAGGAGTGAAACTCCCGCAGACGTTGGTTCCAGGCTGGATGTGAGTTGGCCGGCAGACAAAATTCAGGTTTTTCCTAAACAATGAGCACACGAACCTTGACCGTCTTCAAACAAAACCACATGGGGGAGCCAGTGTTCAACTGGAAAGGCGAGCTCATCGCTGAAACCCCCACCAGCCGCCTGATAAGCGCTCATTTCATTGGCGCCGATGCCGTGCCCGTGGACAAAGTCACCTTTTTGAGAGGCGACCTGATGCTGGAGAGCTATTACACCGACCGATGGTACAACCTGTTCGAGGTCTACCAGGGCTCATCTGACCAGGTGAAATGCTGGTACCTCAATCTTAGTTACCCAGCGCAATTCAGTGTGGAAACCATCATCTGGCAGGATCTGGCGCTCGATTTGTTGGTATATCCCAACGGGGAGTACCGCTTGCTTGATGAAGATGAGTTTAATGCTCTGCCGCTGCAAGTCGAAGTGAGAAGACACTGCCTGGAAACGGTACAGGATATTCTCAATGCACCCGACTTAATTAAACCTGGCCTGGTTTTTCATCCAGGCCGGTCAGAATAAGAAACAAGATTAGATAAAGCTCAGCAGGAGGGGCAACATTGACCAGTCGATGCGGTATTGACCGCTGGCGACCAGGAGAAAGACCACCAGCCCGACAGTCAATATACAGCAGCACAAGACCAGCAGAATCACCAGCAGGATGATCCACCAGGCATTGTTTTTCTTTTTTGGCTGCTCGGTGTACACGGGCGTAGAGTCGGGCGTTTGCGTTTCAGTATAAGTTTGATAGTTTTGATCTTCCATGTAAATCCTCTTTAACGTATGGGGTTGATAAGTTCACTGAGCGGACCACAAAAAGCGATACCTCCAAAAACTCCCAGAAGGATCAGCATGCCAAGGCAGAAAGTGAGAACCCCCAGCCCAATTCCGATCCAGCCAAGGATCAACCCGGTATTTGCCAGACGCTCACCTCCGACGCGACCGTGGTTTTTTCTTATCTCAGATTTCGCGATATAACCTGTAATCAATGCTACTATTGCACCCCAGAAGGGAAAACCAATAAAGTTGGCAATACCGCTGATCAAACTGACGATCGACCAGGGGGAAGTGATCTGCTCCTGATTTGAATCTGTGTGCTCTGTCATTTCATAACCCCTCTAACTTGCACTTTCATTGGCATTCGGCTTACGACGGCGATTGACAATCGACGCGATCAACCATATGGTCAAAAATACGATGATAATCATCAACATCGGAACCAGAATCGATAACACCGAGACAATCGCGGCAAAAACATCTTCGAGCGTGCTCACCACCGGTGTGCCCATACCTGCCGTAGCCACATCCACCGCAGGTCTGGCAACTACGGATTTCGCAGCATTCACCGACCCTGCCACCAACAATCCACAAACCAACGACAAGACCGGATGAATTTCAGTGATGGTTTCTGCACTTGCTGCAAATAAGATTGCGCCTGCCACCGGGCGGATGAAGGATTGGATTGCATCGTTGATATGATCAACCACCGGTACCTTATCAGCAACCGCTTCAATCACAACCAAAACCGCCAAAACACCGATCGTCCACCAGCTTTCCAGGGCATCCCAGGGTTTTGCCAGTTCGATCAGATTGGTAAACTTTGCCATCAGTGAAACCACCAGCAAAGGAATGTAGGCGTTTAATCCTGCCGAAAGCGAGAGACCAAAGGCTCCAAGAATCCCACTAATAACTTCTGTCATTAATTCCTTCCTTATTATTGAGAACTACTTCAACGCTTACATTATAGTCATTCTTAATCTTAAGCACAGTAGAAAATCAGAGGTTTATCGGCTCCCACGTGCCTGTTAATGCCAACCGCAGCCATGATGTCAGCAATACTTGCAGTAAAGCAATAGTCATGCCCATCAGGATTGGCAGCAGCAATTCCCGCCAGTGCAGTTGGGCATTCTCCCGCCCCAGGATCATTAATGCCACCACGGTATAGACACTGCTCAACACCAGGAAAACCCCCAGCCCGGAGACTACCATCACTGGATAAATCACAAGTGGATGATTCGTCTGGATCAACACAACCAACAGCGCTGAAAGAGCAAGCAGCAGCGGAAATACATACCATTTTTGATACACAGACTCGTCCACCCAATTGCTCCAGGCAGTACCGTTAAACAATACAAACAGCACGGTCCCAATCCCCAAACCCACACCCATCCCTGTGATCAATCTCAGCAGGTTGGTGGGTTCGTAAATGCCAGAAAAATTCGGGAAGAAATGCACAAAGGAGTTGAGGCCATCCACCCCGAACCATCCGAACAAAAGAACCAAGACCGCGCTCACCCATACGGGGGGGAACTTGGCCTTGCGTCCGTGAAATGCCTGGGTTCCCAGCGAAAGAATGGTTCCCAAATACATCCCTGTGCAGCGTGCACAAAGTGGCGAGCAAATCCCGTGAATGCAGTAGGAGTGTGATTCTATTTGATGGCAGACGGCGTAGCCGAGCGCGCGCAATTTGCCCCAGAAACCAGCAGGAGTAAACCACAACCATACGCTCAGGACAGCCAAAAACGCCAGCCCAGCCAGAATAATCCAGGGACGGTCTTTTCGTGCTGCTGGTTCCGCTTGGGTTGGTGAGATCAAACGCTCTCCTCTGTCAGATAGGCGTGTGCATCTTTTAACAGTTGAATGATCTGAATATTTTGCGGGCAAAGGCTCTCACATTGACCACACTCAACGCACATATCCGCTCTCTGATCGTCTGTAAAGTCGTTCCGATAAGCATCTCGTCCGCGACCCTGACGGTTATACATGACCGATTCGTTGTAAAGTTTGAAAATGCGCGGAATTTGGACACCGTTCGGGCAAGGCATGCAATACTCACAGCTTGTGCAGGGCACCGGCGCCAATCCCGACCAGGCTTGTTGCACGCGGCTGATCGTTGCCAAATCATCCGCGTTGAGGCTTCCAATACCGGAACGGGAGGCAGATTGGAGGTTTTGCTCCACCTGCTCCATGGTGGACATTCCTGAGAGCACTACAGATACCTCCGGTTGATTCCATAGCCATTGCAAAGCCCATTCTGCCATAGTCCAATCACGTTGGCTCTGGCTGAAGGCTTCAGCTACCTGTACTGGTGGATTCTGCACCGCCAATTTACCGCCTCGCAGCGGTTCCATCACGATCACCCCCAGCCCTTTTTCAGCCGCCTCAAGCAGACCTCGTCTTCCAGCCTGCTCGTTGACGTCCATGTAGTTGTACTGCAACTGACAGAAATCCCAATGATCATAGCCGTTCAGGATCTGTTTGAAAACCTCGTAGCGGTCATGGAATGAAAACCCCAAGTGGCAAATTTGCCCGGCGGACAACTTCCGTTCAGCCCAATCGAAAACTTTGACTTTGAGGTAATTGTCCCAATAGCCCGCATTGAGTGCGTGTAGCAGGTAAAAATCGAGGTGATCTGTCTGAAGACGCTCAAGCTGTGTGGTGAAGAAACGTTCCAGGTCCTCCTGGGATTTAACCAGCCAGGATGGCATTTTGGTCGCCAAAAAAACCTTCTCCCGATACCCATCCTTAAGCACGCGTCCCACAAATGGCTCACTATGCTCGAGGTGATAGGACCAGGCAGTGTCCACATAATTCAAGCCCTGGTCTATTGCCTTCCGCAGCATGGCTGTTGCAAGGGGTTCATCGATCTTTCCGCTTTCAGCGTCAATCACGGGCAAGCGCATGCAGCCAAACCCCAATGCGGATACCTTCAGATCCAAATTTCCAAATTTTCTGTATTCCATCAGCATTCCTTCTCGAATTCAGGCTTATTTTACCCGCTAATTAATTCCATATAGTATTTGGAGGCATTTTATTGATATCAACCTGGTAGTGCCTCGATAGAAAACTTTACTTCAGGTAGGTTTGCAATGGATCGGCACAGGTTTGCCATTTATCTTTTTTCCATCGGTCCTCCAGGGGTGGTCATAAGCAGGCGGCAACGAGTTTGGACTCTCTGATTTGGAAGAGACAACCGCAGCTTGCTTGGATCTTTGCTTCACAGAATGGTTGTATTTGCCCGATCCCCGTGCCGGCGTAGTGGCAGGCCCCCGTGCCTGCCATTTGGACCAGACGAAATGCGGTCAACCATACCAATTTGATATTTTTGAAAGAACCATTAGTCCCTGTCAATTCATCTTGTGTCAAGGCAATTTGTCAAGGCAATTTGACAAATTCGCAAATTATTGTGATATACTAATCGTCCGCGTCTCGAGCAGGTTGAGGCGCTTATCTTGCGTAAGTACTTGAAGGGAAGTTATTATGAACCACACAGAATTATTGAAATCTGTCGAAGCTGAGAAAAATGCTAATATCCCGGATTTGTTCCCCGGCGATACCGTCAGCGTACACACAATCATTAAAGAAGGCGATCGCGAACGCATCCAGGAATTCAAGGGTGTGGTGCTTATGTCCGCGGCAATGCCAACGACGGCACTTTCACCGTCCGCCGTGTTGCCAGCAATGGTATCGGCGTGGAGCGCACCTTTCTCTTCAATTCGCCCCGCATTGCGAAAGTGGTGGTTGAACGCCACAACAAAGTCCGCCGCGCCCGCTTGTACTTCCTGCGCGAACGCACCGGCAAGAGCGCTCGCCTGAAGCAGCGTTTCTAAACCGCGTTATTTTCACTGCACTTTAAAAGCCTTCCCCGTTTTCTCACCAGACGGGAGGGCTTTTACATTTAACCATTCCGGAGAACCTCATGATACCTCGCATTGCCCTCACCGCCTTTCGCATTCAAAAACCAGGGAGCACACCCGCTTATTCGTCCAGAGAGGAATTGGTTCGCGCCATTCTTGCTGCCGGCGGCAGACCGTATCTTTTGCCTGCTGCTTTGCCGCTGGATGCCATCCCTGAAGTTATGCGCGAATTTGATGGGCTGTTTATCTCTGGCGGTGGGGATATCCACCCGGATTTCTTCGGCGGGGAATTGCATCCAAGCATAGATGGAATCGATCGCGAACGCGATCAGTTCGAACTGGCGCTTTGCCGGCAGGCAGTGACAATGAACAAGGCAATCCTGGGGATCTGCCGCGGGCAGCAAGTCCTCAACGTGGCTTTGGGCGGCAACCTTGTGGTGGATATCCCCAGCATGCTGCCGGAAGCTGGCCGGCACCAGTGGTGGCCGGGTTATAAGCGCAGCCGGCTTTCCCATTCTGTTCGGGTGGAAAAAGGCAGCCGCCTGGCAGATATCATGGGCGGCACAGAATTTATGGTGAACAGCCTGCACCACCAATCCGTTAAGGATCTTGGGGAGGGGTTGAAAGTTGTGGCAACAGCCCCCGATGGGGTGATTGAAGCGCTGGAGATACCCGGCAAACACTTCGTGCTGAGCGTTCAGTGGCATCCGGAGTGGCTGCCCGATTCGGAGCCAATGCAGCGGATCTTCAAAGCTTTTGTGGAAGCAAGCGGATCGACACGCTAAAAGAGGTTTTATTACAACCCGCCGCTGCTTCAACAGCATGCTAAAATAAGCCCATGACCAACATAGAAGCGCCGATTGGCGTTTACGATTCAGGGGTCGGTGGGCTTTCAGTGCTGCGCGCTCTCCACAGCCAGTTAACGGCGAATCCACGCCATGACGGTATCGCTGTATGGCCTTGGCGGCGAACGTCCCTGGAAGAGGTGCGCCAACTCGCTGAAGGGGTCACCCGCATGATGATGAATCAGGGCGCAAAACTGATCGTCATCGCCTGCAACACCGCTTCAGCTGCCGCACTCAAGTACTTGCGCGCTCTCTACCCGGAATTTCCCTTCGTAGGCATGGAGCCGGCTGTCAAACCAGCCGCAGAGCAAACCCTGAGCGGCAAGGTGGGCGTGCTGGCGACTCCATCCACTTTTCAGGGGGAATTGTATGCCTCGGTGGTGGAACGCTTTGCCAAGGACGTTCAGATCTTTGAGGCAACCTTGCCCGGGACTTGTGACACAGATAGAACGCGGTTACCTCCAGACACCCCTGACCCGCCGAATCCTGCAGCAAGCCTTGCAGCCGATGCTTGCCGAAGGCGTTGATACGCTCGTGATGGGATGCACACATTTCCCCTTTGTCATTCCGCTGATCCAGCAAATTGCTGGAGAGGGTGTGCGTGTGATCGATCCAGCGCCTGCCATTGCCCGGCAGACCGAGCGTGTTCTGATGCAGCATAATCTCCTCCGGTCTTCCAGCACTGATCCAGCCCACCGTTATCTCACCAGTGGAGATCCATCCCACTTTTCTCGTCTACTGGAGCAGTTATTGGATATCGACGCGAAACCGGAAAGGTGGCAGTGGGTGGGGAACTCTCTGAGGCGTAGTTGATCTTCCAAAGCATTTGAAAATTCGAGATTGCCGAGTGTTAAAGTTGATGGGCAATACTGACTTCCGAAATTCCCGTGACGGATGTCTTGCTGACCAGGCAGTTTTTCCGCACCCGGCGAAACCCAAAAATCCCTTTCCAAGAAGATAAAGCATAAATCTGGTTGCTGGATCTCACCTTGAATAACAATCGAGGAGGGAGCGGCGGTTCAATGAGAACGCAGTTGGTTTGCAGCGCGGATTTTCCAATGCCGTGTGCCAGGAACAGCTCGGCGGCCTGTCCTCTTCCACAGACTTCACCTGTTTTGTCTGTTCGCCGTCTCCTTATCCAAGAGTTTCTACCTTGTTCGTTCATTCCTCAAACTTTTCATTGTAGTAACACATTGGGGAAGGTAATCTGTTTAAACAGGTATGATTGTTTACACATTATCCAGGGTGATTTTTTACGGTCTTCAGGGCAGACACAGGGGTCTGCCCCTACCAGAATACAACACCTTTGTTCTCGCCGGTCTCCAGACCGTGCGAGGCAGTTGACCGCCAGGTCTCATATTGTAGGGGTAACCCCAGATTGTGTTGACTGGATTGTGTTATGGGTGAATTCAAACTCCCAGGTGTAGGGGCAATCCGGCATCGCGAGCCTCTTTTGCGCCTGTGCCCGCGAAGCAGGGTACGGCGATCTGCCTTTTTCGACATGGAAAATGTTTATCGGCGAATTGCGCCGACTGAGCCGCACGATTGGATGAGAGTAAGGCCGCGGGGCGGTCTCATCTGGCCTACGGGGATTCTTTCCTTTATGCTGATCTGGCTGTGGTGATATTTCTGTTGCGTAGCGATCTGGCCTGAATCCGTCATCGCGAGCTTCTTTGCGTGGCGATCTGCTCCTCAAACTTCCAGGTGTAGGGATAACCCCCTGTGGTTAACCGTATACACAGCGGAAACTATAAGACCATTGTAGGGAACGGCCTGCGCCGTTCCGTTTGGTTGTGGCGGATGATTGTTAGGAACGGCCTTGCGCCGTTCCGCTTGGCCATAATGAGAAAATAAGCCCCTTCCCTACGAAAACAATTCCGCCAAGGCGGACATCCTCGCGCCGTTCCGTTTGGCCATGTTGGAGAAGGAGTCAAGCCCTCCCCTACGAAAACAACCAAGCCAAGGTGGATATCCCTGCGCCGTTCCGCGGTTTGGCTATGCTGCTGAGAAGGGGTCAAGCCCTTCCCTACGAAAACGATAAGGGCATAAAGCTAAGGTGGATATTCTCGCTGTTCCGCTTGCTCGTGGCGGATGATTATTGTAGGAACGGCCTCGCGCCGTTCCGTTTGGTTGGGTTGTGGCGGATGATTGTTGTAGGGAACGGCTCGACGCTCCGATCAAATCCCGCGCGTAGGTTTCACCTGCTTCGTTTGTTCGATAGCCCTCTGTCAGTGGTTTCTGTCTTCTCGCTCATCCCATGGACTGCTCTCTGTACTCATCCTCTCACTGTTCGGCCCTTCCCAAAAAACTCTTGGTACTATGGCCTCGAGCGACTTCTGCCACCTCAGCCTGTCCTCTCAAACAGGGTTACTTTCCAAAACGATGGCAGACCTCCCCAGGTAAGCATGCTGACTTTCCCTGCACTCCTGCCCTATTTACTGCTTTGGCTCTTGGCCGCATTGGGCTTCGTTGTTATTTGCCAACTCGCCCAGCCGCACAGCCTCTGATCGGCTTCATGTCCTTCAAGCCACAGGGTTGGCTTCAGCTTCCTCCATGCCCTTGCCTTTGGCTGACGGTTGGCACAACAACCCTCCGTAATGGTCTTTCACCCTCCAGCCAGCGCCCATGCTGGGCGCACCAAAAAAACAGCCCTGGGTGACAGGGCTGTTTTCATCTCTGAATAAATTTCCTAACTTATCGCGGGTAGAGCTGATGTGGCGGCACAGACAATGCCTACCAAACCCCGACCAGTATGAGCTCCAAGAGCGGTTCCAAGAGTGACCGTTGGCTCCCAATGACATTTAAAGACTTTATCCATTGAAACTTTTAACTGCTCAGCGCCAGTGGGGTTGGCTGCCGTAACGATTTGTGCCTTAAGCTCGGTACCTGCAGGATGAATCTTCCGTACCAGTTCGGTGATGGCATTGATAGCCTGCGAAAAGGAGCGTTTTTTGCTTTTATCGTAGTATTTGCCGTCTACCTTGCTGACTTCGATCACTGGCTTTATGCCCAGCAGTGAAGCCAGCAAACCTTTCAGATGGCTAATGCGACCTCCAGCGATCAAATATTTCAAATCGGGCAGGGTAAAGAAAGTCACAGATGCGTCCTGGATCTGCTGCAGAACGTCGACAACTTCTTTCAACTGATGCCCGGCTTTCATCATTGCAGAGGCGGCGCGTAATTGCCAGGCAGTGCCTGCGGACAGTGTGAGCGTGTCGATCAGGGTGATTTTGGCTTCAGGTACCATCGCTGCTGCCTGGACCGCGGTATTGAACGTGCCGCTCAGGCCGGAAGAAAGGTGGATCGAGAGAATTTCTGGATCTTCCCTAGCGAGGCGTTGATAGACTTCCACAAATTCACCTACAGATGGGGTGGAGGTGATCGGCATGGTTGGACTTGCATCCATCAGGTCATAAAACTTATCCGGATCAATGTCTATACCCGATTGATAGGATACGCCATTTACTTCTACTTTCAACGGAAGCATAGTGATTCCGAGTGATTCACATTCTTCATATGCGATGTCAGCACCACTGTCTGTAACTATTTTCATTTTGACCTCTTTGTGCTCGGGATGGCTAGTGGATTAAATACTCACAAAATAGGTAGTACTTTTAGCCGCCTACTTGTGTGAATTATAGTTTAAAAAAGCATTGAAAGCAATACGATCGTACATACGATCGTACAATACGTTCGTACAAGTTCGTACAAGTACAAAAATTTTTGCAAGTTGTATTATCTCTTAAAGACAACCCCGGGAATATCCCGGGGTTGCCAGTTCTTACATTTGTTACGCGCTTAGAGCTTTGTGCCAGGCTTGAATCACCTTGCGATTGCGCTTTTCGAGGGTTTGGGTCATTAGATCGATTTTCGCGAGGATATCTGCCATGCTCCATTGTTGCTTGGAGATCACCTCTCGCACAGCCTGTTCTGTACGATCACCCAAGCGCGATTGGCACAGCATGTCCACCAGGTGCCACGGGGAATGCGCCTTTCGCAGCGTGTCGGCGGTGATTTCTTCCAACTTGTTAAGCACTTCTGCCATCATACGCTGCCCAACTTGCAGGTCGGCTGCTTCGATGTAGATACGATTGATGGGTTCGGTGCCCGAGGCGCGCATGCGCAGGTAATAGTGGTCGTTGCCGCTTTGGTCGCTTAGCTGCATTTCCACCAGCTCATAGCGGATCCCACCGAGGTAGTCGATGTTCAATCCGGCAATCTTCAACCCGTCCTTTCCAACATGCTCCGGGAGGTCAAGATAGTAATCAATGAAGGCTTCTTTCGCCTCAAGCGGCGCGTCCACATCTGAGCGACCAGCGTGAGAGGTGGGGTCCGAGGAGGTGCCATAGGATTGCCAAAGCCCGGGAAGATTAACTAGTTCGTCCCAGATTTCCTGCAGCGTGCCCAGCGGTTTTTCAGCACGGGTACCATAATAGGCGAGCATGTCCAGAATCAGCAGGTTAGCCCAGGGACCGTCCTTGTCGGTGATGTGTCCGCGCGTGGTCAGACCGGAGGATTCCTCGCCGCCAATCAGGATGCGGTCGCGCCAATCATCCGGAAGGATCTTAAGGTTGTTATACGCGGCATCTGTACGGCGGATCTCCTCGATATACTTGATCCCCACAGGTACGGCAAAAGCATTTTGGAGGCTGCGCGAAGCTATATCACCCACCCTGCATTTGTAAATCCTCTGCCCGACGTATCCAGGCAGAGCGCCCTTTGCAGGCTTATTGGCATCATTATTCGGGATCATGCCTGCCAGTACTTCAAGCAGAGGGGAACCGGTTTGGGTGGCGATCACACGTCCTGTAATGCCGCGGTCCACGCCCAGATAGCGCAGCAGCATCGGCAGAATTTGGTTGGGTCTGAAGTAAACGCCGCCCTTGTCCACAATCCCAAAACGGTCAGCATCAGTGTCCATGCCCATGCCGATCTGCGCGCCGGTTTGGGCGACTGTCTCTTTGAGCAGCTGGTTGAAAGGCTCCTCGGGGTTGGCATAATCCTGCCCGCCCAGATCCGGGTCGACATTGGCATGGATCACGGTGAAGCGCACGCCGGCTTCGCCGAGCAAACGGGTTAGATAGCCGCGCCCGGAGCCGTGCATCTCATCCACCACTACCATTTTGTCAGCAAAGAAACGTCGGATGCGGTCAAAATCGATCGGGATGCGAGCATTACCCTTACCGTTATTCTTGATCCATTTGACGTAATCATCAAGGGGGTCAAATCCCTGCACCAGCCCGCGCGCGCGGGCGTTCTCGACATCGCTTTGTCCGCCAGTGTGGTCGATCAGTTGGAGTTCGTTAATGCGGAAGGCAATGAAATCGGTCACATTGGTAGGAGCGGGATAGCCCAGGCGGGGGTTGAACTTGATGCCCTGCCACTCCGGAGGGTTGTGGCTGGCGGTCGCGATGATCAACCCTGCCACTTCGTCAGGCGGAACCACTTCGGTCTCATAAAAAGCCAGGGCAGGGGTGGGCACGTCGCGCGTACCGATATGCACCTTGAACCCATTGGCAAGGCAGGTTTCCGCGGTCCATTGGGTGACGACGTCTGAATTTCGGCGGGTATCATGCCCAAGCACAACTACTTTGCCAGAGAGATCTTCAGCGCCAACAAAGGCAGGCACATGTTCGTTATTCAAAAAGTCACATATTGCCTGCACAACTTGTCGGGCGCGAGTCTCAGTGAAATCAAATCCCCAGCGACCGCGTACGCCTGAAGTGCCAAAGCGCAGATATTTGCGGTCGTAAATTTCCCGTAGCAGTCCTTTTTTGCCCGCCAAGCCCAGCAAGGCAGGATCCCCTGTGCGCAACCGTAAAGCAAATAGCCGCTCAAAAATGTTGCCGATCTGGATCACGCGGTAAGCCATAAAACGGTCCGGGTCTTGGTTGTCGTCCAGGCTCTCAAGCAAAGGCAGTACTTCGTAGTGGATATCTTCCGAGAGGCTGGCAAAGACGGGATTGCACAGGTATTCCCGGGCAATCGCGATCGCCTTACGGCGCATGTCCCCTGAACGAGGCAGATATTCCTCATCGATCTGAGCGCGGATTGCTTTCGTTGCTTCATCCTTAGCCTGAAAGAGTTCCAGTCGACCCTGGGTGCCAGTGGCTGCCAGGGTGAGGAGCAGGCTGAAAATGCGCGAGGAGGTGACAATGTCTTCCCCGATTACGGCAGGATTTTCAGCCAGCCAGGTTTCCAGCTGCGAAAGGAAGGCGTTCATGTCCGCAATGGCAGGCTGCCAGCTTTGGGGTCTGTCTGCCACCAAAATGGCGCGATTGAGACGGTTAAACTCTGCTGGAAGTCCAGCGCTGAATTGAGAGGATCCGGTATTAGCTTGCATACATACTCCTTGATTAGTTTATATCTCAGGACGGGGAACCAACCCGCCAGCAGAAACGTTCAGGACTTCGATTTTAGCACCAGGCGGAGTGCCTGTCTCGCGTTGGATCAAATCGCAGACTTCCCAGCAGATCACTGCCAGTTCGTGGGTGCTGTGGCGGGTGTCGGTTTCGATCATCAGGCGATATTTCGGCTCAGTCCCTGAATAGCGCGAGTTGAGCTGTACCAGTCCGGGCAGACGGTGTTTGATCTCATCCAGCTTTGCCTGCAAAGGAGCCATGGTCTGCAAGTCCAACTTGGAGGCGACATTGCAGGATGCCACCAGCTGAGGATATTTTTGGATCCGGGAGGCAAGCGCAGCCAGAGAAGGCTGCTCTTGTTGGAGCAGGACCTGCAGCATAAAGACTGCCGTGCGTAAACCGTCGCCCGTGCGATGGCTTTTATCCAGCAGGATGATATGACCGGATTGTTCACCACCCAACCCCAGTTTGCCTTCAGGATCGCTCTCAGCGGTCAAACCAAGCAGTGCATCGGTCACGTATTTGTCTCCAACTGGTGTTTGGATCAGCTCAAAGTTGTGCTCTGCAGCATAATGGCGTAGAGACCCGTTGGCCATCACGGTCGTCACCAATGTATCAGCCAGCAATTTATGCTGTTGGTGCAGTGCATCTGCCAGGATTGCGAGCATGTGATCTCCGTCGATCAACTGACCATTCTCATCCATCAGGATCACGCGATCAGCATCGCCGTCAAAAGTGATGGCAATGTTGGCTTGATGTTCGGCGAGCAAAGCTGCCAGAGCTTCAGGCTTGGAACGGGCATATTCCGAACCGGCATGCACGTTAATGTTGATCCCGTCTGATTCTGTATTCAGCGCAATAACTTCGGCGCCTAAACCTCCAAACAGTTCTGGTCCCACCCGATATGCTGCCCCATTTGCGCAATCCAACAGGATTTTCAGCCCGCTGAGATCCAGACTTTCCTGTGTGGCAAGCAGATCTTGCAGGTAGAGGTCATAGAATTTCGTGCCATCCACGCGAAGTCCAGTTTCAGGCAGATTAAGGTCCCCTTCGGGCAGGTTCGCGAGATAGACTTCAATGGCGGTTTCCTGGTTCTCAGAAAGCTTCATACCCTGCGGATTTAGGAATTTGATGCCATTTTCAGCCGCGGGATTATGCGACGCGGAAATGACTGCGCCGGCAGTTGCGCCAAGCTCGCGGGTCAGCCAGGCAATCCCGGGTGTGGGTAAGATGCCGAGGTCCACCACGCGCGCTCCACTGGTGAGCAAACCGCGCGTTAGCGCCTCCTGCAGCAGCGGACCTGAGACGCGCGTGTCGCGCCCGATGACAAACAAGTCAGGACCAGGGGTTTCAAGGCTGAGAATATGCCCAACAGCCACTCCAAGCCGATAAACAAATTCCGCAGTCATCGGTGGTGTACCAGCTGTACCGCGGATGCCATCCGTACCAAAATATTGATTATTTGCCACAAAAGGCTCCTTTATTGAATAATAATGTCAGCCACCACTGGCAAGTGGTCGGAAATTGAATGCGAGAGAGGTGTGCTGACAACGTAACAGGTGTAATCCACCAATCGTTTGACCGGGAAGAAAAAAATGTGATCAACCGCCCCTGCATGGGGGTGAGTGGCGATATTATCTTGTGGTTTTAATGGCATGATGCCGTGATCCCTCTCCAGCATATCGCGCAATGTGTACTCTTCAGCGGTTGCGTTGAAGTCACCCATCAGAATCATTGGCAGTTGCGGAATGAGCACATGCCTTTGGACCAGGCTGATGATCCCACTGATCTGCTGCGAGCGTGTGATCCTGGCAGCATCCACCACTTCGCTCCAGGCGTTTTCTCCCCGTTCTCCAACCAGAGTAGTCAGGTGGAGGTTGAGAACGAATGGGTAAGGGGCTTGCTTCAGGCGGGTGAGGATCACATACCGCGGGTCGGTATCCCGCGAGCCCTCATAATTCACAGGCTGAAAAAGGGGCACATTGCGTGGTACGCCTACTTTGCTGGTGTCGCTCAAGCGACTGAAGGCAATGTTCGAAAAGATTGCATTACCCTTGGACCAATCCCACCAATCGTTAAACAACCCATTCACCATCAAGTCTTTTTTGACCTGCATGTGACGTTTCATGGATAGCGTTTCGCCGTAAAAGGCGTGCTGGAAACCGCAATCCGTGTGGATGCGGTCAACCATGCTGTGGGTAATACCATCCGCATCAATGTAGTGGGAAATCTCCTGCACGCCAAAAACGTCCGGCTTGATCTCTTCAAGTAACTGAACAATCGCTTCAGTCTTATACTGCGTTTTTTCAGGAGAGCCCGTGAAGTTTTTTTCCCCGCCGCCCAGATTGAGAGTCATCACCCTAATTTTTTGCATATCCACAACTTTCTCTGATGTACTGAGAGGTATTATACCAATCAACATCATGCCTGTCTGATGTTGCTCGGGTCTGCAAAAGGGTTTTACATTGCCTCTCTCAATTTATAAAATAAAGTTTGTCTAATCAATAAGAACGCGATCTAAACACCCCTAAGTCCTTTTACCTGAACTGTAGACAGTTTCTGAAACAAGCGGCAAGGTTTGGCGCAGGCTTGACCCTGGCGGCATGTGTCCCCGGGGCTGCGCCCGGCACCGCACGAACTTCGATTCTGGATGAGATCACGGACAATCTGAAGCGCTGAACTTCAACAACTACTACGAGTTTTCACTCTCCGAACGATCTGTGAAAAAACACAAAAGATTTTTCGATTGACCCCTGGCAAGTGGAAATGGGTGGATTAGTAGCAAACCCGTCACCTACACCGTTCCCGAGTTGCCAGAACGCTTTGATATCCTTGAGCGAGTCTACCGCGTGCGTTATATTGAGGGATATTCCATGGTTCTTCCCTGGTCGGGTTTTTTGCTCAAGGACCCTCTTGAGGGAGTGCAGCCGCTGCCAGAGGCAAAGTTCGTCGCCTTTGAATCGGTATTCCGCCCGGAGGAGATGCCCAGACAGATCTCTCTGCGCGGCTTTCCCTGGCCTTATGGGAAGGTCTGCGGTTGGATGGGGCGATGCATGAGTTGACCCTCATGGCAACGGAGATGTATTCCGAACCGCTTTCGAAGCAGGATGGTGCCCCGCTAAGGGTAGTGGTACCCTGGAAGTATGGCCTCAAGAGTCCCAAGGCTATTCAGCGTATTATTCTTTCAATCGAGCAGCCGCCAATTTTTTGGGATACCCTGGCGCCCCAGGAATATGGCTTTCTTGCCAACGTCAATCCAGCGGAGAACCACCCGCGCTGGTCCCAGGCAACAGAACTTCGCCTTGGTGAAAGCGAACGACGCGCGACCTTACTTTTTAACGGTTATGACGAAGTCGCTTCCCTCTATGAAGGTATTGATCTGACGGTTGAGTATTAGGATTTCTGGTTTTTCTTGTTCAAATGGGGAGGCTTTTCAAGCCGCAATAAGGGGAACTCCGGGGTAAGTTCTGCTCCGATGTTGCAGTGGTTGCAAACGCAAAAATTACCCCTTGAACGCGCGCCAACCAGCGCAAAATTGCCAGCGCCAAGCCGTGACCGCACGCCTTCCTGAGCCGTGTGTGCGGAAATTGGCATTAACGCATGGTGGCGCAGTTAATCAGACAAATTATTGTTCAGATTAACTTCATCTTCAATGATCAATACCGTGGTTATACTGTCTGACCATTCACCAGTTGCGCCGCAAAAAAACCGTTCATCAATGCGTCTCCAATCTAAATCAAATCTGAATAAGAAATGGATATAAACTTAATCAACACACTGTAAATTAACAGCATCACCGTTGAAGTGGTGAAATAAAATAGAAGGAAAATAAGATGAACAAGAAAATTTTAGGTATCGGTTTGACAATATTGGTGCTTAGCGCCTTGGCATTTACGGTTGGTGGTTCAGCTTTCGCCCAGGAAGAGACTCCTGAGGTTGAAGCGACTGAATTGCCCGCCCCTGTGGTGACCCGCTACGGGCGTGGCTTTGGACCCGGCGATGGCACATGTGATGGAACTTGCGACGCTGATGGCGATGGCGTTCCTGATCAATTGCGCTTGCAAGACGGCACTGGTGCCGGCATGCAGTATGGTAACGGCTACGGACCTGGTGATGGCACATGCGACGCCGATGGCGACGGTATTCCTGATCAGCTGCGGCTGCGCGATGGCAGCGGCACTGGCATGCAATACGGTCCTGGCGAAGGTGAAGGCTTCGGACCTGGTGAGGGTCAGGGCTTTGGTGGCGGCAACAAACAAGGTATGGGACAAGGTGCCGGACTACGTGACGGTTCTTGCATTGATGACTAAACAATTTGTCTAAAACGTTTCACTTCCTTACCAACCACCTGGCTTTGCCAGGTGGTTCGCTTTATGCATGGGGTAAGTTTAAATATTTACAGAACTCGTATACAACTTGAAAAGACCACCAAGGCAATTGCATCTTATTTTTCAGGAAAGCCACCAAAAATGATTAGAAATCAGATCTTTTGAATAGCTTTCTCACTCTTTGCGGATAACACAATTCTGTTTGAGTAGTAATAAGAGATAGGTTTGGCTTAAAAGAATTCTTTTTGCCGTGAATTGACTGCCAAAGCAGGTTTATCGATCAAATATAATAAGTAAATATGAAATATTATTAGTTATTATTTGAAATTCTCGAAATTTTTTTGAGTGATGTTTCTCATTTAGAGGCGATTCCCCTGAAAAGACCACTTGACAAGGCCACTTGAGCCAACTTGAGACCGTGTTTCTGAACTTGAATTGCTGGAAAAATGCTATGCTTCGGGTAAAGCAGAGTTTTTTGTACTTTACGGCCGCTGGCGGGTTGGCAAGACCGAACTCTTGGCTCGTTTTTGCGAAGGCAAGCGCTCGATTTTCTTTGTTTCAGACCTGGGTTCGGAGATATCCCTCCGGACGGCTTTATCCACTGCGGTCAACACGACTTTGTTTGGTCCCAACCAGATGAATGCCGTTTACTCTACCTGGGAAGATTTGTTCCATGCACTTGCCCAGGCAGCGAAAAACTACCAGTTGGTGGTCGTGTTGGACGAGTTCCCATACCTGGTCACGGCACACCCGCCTCTTGCGACCATCCTCCAGCGTGTATGGGATCAGACCCTAAAGAACAGCCAGATCATGCTGATTCTTTGCGGATCTTATATCGGCATGATGGAAGAAACTGTTTTAGGGTATCAGGCGCCGCTGTACGGCAGGAGGACAGCGCAGTATTTACTTGAACCGTTGCAGTTTAAAGATGCCCGGCTGTTTTATCCATCATTTGATTTAGAAGATCAGGTACGTGCCTATGCGGTTTATGGTGGCACGCCGGCTTATCTGCGCACGCTTAAACCCCAGCAGTCTTTGAGAGAAAATATTCTGGATGGAATCCTCAGCCGCGGTTCATTTTTATATGACGAAGTGCGCTTTGTGCTTCAGCAGGAGCTACGCGAACCGCGCAATTACTTCGCAATTCTGCAAGCCATCGCGGCTGGCAAAACCCGCTTGAATGAGATCAAACAAGCCACGGAATTGAAGGGGCAACCGCTTACCTGGATACCTTGCAGCAGCTTCACCTGGTTGATTGCTTGGTTCCCGTGACGGTAACTCAACCTCAGAAAAGCCGCCGCGGAATCTATCGGCTTAAAGATCCTTACTTACATTTTTGGTTTCGGTATGTTCACCCAAACCGGTCGCAGCTTGAACGCGGCGGGGCACAAATCATACTGGAAAACCAGGTGATACCGGAAATCGACCACTTCTCCAGCCTGACGTTTGAGGAAGTGTGTCAGCAATTTTTCTGGCAAGCCGGAATATCCGGGAAATTACCCTTTGTGCCTACGAATATTGGTAACTGGTGGAATGCCAACGAAGAGGTTGATCTGGTTGTATTGGTTGAGAACGATGCCATCTTGGTGGAAAGCAAATGGACGAGCAGACCGGTGGGTGTTGATGTTCTGGCAGAGCTTGAGCGGAAGTCCAACCTGATCAGGCCTGAGTTAGAAAATCGCCAAATCCGTTTTGCACTGTGCGCTCGGTCCGGATTTACCCCTCAGCTTAGGGAGAATATTGAGCAGCGGCATGATGTCGTGTTATTGGATTTGAGGGATATTGTGGGATAAGAACCCCGATCATTACAGAGTGGGTTTACTCGCTGATATTATGCCGGCGTTAACGGGATTTTGCCGCAGCCGCATTGTTGATGTGAAGCTGACATGCCCGCTGACATTGATGCCCAGAAAAATATTATTGGCTTGTCATTGTAATTGGCCTGTCTTTACATTAGTCAAAAAAATTATGAAGTTCTGGCATTAAAGTTTACGCAATTCCGCTTGCAAAGCCGGCCGGCGCGAATAGGTGCTTTTCAACCCCTCCAGGTAAGATAACCATTCGGCTTTCCTGCCAGAGGAAAGGTAGGCTTGTTTCATCTTTGCCAGCCAGCGTGCTGCAATGGCATAATACTTGCTCTGAGTTTTGGCGATTAACCCTTCTGCCTGTTTTCGGCTGGCCTGGATCACCCAATCTGGACGAAAGGGGAAAACAGCATCCGCGACTTTTTCGATTAGGGAATAATTCCAATCGCCGGCTTTATCGGCGATGTCGATCGCCCTATCCCATTCCTCTTCAGAAAGATACACGTCTGCAAGCACATCTATGTGGGGTGAGGTTTGAAGGACCTGCATGAGAACCGATTTTAGATTGCCCCAATTCGTGCCAGATAGGTTTTTGAGTATGCCGTATAGTTCCAGTGAAGGTAGACTGGTGAATGCTGCCTGGTAAGCTTGGATGGCTTTATCGATCTGCCCCTGGGTCTCTTCAATCGGTCCAAGCCAGACACCCAGATCATGCTTACTGCCATCCAGGGTAAGCCCATTCTCTGCCAGGCGCAGTGCCTCTGCTAAATGCCCGGCGTCTCGCAGCGATTTGGCGATCACCAAGACATCACTGGCTTGAGTGATGGTTTTCCAGGCAACTTCTACCGCTTTTTCAAAATCTCCTGCCTCTATCTGTTTGAGAATATAGCGCTGGTATTCTCCAACCTCAAGACATAACTTAAGAAATTCTTCGACACGATTCTGACGTTCCAAGATATTCAGTTTAGCTTCGGTCAGGATAGATTCGTCATAATCATTATCTTCCTGCTTATTCAACCCTTTCTCCGACCAGCCTGGATTCAGGGCAGCCAGGACCACATCCAGATCATCAATCCCGTATGCACTTAATTCTTCAACCACAGGTTCCAACTCATTAAACAGATTGTAACGTTCGGTTTTGCTGAGGTCGGCGCTCAGGATGGCTTCAACAAGCGGCAGAGCCAATTCACTAAAAAAACCACCCAACAGGCCGTCGGAATCATCGAACTGTTCATAACTTCCACTGACCTCGGTTAGAAGGGTGGTCAGGATTACCAACGCCCCTTGTGCATCATCCGCTTCCAGAAAATCATAGGCTGTATCACGAACATGATCCAGTTGATCGACCATTCCACCCATCATCCAGTATGCTTCTGACATGCGATACCCTTGCAGACTGTGCAATATGCTTTGAATCTGTCGCTTGTATGCCGACTTTGATACTTCTGTTTTACGCTTATTTCGTTGTTGGGCTGGCTGAGACTTGACTGACACGGCTGGAATGGCGGTTTGCAGCCACGAATACAAGTCTGGATTTTTATCTACCATTTTGGTGATCAGGTGAACCAGAGCATCTTTATCCAGTTGCCCCAACTGCTCACTGATGTTTTTTTGCTCGATAAAAGCATCCGGGTTATGGATATAGGTGAGCATTAAAGCAACGATATGCTTGCAGTAACCACCCCAGTCATACGGACAGGTGCAGGAAGCCTCCTGGATACCGCCTTCATCCAATTGAACACGTATTTGATAAAATGGCGCACTGCTGCCTTCGCATTTTCCGGTGAGGAGATCGCCCTGCCGGAAGGTGTCAAATATTGCACCAGATTGATACAGCTTATACCCGCGCGTAAAACTTTCAGAGGAAGATGCGGATTTAATGGCGCTTTCAGTAATATTTTTTGTCATGCGGATGGTTCTATAAATAATTGTACCGATGGTGGTTCGTCTCTTCTTATTTTCAAGTATAAGCAAATTCCGTTAAATTGAACTTTTCGGTTTAAGGTCTTCAATCAAGAAAAAGGCAATCATTAAAAAAAGATCCACCTCGGTGTATATTCATGGCAGAGACATGTTGGATTTTGCTGAAATAATTATAACCAGGTTTACCCACAATAAGTTTTTCTGGTAATAAATTTCTGGTAATCAAAATATTCGCATAACGCGTTATCAGCGGTGCGTCATAACGGGTCAATTGGTTATTAGACCAGGAATTCAGTGTTGACCAGGCAACACCTGTCTCGAGCTGCACATCCATCAAAGTGATATTTTGTTACTGCTTGGTTGCTTTTTGTGCCAGTAAAAAGCGAAAGTGATTGACAATTTTTTCTGGGCATGAGCCACCTCAGGTGGGGATATTTCTATAAAAATAGATGAGGTCAAGAAAAATATCACGAAAATAGAACACAAGTCGACAAACATTGCAACAACAAGCGTGTTTCTGAAATTACTCAAAAACTTTGCTTGCTAATCAGCATGAATGTACAATAAAATTATGTCAGACACCTTTGAGATTGAACGAAAAATTTCTGAAATCGAAGCAGAATTAGTGAATCTGGATCATCATCGTGACCAGTTACTGGATGAGCTGTCACATTACCGCCGGCAGCTCCTTCAAAAAGATCCCCCAGCACAACTAATGCTGGACATTCCGGGAATTACAGTCAATAACCAATCCTCCCAAGAGGAAAAAATCCGGTTATTCCGTTCTTTATTCAAAGGGCGGGAGGACGTATTCCCACGCCGGTTCGAAAATTCCAAAACCAGAAAGTCAGGCTACACCCCCGTCTGTCGTAATGAATGGCAGGCAGGTATCTGTCAGAAGCCGAAGATCGCCTGCCAGGACTGCAATTTCCGCGCATTTGTACCAATCAGTGATGAGATCATTCGTAATCATCTCAAAGGGTATGACCCCAATGACCGTTCAGGTAAAGACTTTACGATGGGGGTTTATCCTCTATTGACAGATGAATCATGCTGGTTTCTGGCTGCTGATTTCGATAAATCCACCTGGGCTGAAGACGCCAAAACCTTTCTGGAAACCTGCGCCAGTTATCAAGTTCCTGCAGTCTTGGAACGATCACGATCCGGAAATGGTGGGCATGTCTGGATATTTTTTGAAACACCAGTTCCTGCGGTATTAGCGCGAAAACTCGGGGCATTACTGCTTACCAGTACAATGAACAGGCGACCGGAAATCGGAATGGATTCTTATGACCGGCTTTTCCCCAGTCAGGATACCTTACCCAGAGGCGGATTTGGTAATCTGATTGCGCTGCCGCTGCAGAAAAAACCGCGTGAACAAAACAATAGCTTCTTTTTGGACAATGATCTCAATCCTTATCCCGATCAGTGGGCTTTTTTGGCATCAATTCAGAAGATGACTCATCAAGACCTCGAAAGAATTGTGAAGAATGTTCAAGACGAAGATGAAATCACCGGCGTCCGGGCGGTAGTTTTGGATGAAACCGAGAACGAACCCTGGAAATTGACCCCGTCTCGAAAATATAAGAAGCCCCCAATAAGCGGTCCTTTGCCAGATCAACTCAACCTGGTTATCAGCAATCAGATTTACATCGAAAAAGAAAGGCTGTCTGCGCCTTTGCGAAATCGCATCATTCGATTGGCTGCCTTTCAAAATCCGGAATTCTACAAATCCCAAGCCATGCATCTCTCGACATTTGGTAAACCCAGAATTATCAGTTGTTGTGAGGAATATCCGAAACACCTTGGCTTACCCAGAGGGTGTCAGGAAGAGCTGCTCCAGGTACTTGGTGAGCTAAAAATCAAAACGAGGTGGATTGACGAACGTGAGGCTGGTGATCCTCTATTATTAAACTTCCAGGGAACGCTTCGTCCTGAGCAGCAGCTTGCCGCAGATCAACTGATTAAGCATGATATTGGTGTTCTTTCTGCTTCCACAGCATTTGGCAAAACGGTCATTGGTGCCTGGTTGATGGCTCAAAGGAAAGTGAACACCCTGGTGATTGTTCATCGAAGACAGCTGATGGACCAATGGGTAGAAAGCCTCCAATCGTTTTTAGGACTGGGGAAAAAGGAGATCGGGCAGATCGGGGGTGGGAAACATAATATCACCGGAAAGGTAGATGTAGCAATGATCCAGAGCCTGATTAACAAGGGCACGGTCAATGATCTGGTGGGGAATTATGGCTATATCATTGTTGATGAATGTCACCACATTTCTGCAGCCAGTTTTGAGCAGGTGATTCGGCAAGCTAAGGCCAGGTTCATTACTGGTTTATCCGCAACTGTCACCCGGCAGGACGGTCACCACCCGATCATTTTTATGCAATGTGGGCCTGTCCGATACCGAGTAGATGATCGCCAACAAGCCGCGGCACGTTCATTTGCCCACAAGGTAATTGCGCGTAGAACCAATTTTGTTTTGCCAAGCCGAGCAGACAATACTCCAGAACCAGGCATTCAGGAAGTGTACGCAATGCTCGCGGCGGACTTGCTGCGGAATCAAATGATTGTTGAGGATGTTGTTGAAGCCGTTCATGCCGGCCGGTCGCCAGTATTGTTGACAGAGCGCCGAGAACACCTCACATATTTTGCTGATGCCCTGGCTGATAAAGTGAAAAATATCATCGTGTTATCCGGCGGGATGGGCCGCAAACAACGAATTTTGTTGATGGACGAGTTGAAGCGTATTCCAGAGGATGAAGAACGCTTGATTATTGCTACAGGGCGCTATCTGGGGGAAGGGTTTGATGATGCTCGCCTTGACACTTTATTTTTGGCATTGCCGATTGCCTGGCGCGGAACGGTAGCACAGTATGCAGGTCGACTTCACCGCAATTATGACCGTAAAAGTGAGGTGATTATCTATGATTATGTCGATGACCAGGTGCCAGTACTGGCTGGTATGTTTGGAAAGAGGAAAAAGGGGTATAAAGCCATCGGCTATGAACTAAGTTAACCGAAATTCGAGGATAATCTAGAAATTTTCTAGTAGAAAAAAAGGAGAACTCCCTCAAAATAGATTTGAACATCAGATCTGAAAGGAGTTCTTACATGTCAGTAAAGGCTGATAAAGTATATATAACCGCAGAAGTAGCAGGGCGAAAGATAATCTTGGAACAGATAATCTTGGAACTGCATACAACAACCTCCTACGGCAACCATATACGGCATGTTTGATTAACGCCCACACTCTCAAGATCCAGTCGGGGTACTGCCTGCATCGGAAGGATGTGAGTGGTCATGATCTTCTTCGTTTTCCCGCTGATGGGGGTGAAAGTGCGTATGGGTATATTCGATCATCTCCGGGACGAGATCGTCGCCACTGTGTCTGACCACCAATTTGGTATGGGCATGGGGATGCGTGTGCTGGATGCTAATTGTGTCGGTTACCAAAAACCAGGTCGCAGCAGCTATCAGGATCAATCCCACCCAAAAAGTTGGCAGAGGAAGGGTTTGGAAAATCAGAAAGGAGAAAATCACTCCCAGAAATGGAGCCACAGCATAGTAGGCGCTGGTTTTTGCCGCGCCCAGCTGCATTTGTGCCTTAACATAGTAATTGATGCTCAACCCGTAAGCCACGAAACCGAGCAGCATCGTTAGTAAGATGAAACCAACCTGAGGATAAGCCTCTCTGGTTAGTAAAGCCAGGATCAAGGAACCAAATCCCGAGCCAATGCCTTTGATGATGACAATGTCTGAGCTGGTGCGGTTAGAAAGCTTGCGCGTAAAGTTGTTTTCAAGCCCCCAGGCTGTGCTTGCTGCCAGGATTAAGAGCGAGCCACTTGAAAATCGAAAAGTTGAAAAACTTTCCAGCGAAAGAAGCACACTTGCCAGTGTCACTAACACAATCCCAATCCAGAGTCTTCGGGATATCGCTTCCTTAAAAAGAATTAAGGCAATTAGGGATGTGGCAACGATCTCAAAATTATTCAAGAGGGAGGCATTCGCTGCCAAAGTACTTCTCAGACCGAACATCAATAACGCGGGGGCAAGAATGTCAAGCAGCACCATCCCCAGCATGTACGGTTTCTCATCCTTTTCGATGGGAGCAAACACCCGGGCTTTTGGTTTGGTGCGCAAGAGCCACATTCCAAGCATCCCCAAACCCGCCCCAAGGTATAGAAATGCTGCCATGTATAACGGCTCCACGGACCCCAAAAGCAAGCGTGAAAACGGCATATTCAGGGCATAGAGAGCAGCTGCAAGGAATGCATATGCGGTTGCCTCGCGCAGACTGTTGGTGCTCTTTCGGCCAAACACACTCATAAGTTCCCATTATAGTCAAAAGCCGGCTTAGGCTAAGCCGGCTTTGGTATCCTCTGACCAAAATTATTTGCAGCACATAGATTCATTCTATCATCCTCACTCTGGAGGAATGATTAATTATGTACCGAGTTCGAAATTGTTACGGTTCCTCAGTGGGCAAGCTTAGAAATCGCGAGATATCAATCATCATGTCGTTGCCACTGGTCATCACCTGGGGCAGGATCCCGTCCCATTTGGTCAGAAATAGGTATTGAAGGTATTCTGGTGTCAGGGCGCCGGTTTGGTTGAGCGCCTTTTGCGCGTCTGCCTGACCCTTTGCCTCCGCGATTACGGTCTGTGCGTCAATCTCTGCCTGTGCCAGTTTTTGCTTGGATGTTTCCACCTGCTGCTGCGCGACTTGTTTCGCTTCAATGGCTTGCTGGTATTCATTCGAAAAATCGAAGTTAACAATGTTGAAGTTCTCAACAATGATGAAGTACGGTTCCAATTGTTTGGTCAGTTCGCTTTCAGCCAAAAAACGGACTTCGTCACGCTTGGTAATCAGTTCTTCAGCGGAGAATTGGGCGGTTACGGCTTTGAAAGTGTTCTGAATTGCCGGGGCGACAATGATGTTGGCATAATCCGCGCCTACATTCTCAAAAACATCCTTCGCGCGGCTGCCATCCAGGTGATAATTAACCGCAATCAGGGATGTTACTACCTGCAAGTTTTCTGACATGGCTGTTGCCTGGACTTCGTCCTTCTGCGTCCGTACGTTCATCAACACCACGCGTTCCACAAATGGAAGCTTAATATTAATGCCGGGGTAAGACACTCGATCAACTGCGCTAAATCGCAGAACCACACCGATGTTGCCTGCGGGAACTTCATAAAATAACGACGTTGCCGCTATGATTAACACCAGGGCAATTAAAATGATGGGTACCACACGCTTATTTATCTTCAAACGATTAGTGGGGTTTGAATTTGCTGTTGAAAATTTACCATCGAACATAGTTTCACCTCTTTCAGGTTTATTATTCCAGATATTTACGAGAATTGCTATAGATTATCTAAGGCATTCCACGATTGTTCCGCGTTGAGGCAGGTTGGGTCATGGTGTTTGACCCAATAAAAAAATTCATGCCAAATTTGC
Source organism: Anaerolineaceae bacterium (assembly GCA_040767065.1). GTDB lineage: Bacteria > Chloroflexota > Anaerolineae > Anaerolineales > Anaerolineaceae > Mesolinea. The sequence continues at coordinate 3,789 of JAXGPH010000003.1, read as the reverse complement.
TAAAAAACACAAAAATCAAACCATAGGGTTTTTTTCGCACCTAAAAACGACCTTCTCAAGGGGGTGAATCACGGAAAAGCCGCGCGACCTCACCTCTCCATTAATCCGGTTGCTTTATAACCCCTTACTGCTCGCCGTCCATGGCACAGCGGAATCCCAGGTCTGAGCCGCTGTAGAAGCTCAGATCATATGCCCGGCTCGAAACGCGTGCCGCCAGCCAGTTGCTCGCCCAACCGCCACCACGAACCGTCCGCAGCTGGTTAGCCTCTTCTGCCAAAGGATTCTCTGTGGGACTGAGGCTATAGAAATCTTCAATGTAACTATCCGCCACCCATTCCCAGACGTTTCCCGTCATATCCATTACGCCAAACTCACTTGCCCCTTCCGGGTAGCTGCCCACAGCCACTGTATCTCCCACGCAGACAGACATGGTGGGATTGTGATAAATATTCGCTTTTGAACAGTCAGGAGCTTCATCACCCCAAGGATAAGCCTTTGGGATCGTTCCGCGTGCTGCCAGCTCCCACTCAGCTTCCGTTGGAAGACGTTTGCCAGCCCAGGTACAATACGCCTGAGCCTGTTCCCACTTGACATTAATCATTGGGAAATTGGCATACTCGGGGTTCTGATAATAATCATCCCGGGTTTTTGAAGCAGAAACAATCGGTGCCACACAACCTCCGGCTGCCACACAGGCAGCATACTGCGCGTTGGTCACCTCATATACATCAATCGCATACGCCGACAAACGAACCTTATGCTGCGGGAGTTCATCGCCGGGGCAGTTATAGTTGTTATTATGCTCCGGATCACAGCCCATCATGTATTCCGTCGCCGGGATAAGAACCATACCTTTTAGCACTTCAGTTTCACCTGGCTCTGCAACTGGCTCGGTCGGCATTTCGGAATTTGGCTCGGTGGCAGCGGTAAGGGTGGCTTCAATCTCCTCCTCGACAAACGGTTGTGGGGTCTGGAGTGGCGTTTGCATGATGCAACCAGAGATCAGTAACATCAGCAGCAATGCTGATAAGATCTTGCCCGACATTGTGAACCTCCTAACCTAAAAAATCGTTAAAAGACGAAAATCCCCACTAATATTATAGTAAAATTCACAACCGAATCTCATATGAAATTTCAGTTTGAGCAGGTTTTTGAACTATTACCTGTGAGACATCTTCAAAATCGAGGATTGGCATGTACTGGTGGAACAGGCATCCAGTGGATCCTCTGGGTCTTTTTGCGCAAGTAGTTTAGCCGGAGTGGACGTGGACTTTCCAATTCATAATCTATCATGCTCCTACTACCTCCCACGCCGGCTTACGAAGAGAATCCGCACCCGGATGTCACCCTTGTTTATGCGCAATCGCAAGGTGTGCCATGAACCCTTTATGTCAATAAAAACTCCTCACGAAGAGGAGTTGTGTGGGCGCTAGAGGACTCGAACCTCCGAACCTGTGCGCAGCCTCCCCGAAGGGGACAGGTTGTGAACCGTCAATAAAAACTCCTCACAAAGAGGAGTTGTGTGGGCGCTAGAGGACTCGAACCTCCGAACCTCACGGATGTGAACCGTGCGCTCTAACCAGCTGAGCTAAGCGCCCGAAGTGCCGTGATTATAGCAAACCACTTCGAATTTGTCCACAACCACTTTTGTGAACAATTTGTGAGGGGTGTCCAAAACCACTTTTCTAGACCACTTTCCGGCAGTCCGGCGATTTATAGAGCCCGGGAAATTTTTTCCACGTCGACTGTCTCATCCAAGTCTGACGAAAAATCCCTCTTGCCTTCAATGGCTGCCTTGACCTTGTTCGCCACACCGGCATCACCAAGCAAAATCGAGCCGATCATCTTCCCTTCGCGGAAAAGGAAACTCTTATAGCTATCGTCCTTACTCTCCGCCACCAGTCGGTCGCCATCCAAACTTGGCGAAAACTGACCAATGCTGAAGACATCCACTCCTAGGATTTTGAGCCGGGTGGAAGGCGGATCGCCCGTAAAGCTTGTTTCTTTGCCAACCGCATTCTGCCCGGCAATGGTTCCCTGTTTTTTCGCTGGTATCCACAGACCGTAGCTCCTGCCCTGGAACTCAGTCAGGTCTCCTGCTGCCAGGATATCCGGATTGGAAGTCACCATATGCTCATTCACCAGCACGCCCCGGTTGATTGCCAGCCCTGCTGACTTTGCCAGCTCAAGGTTAGCTGAAACGCCCGTGCTGATCAGCACCAAGTCCGCCGGCAGCATCTGCCCATCCGCCAGTTCCACGTTCTCGACCTTAGCATCGCCGTGCAATGCTTTGGTGATTGCCGGCACAATCACTTTGATCCCCATGCCTTCAATCTTTTTCTTGAGGATTGCGCTTGCCTGGGCGTCCAGCTGGCGGGGAAGGAGCCAATCCAGCCCCTCCAACACCGTCACATCCGCACCCTGCCGGGCCACAGCCCCAGCCACTTCCAGCCCCAATAGCCCGCCACCAATGCATACCACTTTTGCCTGCTGCCTAGCAACGTTCATGATCAGGTCAGCATCTTCAAGGGTTCGCAGGGTCTGGACACCTTTGAGTTCCCTGCCGGGGAACGGCGGCACATTTGGATGCGCGCCACAAGCCAGGATCAGCTTGTCATAAGACAAATTTTGTCCATCTGCCAGAGTAATCTGCTTTATCTCAGCGTCGATCGCATCAACATGGGTGTTGAGAAGGAGGGTGATGTGCTTCTGGAGGTACCACTGCTGGTCATGCAAGGTAAGCTTTTCGCGCTCAATCTCCCCTGCCAGGTAGCGAGTCAGGCTCATACGAAAGTAGGGCAGGTTGGGCTCTTCGGAAATTAATGTAATATCAGCATCTGCGTGCTCTGCATGAATCGCCTCTGCAGCACTTACACCTGCAATCCCTGCGCCGATAATAATGAATCGTTTATTAGCGTCTGTCTGTGACATAATCTCTCCTGGTCGTGATCCTGTATTTTATTGTAACGACCTTGGAATGGATTTTCTAACCCTTGTAATGTGTTCTGTCCCTGATTTCTGCAAGGTACGGGATACATAAACAGAGCCTTTATCAGCTCCGTTGTTTGTTACTGCAAAGTTTTCAAAATTCCCCGGATGCTACCGCAAAAGCTCCTGACAATTCATAAATTGGCAGAATGAATCCCTTTTCAACGGGGATATAGGTGCTGTCGTTAATATCCGGATAGTACTCATCAAAGTAATCAGGGATCATGTGCTCAAAATTGCGATTCCCTGGGACCAAAACAGCAAAGATCATTATGATCGCCAGAATGAGTGCAATCAATACCGTCAGACAACCGCAGCCACAGCTGCAGCAACCGCATCCACTTCCACTTCCACCATCCATGACAGACCTCCTTGATTGAATTGATCTAATTGTAAGACAAATTCAAAAAGATAATACCAAGCAGGTTGTTTCTTAACAGAAAAAACCTGTGATTACTTTTAATCGGTCAACCTTTTTCTGATTGCCAGGCTTAGGTCCAACCTCCAGAGCGTGTCAGAAATGTGGTAATTTGGGATGGAATACTTTTCGCCCTCCCCTGCTAAACCGCCTCCGGCACGATGACTCCCAAAAGACCGATCACCACCGCGACAAATCCAGTCATTTTAAAGACTGAAAGATTGCTAAGCCATCCCAGCATAATTACCTCGCTTTGCACTTTTAATGCAGCGGATTTTAGTGAGGATGTAGTAGAGACGTGAATTCTGACATGAATCCTCATGGGTGAAGCTCATGTGTCAAGGCAATTTAGAAATGTCCTATTCGGTTGATAAAATGTTCAG
>JAXGPH010000029.1:0-19306 GCA_040767065.1 Anaerolineaceae bacterium | reverse complement strand
TGGAAGAATGGCATTCTCGCGTGCCGGCCAGAACCTGTGCTAAAATCCAGGCATGTCTTGGAATATCCTCGGTCACGAAACTGCCATCCAATTCCTGCAAATCCACTCCCAACCTGAGAACGTTCGTCACGCCTATTTAATTACTGGCGCGGAAGGCGTTGGACGCGAAACGCTGGCGCTGGCGTTTGTGAAAGCGCTGAATTGCATCAATCCTCCAAGCAAAGGGGATTTTTGCGGGGTGTGCCAGCCTTGCCGTCAGATTGAGGCGCAGACTTTTCCGGATCTGGCGATCCTGCGGGTTGCTGAAGGAGCCAGAGAGCTGAAAATCGAGCAGATACGTGCCATGCAGCAGTCATTAGCGCTTGCTCCGTATCAATCGAAATATCGCGTTGTTCTCATCCCAGACTTTCAAAGGGCGACGCTTGGGGCTTCGAATGCCCTGCTAAAATCCCTTGAAGAGCCGCCTGCTAGAGCGATTATCATCCTGACAGCTGACGCGCGTGAGAGCCTGCTTGAGACGATTGCTTCCCGCTGCGAGTTGGTGCGGCTGCGCCCGATGCGCATAAGCGACCTGGCGAAAGCACTGCAGGAAAAGCATGCGTTGAGTGAAGTTGAATCGCACAAACTGGCTCAGCTCGCTGGTGGACGCGTGGGCACGGCGATGCGCTATTTGCGAGATGAGGATTTAATCGAAAAGTATCATAACGCGCTCGATCAGCTTGAAGAAATTCTTAACCTGAACCTGCGCGACAGACTTAAGTACGTCGAGAAGTTGCAGCGGGCAAAGGGGCAGGCGCGGGAAAATTACAGCTTTTTGATTGCGACCTGGCTTACTTTTTGGCGCGATGTGCTGATTTGCAGCGAGGGGGGTGAGGTGCCTCTGGTCAACCTGGAGAAGGAAGATCAAATCCAGCATACCGCGGCTGGTTTAAACCCGCAGAAAATCGCAAGCATCCTGAAACGTCACGAAGAAGCGCTGACTATGTTGGACCAGTATGTCAATTCCCGTTTAATTCTCGAGAATCTACTGCTCGATTTGCCCCGACTGGAGTCTTGATCTTGAACGACGAAATGAATTTGGACCCTGAAAATTCTCAGCTCGAGCAACCCTCGCAGCCCCCTGCACCATCCAGCGAGTCTGCGGAACAAACACCAACCCCGTTGAAAAAAAAATTGATAGAGCTTATGCTGGTGAGCCTCAAAATTGGCAGCACCAGCTTTGGTGCCCCCACCGCGCACATCGCCATGATGGAAGACGAGTACGTACGTAAGCGAAAGTGGATCTCCCCAGAGTATTTTCTGGATCTGCTGGCTGCCGCCAACCTCATCCCTGGTCCGAATGCCAGTGAGACCTGCTATCACGTGGGATACGTCTACGCCGGCTATCCGGGGCTGCTGGTTGCAGGCTTCAGTTTCATTTTGCCTGCTTTTATTGCCAGTATGTCGCTCTCCTGGGTCTATGTGCGTTTTGGCAGCCTGCCTGAGCTTGAGGGTTTGTTCTACTTTTTAAATCCGCTGGTGCTTGATATCGTGCTGGTAACCACCTGGCGCATCGGTAAGAGCAGCCTGGTGGGATGGGAGCAATTCCTGCTCTTTGGCTTGGCTCTGGTTGGCAAACTGGTGAATTTCAACGAAGTCTTAATCATGCTTGGCTGTGGCGCGCTGGGTGTCGTGCTGCATTATGGCATTAAGCAAAAGTTTAGAACACCACCTAACCTGCTTTTGTCTTTTGTTCCTCTGCCTTTGATAGGTGTGGCACTAAAATTGCTGCTTGAAACTGTCGGCGAACGTGCCTGGCAAATTTTTTGGTATTTTTTACGCACGGGCGCGGTGCTTTTTGGCTCATCGCTGGTCTTGTTCGCCCTGATCGAAAAAGATGTGGTCAACCGTTTTGGATGGTTGACCACACAGCAGCTTACCGACGCCATCGCCGTTGGGCAGATCACGCCGGGCCCCGTCCTTTCTTCGAGCACCTTCGTGGGCTATCTTGCCGGAGGTTTCTGGGGTGGGGTGGCATCCACGGTTGGAGTGTTCCTACCTTCTTTTATTATCGTGGCAATCACGGCGCCAATGGTTAAAAAAATGCGCGAAAACGCAATTACCAGCGCCTTCCTGAAGGGGGTGAACGCGGCGGTGGTGGCACTGATCCTGATGGTTTGTGTCAGCCTTGCGCAAAATGCTTTGATGGACGTCTGGACTGTCCTGATCCTCTTGGCAGGTTTCCTCGCGTTGCTGCTGCTGAAAGCCCAACCGTATATGCTGGTTTTGGCGGGTTTAGCAATGGGCTTGATCAAAGCATTGGTCTAGTAGGGAACGACCTTGCGCCGTTCCGTTTGGTCACGTTGCAGATGTTTGTCGTAGGGAACGGCCTTGCGCCGTTCCGTTTGGTCATGTTGCGGATGTTTGTCGTAGGGAACGGTCTTGCGCCGTTCCGTTTGACCATGTTGCGGATGTTTGTCGTAGGGAACGGCCTTGTGCCGTTCCGTTTGGTCATGTGACGGATCTTTGTCGTAGGGAACGGCCTTGCGCCGTTCCGTTCGCCATGTTACGGATATTTGTTGTATGGAACGGCCTTGCGCCGTTCCGTTTGGTCATGTGGAGGAAGTTGATCGTAGGGAACGGCCTTGCGCCGTTCCATTTGGCGATGTGACGGATATTTGTCGTAGGGAACGGTCTTTTGCCGTTCCGTTTGGCGATGTGGAGGAAGGGGTCAATGCGGAAGGGTCAAACGGCCCCTTCCCTACAAACGGTTTACCGGAATGGTAAGGTTGTTGGTGGATGGCCTTTGCCGTTCCGTTTGACCATGTTGCGGATGTTTGTCATGGGAACAGCCTTGCGCCGTTCCGTTTGGTCATGTGACGGAAAGGGTCAATGCGGAAGGGGGCAAGCTCCCTTCCCTACGGAAGATGATTTACCGGAATGGTAATTTTGTTGTTGAACAATCGTTTGCCGTTCCGTTTGACCATGTTACGGAAAGGGTCAATGCGGAAGGGGTCAAGCCCCTTCCCTACGGAAGATGGTTGACCGGAATGGTAAGGTTGTTGGTGGATGGTGTCGTGCCGTTCCGTTTGACTATGTGGCGGAAGGGGCCAATGCGGAAGGGGTCAAGCCCCTTCCCTACAAAAGATGGTTGACCGCAATAGACAAGCCCCTTTCCTACTCTTGAGCCCCTTTGGTACAATCATCTCTGTCTATGAATGACTTGCTCGATCTTCTCAATCTTCAACAGCAACAAGCTGTAGCAGCTCCAGCTGGACCAACCCTTGTTTTGGCGGGACCTGGCTCCGGCAAAACGCGCGTACTGACCTACCGGATCGCCTACCTGATCGGGGCTCTGAACGTGCCGGCTTACCGCATCCTGGCGGTGACTTTTACCAACAAGGCTGCCCGGCAAATGGAAGACCGGGTGCAAAAACTGATCGGCGAGCAGGCAAATGGTTTGTGGCTGGGCACCTTCCATGCCGTCTGCGGCAGGATCCTGCATCGCGAAGCTGATTTGCTGCCCGTCAACCAGAATTTTGTGATTTTTGACGCGGATGATCAGCTTGCCCTGATGAAAGAGATCGTGCGGGAGAGCAATCTTGACGAAAAGCTTTACCGCCCGGCATCTCTGTTGGATGCCATCTCGCGCGCCAAGAATGATCTGATCGACGCGGATAACTACCCAGTCAAAAATTTCCGCGATGAACAGGTCAGGCGCTTTTTCATCCAATATCAGCAGCGCCTGGTCAAAAACAACGCCATGGACTTCGACGACATGCTGGTCTACACCAACCGCATTCTCGAAGATTATCCGGTCGTTCGGGAAACCTACGGACACAAGTTCGAACACATCCTGGTAGACGAATTTCAGGACACCAACCTGGCGCAGTACGCCATTTTGCGCTTGCTGGCACAAAAATATCGCAACCTCTACGTTGTGGGCGATGAAGACCAGAGCATCTATCGCTGGCGAGGCGCGGATTACCGCAACATTCTGCGCTTCCAGCAAGACTTCAAAGACGCGAAAACCATCCTGCTTGAGCAAAACTATCGCTCCACCCAAACCATTTTGGATGGTGCCATGGCGGTGATCGATCATAACCACAATCGGACTGCCAAAAAACTTTTTACGGATGCGAAAAAGGGAGAGAAAATCAATCTCCTGATCGCCCAGGATGATCGTGAAGAAGCCGAGATGGTCGCCAGTGCGATAGAGAAAGCCATCACCCATCAGAAGATCAGCCCGGGGGCGTTCGCCATCATGTATCGCACCAACGCGCAATCCCGCCTGCTGGAAGAAGCCTTCCGTCGAGCGGGATTGAATTACCGCCTGGTGGGCGCGCAGCGTTTCTACGGACGGCGCGAGGTTAAGGACCTGATCGCCTTCATGCGCCTGGTTTACAATCCGCTGGATGAAATCAGCCTGCGCAGGGTGATCAACCTGCCGCCAAGGGGCATTGGCGATAAAACCATCAAGAAGGTAGCGGAACTTGCCGCCCAGGAGAACCTGAGCGTGGGGGAGATCTTGCTGGGGCTGGCAAGAGGCAACCCAGCCTGGCAGGAAGCACTTGGCAGAGAGGCAACCCGCCTGATTAGCTTTGGGCGGATGTTGCAGGGCTGGCGCGAGTGCGCAGAGAAGAACCGGATTACCGTCTTATTTGACCGCATTTTGGAAGACATCGGTTACCAGGCGCACATCCAGGACCAGAGCGAAGAAGGACTTGACCGTTGGGAAAACGTCCTTGAACTGCGAGCTGTGGTGCTTGAGTACGAAGAGCAGGGCTTGCAGACCTTCCTGGAGTCTATGGCATTGGTCGCGGATCAGGACACCCTGCCCGAGAACGTCGACGCCCCAACCATGCTGACGCTGCATGCCGCAAAGGGATTGGAGTTCGACCAGGTGTTCATCACTGGCTTGGATGAGATGCTCCTGCCGCACAGCCGCTCGCGTGATGATGAGGAAGATCTGGCAGAAGAACGCCGCCTGCTTTACGTTGGCATCACACGTGCCCGCAAGCGCCTGACCCTGACGCGCGCCCGCCGGCGCCGCAGCCCCTATGGCAGTTACGAAGAGACCATTGCCAGTCGTTTTCTGGATGATTTCCCCTCTGAGATTTTGCAGGGAAGCCCACGGGATTTACCCGGGCGGTTCAGTTACGGACGGGAAAACGGATATTCCAGGTGGGAGACGCCTTCGTGGATGCGAAGCACGCCTCCCTTGAAGGAAGAGCCCTTCACGCGCTATAAGACGGGCATGCAAGTGAAACACGCCACCTATGGGCGAGGCGTAGTCAAAACCAGCAAGCTGGAACACGGCGATGAAACCGTGGAAGTGTTTTTTGAGGGGGTTGGTCTGAAGGCGCTGGTAGCCTCGCTGGCAAAGCTTGAGATCATGTAAATAGTCTTGCATAGGGCGGATTGACCTTCTTTGGTCACTCCGCCATTATATGGTGGTGGGGGCATTACAAGCTCCCAGGATGACAAACACGTAACAATTATTGATGAGGATGTGTTGCATCTTTTCCATCGCATATTGTTCATTTTCCAGGCAAAATTGAAAGTACCGTGAACGATATATATCATAGGCCGGAGTGAGCCCGCAAAAAGCGATGGGGTTTTAATTATCTTCCGGCGGTCTCATTCCGACCTATAAGGCTGCATCTTTTCCTTTGAAACAAACAAGGCCCCGTTACAAGCCCCCGTTACAAGCTAATGAAATACGCTTAAAAACCTCTATAATGATAGATGAAGGAGGACGATGCTATGGAAACCATTTTCACTTGGTATGGGCATGCCACCCATGGCTTAAAAGTGGGTGAGAGCCGCTTGCTGATTGACCCCTACTTCACCGGCAACCCTGCCACCACAGTGAAACCCGAACAGGTCAGCGCTGACTACATTCTCATCACGCATGGTCACGGTGATCATATCGGCGACACCGTGTCCATTGCCAAACGTACGGGTGCCCTGTGCATCAGCAACGCCGAGATCAGCACCTGGCTGCGCAATAAAGGCTTGAAGACCCACGCCCAGCATATTGGCGGCGGCTACCACTATCCATTCGGCTATCTTAAACTGACACAAGCGCTGCACGGCTCTTCCCTGCCTGATGGCAGCTATGGCGGCAACCCGGCAGGCTTTTTGTTGACCACGCCAGATAAAAAGCGGATCTATATTGCGGGCGACACCGGCTTGTTTGGCGATATGCAACTTATCGGCGATGAAGGCATTGACCTGGCGGTGATTCCAATTGGCGATAACTACACCATGGGTCCGGATGACGCGCTCAAAGCCGTAAAGCTGCTGCACCCCAGGCGCGTGGTGCCGGTGCACTACAACACCTGGGAATTGATCGCGCAGGATCCGCAAGCCTGGAAGTCCCGGGTTGAAGCTGAAACCGACGCGCAAGTGATCATTCTAAAAGCGGGCGGGAGCTTGAATCTGTGAGGGTAAGATATTAGGCAAGTTAGATCCTGAAAACAAGAAACGCCTGCCCCCCGGGGCGGCATCTGACGGATCGCTTCCTGGTCTTGCATTACGGTCCTGTGCCGCGTCTGAACCTTGAAAATTGGACATTCAGAGTCTGGGGTAAGATAGAGAAACCTCTGCTGCTCACCTGGGATGAGTTCACCGCGCTTCCGCGCACCAAACTGCACATGGATATCCATTGTGTAACCAGCTGGAGCAAATTCGATGCCAATTGGGAAGGCGTCAAGGCGCCTTGACACGGCGCCGTGTGTTAAGGCACCAGTATGCTTTTCCTCTCCCTATTTTCTGTTTCTACGCTTATACTTAGTCTGACTGTTACGGTCATTGGAAGTTCCTTTCTTTTGTTTTTTTTTTACCAAAACTAATTGTATAGGAACTTCCTCTTTTTTCCCTTGACTATCGACTTTTGAAACGCATACGAGGCAACTCGGCCGTAAGAAGGCAAGCAGGTGGTATGCTATAATGTATTTTTAAGAATTGCCATAACAGGTGGTTTTGGCGGCTTGAAATCGATCGAAATTTACGACTCACAGGATTGGACTTATGTTAAAGAAAATTGGGCAGATCTTCACAGGAGATCCGCACAAAAAGAAAATTGAAAAACTGGTGACCATTGTTGACCAAATTAATGCCCTCGAAACACAATTTGAGAAGCTGAGCAATGATTCCTTAAGTGCCAAGACGGTTGAATACCGTGCGCGCCTGGCTAAAGGCGAAACTCTTGATGCACTTCTGCCGGAAGCTTTCGCGACCGTGCGCGAAGCGGGCAAACGGGTATTGGGACAGCGCCACTACGACGTACAGTTAATCTGCGGCATTAATCTACACCAGGGGGGTATATCGGAATTGCGAACGGGAGAAGGCAAAACTCTCTCTGCCACTCTGCCGCTTTACCTAAACGCCCTCGAAGGCAAGGGGGCTCACCTGGTCACAGTGAACGATTATCTGGCCAGGCGCGATGGACGCTGGATGGGTGCGATATTTGACATGTTGGGTATGAGCGTGGGTGTACTCCAGGCAGTCGGTAGCGCAGATGGCGGCGAGCATGCTTTCATCTTTGATCCCAACGAGAGATCCTTATCAGAAGCTACCAATCTGCTCAGACCTGTGCCGCGTAAGCAAGCTTACCTGGCTGATATCACCTATGGAACCAACAGTGAGTTTGGTTTTGACTATCTGCGCGATAACATCACGATGCGTTGGGATCAACGCGTTCAGCGTGGGCATCATTTTGCCATCATCGATGAAGTTGACAACATCCTGATCGATGAAGCGCGCACTCCATTGATCATCTCGGGTGCATCGCATGAGGATTCGGAGAACTACATCCGCATGGCGCAGATCGTCAGAGCACTGAACCCCGAAGATTATGAGGTTGAAGAAAAAGACCAAACCGTGAGCCTGACCGAAGTCGGCATCGGGCACGTGGAAGAACTGCTCGGAGAGCCGCTCTCTGACCCTGAGCGACCGGAAGATATTAAACCCGAGCAGGCGCGCTTGATGGGCTTTCTGGAGCAATCCCTGCGGGCGGCATTCCTTTTCCGACGAAATAAGGATTACATCGTCCAGAATGGCGAAGTCATCATCGTGGATGAGTTTACCGGCCGCATGATGCCCGGAAGGCGCTGGTCCGACGGTTTGCACCAGGCAATTGAAGCCAAGGAAGGAGTGAAGGTGCAAGCGGAAAATATCACGCATGCCACCATCACCATCCAGAATTACTTCCGCATGTACAGCAAACTGGCTGGCATGACTGGCACAGCGCTTACCGAGAAAGAGGAGTTCTTCCGGATCTACGGACTGGACGTGCTTTCGATTCCAACAAACCTGGAATACCAGGCAATGCGCCCGGAATCGGGTCTGCGCGATGAAGAAGCGAAGGATGAGGAAGGTTATAAGTTCACCTATTACTATGCCGCCTCGGATCCTCAGAAAAAACCTTTGTTCTACAAGCGCAAGGATTATCCGGATGTGATCTACCGCACTACCGAAGGCAAAATGCGCGCGATTGTACAGGAAATTATCCATTACCATGTAATCGGGCGACCGCAATTGGTGGGCTCGAGTTCGGTTGAAAACTCCGAACGTCTTTCAGAGCGATTGAGCTCAGAGATGGTGCGGCGTCTGCTACAGGTGAAACTGATCCGACAGGCATGGTTCAAAACCAAAGGGCTCAACGAAGCTGATTTTGTGGATCAACCCGAGCTGAAAATCTTAAGCGAACCCCTGGATAAGCTGCGCATGCCGGAATTGCGCCGGCTCGCAACGCAAAACGGAATGACCACGCTCGACCTGGCAGATGAATCCAATAAGGCGAACCTGCTGGCTCTGCTTAAGCTGGAAGAAAAAGATTGGGAACGTCTCAAAACTCTGTTCGACAGCGGTATCCCCCATCAGGTGTTGAATGCCCGCAAGCACACAGAAGAGTCGCTGATCATTGCTGGAGCTGGCGCGTTTGGGGCGGTAACGATTGCCACCAATATGGCCGGGCGTGGTGTGGACATCAAATTGGGTGGTGAGCTGTCTGAAGGCTTGCTTTCGCGGGTAAACCAGGTGCTGGCGGAGAAAACTCAAGCTGACCCTTACAACATGTCCATGCCCGAACGATTAGAAGCGGTGAAGGCATTGGATGGGGACCTGGACGAGACCCAGCAAGAGGCAGTGAACGGCTTCCTGGTCTACATGCAGAATATGGCAAAAGTGCATGAACTGGGCGGCTTGCATGTAATTGGTTCAGAACGACACGAAGCGCGCCGCATTGATAACCAACTGCGCGGTCGCGCTGGTCGGCAGGGAGACCCTGGCTCATCGCGATTTTACCTGGCGCTGGATGATGACCTGATGCGAATGTTCGGCGGGCAGCAAATGGAAGGGTTGCTGCAGCGCTTCAAGATTGATGAGAACATGCCAATCGAAATTCCCCTGGTGAACAGGCTGGTTGAGCAGGCTCAGACCCGCGTGGAAGGCGCTAACTTTGATGTGCGCAAGCATCTGCTGGAGTATGATGATGTGCTGAACACGCAGAGAAACCGGATTTACAGCCAGCGCGACAAGATCTTTACCAAGGACGACCTGCATGAAGATGTAAACGAAATGCTGATCACAGAGCTCGGCCGCAGGATCCGCATCGGTCTCGAGGACAAAGAAGGTCCCTGGAAATTACTGGGATTCCTGGAGGACATCCAGCCTTCCATCCAGACCGACTTCGGCACTTACCCAAGTTATTCCTTGAAGATGGTACTGGACAACCTTGGCACTCCAAGTGATGAAGATACCCTGATCGAAAAACTCGTGGCATTGGCAAAAGACGCTGTGCTGAGCGAGAATGAGCACATCCGCAAAGGGGCGGCTTTGCTCTTTGAACGCAGCGAACAGAATCTGAAGACACAGCTGGCAGAACGCACTGAAATGCTGGACGCTTACCTGGACAGCTTTGACCCAAGTGAGCAGCATGACCTGGCAGCGGAGATTGGCGCAATCGTGCAGACTCCGGTGAGATTATCACCAGCCCAACAACGCAGCTTCATGGAAGACCCCATGAGCATGAAAGCCCCACTCAAGGAAGCCTTGCGGACAGGCATGATGTTGACGACAATCCGGCGAATCCTCCTGACGCTTGAGAAACGCTTTGGGGATAACTGGCTGATGAAACCCATTGACCTGGCGCAACTGCCCTGGGAAGAAGTGCGGCAAAAAATCGATTCCCAGATCAACGATGCTCTCGAAAAGCGAGTAGATCGGCTGTTTGGGGCTGAAGGCGAAGTGAGGCGCGACCTTGAAGCGAACCCGGAACTGCTGCAGGCTGCGTTAACCTCTGAAGACGCGCGCGCCCAACTTGTGCAGGTGACCACTGAGGGCAAGAGAATCGCTTTTGATGCCCGCTCGCATCGGAAAACTTTCCAAAACCAGCTGAGGTTGAATTACCTTTTCTCTATGTCAGAACAACTGCTAAGTCAGCCGGCTGAAAAAGTCACAGAAGAGGTTCTGACTCATTTACAAGGCGCAGAAAAAAAACTTGCTGAAATTTTCGGGGGGGTTGAGTTTCAACATCTGGCAAATAACAATTTCACATTGGCAGACCTGCCAAAAGCGACAAAGGATGCATTAAACGCCAAGCTCGGTGAACAAGAATTCGGAGCTATCTCAGGATTAGCTATAGAGGATATCCCGGAGACACTGACAGAAAGCATCCGGGAAGTTTTGGGTGATAAAGCCCAGAATCGCATCTATCGCGATTTGCTGCTCGGCACAATCACTGAAACCTGGGTGGAATACCTGACCCGCATGGAGGCATTGCGGGTTTCGATCAGTATGGAGTCTTATGCCCAGCGCGACCCACTGGTGCGATATAAGGGCCAGGCGAGTACGCTGTTTACAGAGATGCTTTCGGAGGTCCGCCAGACTGTGATCAGCCGAATGTTCCGCTACCGTCCGACGAAAGCAGCCGAACCGCAAAATGCTATCGCGACTCCTGCCCCGGTAAAAACCGCAGGCGCGGCAGAGCCAAAGCCTACTGTTGAATCGAGTTCAAACAAGAAGCGGCGAAAACGCCACTAAGAGGTAAGGAATGACCCATTTTTTGGTGACAAATGATGATGGGGTGTTTGCGCCTGGTCTGCTGGCGCTCGTTCAGGCTCTCCGGCAGATCCCGAGTTACGAAGTGAGCGTATTGGCTCCGGATCATAATTGGTCAGCCTGCGGGCACGTCAAGACCATGACCCGTCCGCTGAGAATACGGGATGTGAAGCTGGCTGACGGCAGCCAGGCTTTTTCTTGCGATGGAGCGCCTTCGGACTGTGTAGCAATTGCCATCATGGGGGCGATCGAAAAACCCATCGATGTGGTTGTATCGGGCATCAATCCGAATGCCAACGTCGGTCTGGACGTGACTTACTCCGGAACAGTTACGGCGGCGATGGAAGCTTCAATTAATGGTAAGCCGGGTGTCGCAGTTTCTCTGGACGCGCCAGAGCATCATGATGGGGAGCTCAATTTTGTGTCTGCTGCCAAAGCAGCAGTGGAGGTAATCCAGGGGTTGGTAGCTAATACGTTTGTGAAGATCCTGCCGCCGATCTGGAATATCAACTTGCCTTACCGTGAAGATGGACAGTATGAAGGTGCGCTCTACACCCGGCAGGGCGTCAGATTGTACCGGGATGTGCTGGAGAAACGGCTGGACCCTCGCGGAAAACCTTACTACTGGATTGGTGGAGAAGCACCGACTGGTTTGATGAATGAAGGCACTGACTATTGGGCGATCAAGCAAGGCTATATTTCTGTGACACCCCTGCAAATGGACATGACAAACAAGGCTTTGTTGGAGATATTGAACCAACCGATGGGACAAAATTAGATTAGCCGAGCTGTAACGCCGCCTGATTGATGGTTGCTGCTTAGCTGGGATACAATTAGCCTATGTTACCTGATTATCGTTTACGCCAGAGAGAGTATCTGCTCGAGATCTCACGAGCTCTCACCGAGGAACTGGACCTCAACAAACTCCTGAGCCGCATTCTGTACATCGCGATTGAGATGCTGGGTGGGCATGCTGGCTTTATTGCCCTGGCAGGGGATGCAGGTGATTGGCATATTGCGATCAACCAGGGCATCCCGTCAGCGTTATTGACTTATCTTGAAACCTGGCTGGAAAGCATCAGCTGCGACGAAGAAGGCGCAGAAGCCTGCATTAGGGAAATCAACCGCATGTTAAGTGAGATCAGCATGGGCATGATCACAGGCGTGGGCATAGCCATGACCATCCAGCGCGCTACCATCGGGCAAATTTATGTATTCCGTAACTACCGAGCCGTTTTCTCGGCGAATGATTACTATATTCTGACCAACTTCGCCAACCAGGCAGCTATTGCTGTTCGAAATGCCAGGCTTTACACTCAGGTGACCCGCCAGAACTTGCGGATGGCAGCACTGCTTAGTTCAGTTGCGGACGGCATCCTCATTCTTAATCCGGACCTGACAGTAATCCAGGTAAATCATGCTTTCGAACGGCTGATAAACGCGCCGAAGGAAGAATTGATCAATAAACCCTTTGACCAGGTGGTGCGGTGGGCAAAACCGCCGAAGGGGGTTGAGCTGGAAGAGGTGGTTAAATTCCAGCGGCAGTGGGGCGCCACGAAAGACCTCTTCCTGGAAGGCGACATGCTGCGACACAGTCCATTGGATCCGATCCCCGTGGAGATTACGTACGCCCCGTTGTTCTCGGATGAAGGCGAGCTCCTGAATATTATCGCTTCAGTACGCGATATTACTCGTTTCAGGGAGGCGGAAGAACTCAAGACGAACTTTATTTCGGTCATAAGCCACGAACTCAAAACCCCGATCTCCTTGATCAAAGGTTACGCCAGCACGCTCTTACGAGACGATGTGGAATGGGATCCGGCGATGGTCAAAGAGGGTCTCCAGATAATCGAAGAAGAAGCAGATCATCTGACTGCGATGGTCGAGGATTTGCTGGATGCAACCAAGCTGCAATCGGGCGGGATCACGCTGCACAAGACAGAAGTGGATTTGGTGGCACTGATCAATGATTTAAGCAAGAAGTTCGCGCTGCAAAGTGATAAGCACCAAATTCTCACGGATCTTTCGGAAGATTTTCCCATCATTGTTGCGGATGAGACGCGGATTAGCCAGTTGATATCCAACTTACTCACAAATGCAATCAAGTATTCTGAGGGCGGAACAATAAAAATCGAGGGAAAAAAGAATGATGAAAACATCCAAGTTTGCATTACGGACCAAGGCAAAGGGTTTGACCCGATAGATGTTCCGCATGTCTTCGATCGCTTTTACCGGTCGAATTCAGTAACCAAGACTACCAAAGGCACCGGTTTAGGTTTGTATCTGTGCCAATCGATTGTAAAGGTGCATGGGGGAAGAATTTGGGTGGATGAAACCTATCACCAGGGTGCAAGGATTTGTTTTACTTTGCCTATTAAGACCGAAAGTCAGATCATGTTGTGAAGTTCCAACTAATAAATCTCGAGCAGGTTGGCTCCTCAAATGATGTCGCTTTGGAAGCAGCCAGGTCCGGCGCTGCGGATGGTCTGGTGGTGTGGGCGCAGCAGCAAACCATGGGACGCGGACAGAGAAACCACATCTGGGAGAGCCAGCCAAAAAGTTCATTGACCTTCTCAGTACTATTCAGACCGAATCAGGAAGAACTAACCATGTTGGGGCGATTTACCGCGCTTGGAGCCCTGGCAGTGGCTCAGGCAGTCCAGTCAAAAACTGGTGTAGAAGCTCGGGTGAAATGGCCCAATGATGTTTTGCTCAACAGCAAAAAGATTTGCGGGGTACTGGCAGAAACTGAGCTGCAGGCTGGGAACGCCAATGCGGTCGTTGTAGGAATAGGGGTAAACCTGCTGCCTGGCGCCTTCGGAGAAAATGCGGCGATGGACTACCCAGCCAGTGATATTTTAAGCGAAACAGGCTGCAGTTTGGATGCTGAAACCTGGCTTTTGGCTATCCTGAAAACCATGCAAGAGCTGCGAGAATTGCTGCCGGGTGATGCCTTTATTCGGGAATGGAATGAGCGCCTGGCATTCAAGGGGGAAATGAAAAGCATCAGGAATCATAAAGGCGAAACAGGATTGTTTCGCCTTCTGAGTGTCTCATCCGACGGTTCCCTCCTGGTGGAGGATGCGGATGGTCAAGAATTTAGTCTTCAGTCTGCTGAAGTGTTGCCTTCTTCGTCTTCGTCCTCGGGATAATCGTTTTCCTCTTCAACAATTTCCATTTCGGACTCAAGCTCCACTTCCACATCCTCCGCAGCAGCTTTTCGCCTTGATCGGCGTGGCGCGGCTTCGCCCGCGGCTACAGATGCGGCATTGGTTTGTTCGGAGAGTTCCACTTCCTCCCGGGAAATGCGAGCGATTGCGGCAATGCTATCCCCTTCGCCCAATTCCATAACCTTAACCCCTTGCGTGGAGCGGCCTTGAACTGAGATCTCGGCGACTTTGGTGCGCAGCACAATCCCACCGCGCGAAATTATGGTGACTTCCTCGCCATCAAGCACTACGCGCGCTTCGGCGATATCTCCAACTGATTCGCGCACGTCCTGATTGATCGTGGTGACGCCGAGCGTGCCGCGTGTCTTGGGGATGTATTCTTCCAGGCTGGTGCGTTTGCCCTGACCCTTTTCGGTCAAAACAAACAGGTAACCTTGAGGCTCGGCAACTTCCAGCGCTGCCACCTGGTCATCATCGCGCAGGGTAATGCCGGTGACACCCATGGTCGTGCGCCCTGTGGGGCGGACCTGCTTTTCGTGGAAGCGCAAGGCTTTACCCTTCCTGGTAACAAGCAGGAGATCATCCTGACCACTCGTCATGCGGACCCAACCTAATTCGTCACCGTCATTGAGACGGATGGCAATCAGACCGGATGGTCGCACACTTTCAAAATCAGACATGGGTACGCGCTTGATGCGACCGAGTTTGGTGGCAAGGGCGCAAAATTTAGCATCGCTAAAACTTTCCACAGGCAGCAAAGCCGTAATGGTCTCATCCGGCTCGAGGTTGAGGATGTTGACCAGAGGGATGCCGCGTCCCTGGCGGGCTTCTTCGGGCAGTTCAAATACCCGTTCGGAATAGACCTTGCCCTTGTTGGTGAAGAAAAGCATGGTGCCAAGCGTGTTGGCACGCACAAAGAAGGTGACAGCATCTTCACCGCGCATACTCTGACCGATCACACCGCGACCGCCTCTGCCCTGGGAGCGGTAAGCCTGGTCCGACACGCGCTTGATGTATCCGCGGTCGGTAATGGAGACAAACACCGGTTCATCCTGGACGAGCGATTCGTCTGAGATGTCCATTTCGAGATCAGGGACAATATGTGTCCGGCGGTCGTCGCCATACTTTTCGGCCAATTCGTTGAGGTCGGTGCGGATGATCTCAAGCACTTTATGGGGGTTGGCAAGGATGTCTTCAAGCTCGGTAATAGTTTCGAGCAGGGCCTTATATTCGTCCTCAATTTTCTGGCGTTCAAGGGCAGCCAGACGGCGCAACTGCATATCGAGGATTGCCTGAGCCTGGATTTCGGTGAGGTTGAAGCGGGTCATCAAATTCGTTTTGGCGACCTCAGCGTCCTTCGATTCCCGAATAGTCTTGATTACGGCATCGAGGTTGGCAATGGCAATCAGGAGTCCGTCCAGAACATGGGCGCGGTTTTTGGCTTTATCGAGTTCGTAGAGTGTTCGGCGGGTGATGACGACCTGGCGATGTTCCAGAAAATGCGTGAGCGCCCGTTTGAGCGTGAGCATGCGGGGTTCAGCGTCCACCAGGGCAAGCAGCTGTACACCAAATGTTGACTGAAGCGGGGTGTATTTGTAGAGTTGGTTGAGAACACGCTTCGGTTGGGTGCCGCGTTTAAGCTCGATGACGATGCGCATGCCGTTGCGGTCAGACTCATCACGCATGTCCGAGATGGAGTCAAGACGTCCTTCTCGATGGAGTGCAGCGATGCGTTCGATCAGGCTGGTTTTGTTGAGCTGATAGGGTATTTCGTGGATGATGATGGCAAAACGTCCATCGCGAATTTCTTCAATGGTAGCCGCGCCGCGCATTATCAGGTGACCGCGACCTGTGCTGTATGCCTGGCGGATACCCTCACTCCCGACGATAATACCGCCTGTGGGAAAGTCCGGTCCAGGAATGAGCTGCATGAGGTCTTCAACGCTAACCTCATCAAGCTCGTCGAAGCGGTCAATGAGCAGGTTAAGGGCGGCAACCAACTCGCGCAGATTGTGCGGAGGGATATTGGTCGCCATGCCGACCGCGATACCGTTGGAGCCATTCATCAGAAGGTTGGGGAGGCGGGCAGGCAGAACTTCTGGCTCCTTTAGAGAACCGTCAAAGTTGTCGAGAAAGTCAACCGTGTCTTTATCCAGGTCCGCCAAAATTTCATCGGCGATTTTGGTTAACCGGGCTTCGGTGTAGCGCATGGCTGCAGGGGAGTCACCATCGATCGAGCCAAAGTTGCCCTGCCCATCAATCAGGGGATAGCGCATCGAGAAATCCTGCGCCATGCGCGCCATTGAATCGTAAACGGCTGAGTCGCCATGGGGATGATATTTACCCAAAACTTCACCGACGATACGGGCAGATTTTTTGGAAGGCGTGTTGGCACGAATGCCCATGTCCTGCATGGCGTAGAGGATGCGCCGGTGGACCGGCTTCAGGCCGTCGCGCACATCAGGGATGGCGCGGGCGACAATGACACTCATGGCATAGTCGAGGTAAGCCGTGCGCATTTGCTCGTCGATGCCGACAGACTCAAGGCTGCCAGAGTTGTTCACGACGGGTTCTTCAGCGGGAATTTCAGGTTGATCGGTCATGTTTTCTTTCTTTCAAGCCTAGTTAGTATATTCGTGTAACCTTATTATTATACCCCAATTATCCGATTAAAAGCGCGAAAGCGCAAAATTGCGCCATTTTTCAAGAATGCGTCAGATGACGGGAAAAACCACGAGAGGATATCTCATCCATTAAAAAGCCTTATTTATAAAAAAGCCCGGGCACCAGGATCCGGGCGATTTGTAACAAAAGCAATTTAATTGACCGGACAACCAGGGATCCCGTTGGCAGAGAAGAAACACCACCCACTGGTTGGCATGAAGATCACGATGACCATGATGATGATAATCGCGATTAGCAACAAAACGAAGAAATTGGAATACCAGGGGGTGCGGGGCTTTAGCTCCGGTGTAGGCTCCGGTGCAAGCGGTTGCTGGGGAATGGGTTTCTGGGCAGGCTGATAGACATCCTGCGGAGCCGCAGGCATAGGCTGAGGTGCAGATTCTTCCCCGGGATAAGCGCTGTAGGTGGGAGTTTTCGCCTGATCAGGCCATTCGAAACTCATTACGGTCGCTTCCGCCAGGGTGATAAGGTCGCCATTATTGAGACGTTGGGGTGAACTGATGCGGACACCATTCAGGAACGTGCCGTTTGTGGAACCAAGGTCTTCAATGTACACTCCGTCGTTGCGGGTAACAAAACGCGCGTGCCGGCGGGAAATTTCCTGGTCTGGAACCGGAATATCATTGGCGAGATCCCGACCAAGAGTCACTTCAGTTTTTTCGAGATAAAAGCTCGAACCAGGGATGGGTCCCGAGCGCATGACGATAAGAGGTTTTTGTTCTGGCATGGTCGCTCCTAGAATAAAACAATCAATTTTGTCAATTGATTTTACCATTGTCTTGGAAAGTCCGTTGAAGAGACGAAAGCTACACAGATTAAAAACAGATCCGATCCGGCTGGGAATTATTGACGATGACAGGGAATCCTGCTATTATCAGATTAATGAGTACTATCGCAAAAAAAGATAACTGGTTAAAGCGGCTGATCACTCGCCTCCGGCACGAATTTAAGTGGCTCGCGCCGGGTATGGGCTATAAGCGCTGGTTGGTATTAACCATCATCGGTTCCATGCTGCTGGGGCTTGGCGCGGCACTATTGATTTTGGACTACTATCACAGCACTACAAATGAAACCTTGGTACCCATCCTGGCGGTGCTTTCCCTGCGTTTTTTAGACCGACCGATCCGAATCCTTCTCTTTGGCGGATTGGGACTGGCAATGATCCTGATCGGAATATGGGGAGCAAACCGTTCATTATTGCAACCGTTTGAAAAAAATGGCAAACCTGTGTGGGATACACTCAAGAATTATCGTCAACGCGAAAAGGGCGTCAAGGTTGTGGTAATTGGCGGTGGGCATGGACTGGCAGCACTCCTGCGAGGATTAAAGGAGTACACCCACAATATTACGGCTATTGTGACCGTCGCCGATGACGGTGGATCATCGGGGCAACTGAGACGCGACCTGGGAGTATTGCCGCCTGGAGACATTCGGAACTGCCTTTCAGCTCTCAGCAGCGATGAAGCGCTGCTTTCCCAGGTTTTTCAGTATCGTTTTACTGCGGGGGCTGGCCTGGAAGGGCATTCCATGGGGAACCTCTTCATCACAGCTCTCAGTGAGATCACCGGCAGTTTTGAAGAAGCGGTTGCAGAATCCGGCCGGGTTTTGGCGATCTATGGACAGGTGCTGCCTTCCACTTTGAGCAATGTACAATTGGTTGGGGAAGTGCAGGATCAGGCAACTCAGGAGATCGTGGAGGTGAGAGGTGAGGCGGAGCTGACTCAGTATCCTGGCAAGATCCTGAAGGTCTGGCTTGATCCGGCAGATTCGCCGGCATTTCCCCCTACCACCTCAGCTATCCTGGACGCGGATCTGATCCTGATTGGTCCGGGCAGTTTGTATACCAGTCTGCTGCCGAATCTGCTGGTGAGGGGTATTTCGGACGCCATCCTGGCAAGCCGCGCGGATACTTACTATATCTGTAATATCGCCACCGAGCAGGGCGAAACGGATGGATTCAATGCGTCGGACCATGCCCGGGAGATTGACCGGCATATCTGCAAGCACCTGTTCAATTTAGTGATCTGTAACCATAATTATCATGGAGACTTGGGCGGGAAAGCGCAATGGGTCTGGGTGGATGATGAGCTGAAGCAGAATTACCGGGTGTACGAAGCGGATTTGGTGGATGACCTCTACCCCTGGCGGCACAGTTCCCGGAAACTGGCGAAGACCATCATGAACTTGTATGAAGAACGTACAGGACCTTTGAATTAAAATCTATTTTTGGGATAATCATCCGGGCCAAGGAGCCTTTAGTGCGTCTGCAAGTTAGGTGGGAACTTGCGCTCTTGATATAAAACACAAAGTTATATAAAGTTAACACCAACGAGGCAATAAATCGGATATAATTATATAAGTTAAGCATAAAAACTCTGGCAGCCATGCCAGTCAAAAATAAATCA
>JAXGPH010000028.1:0-20357 GCA_040767065.1 Anaerolineaceae bacterium | reverse complement strand
GGGGGTCTGCCCCTACGATAGCCACCTCTCCCTCAACACCCAGATGTAGGGGTAACCCCCGTGGTTACCCGTTACCATGGCAAAAACGGGGTAAACTTTACGATCCAAGATGATCCGTTTGTTAGATAAAAGTTTAAATAGTTACCCTAAACAAGATGTAAACCATCATTGTCCTGACAAAGTCGCCAACTTTACGGAATTTGTGGTCGAGGAAGACCGTAAACTCAAGGCAATTTCTTGTCAAGGCAATTTCTCTGTCAATTTGACTTGGAACGTTTATAATTATTTTTCACGTTGGAGAGTCGATGGAAACGCTTGAGGAAAAGTATCAACAGAGTTTAGACTGGATTTATAGCTGGGTCGACTTCAGTATGAAGCGGCATGTGGATGATACGCACCGCTTTTTTAAACTGGACCGCATGAACAAAATGATGGACCTGCTCGGAAATCCACACCAATGCTTTCCATCGGTTCACGTTGCTGGCACGAAAGGCAAGGGCTCGACCTCCTCTTTTATCGCCTCAGCTGTGCAAGCAGCGGGTTACAAGGTTGGGTTGTACACCTCGCCGCACCTGGTCGAATTCCAGGAACGCATCACCATCAATGGTCAATGGATCAGCAAAGAAGATCTGGTCGCTCTCACCGATGAACTGCGCCCACTGACGGAGGTTGTAAAGGATGCCACCACCTTCGAATTGACCACTGCCCTGGCATTCTTATACTTTAAGCAGCAAAAAGTTGATCTGGCAGTACTTGAAGTGGGGTTGGGCGGTAGGTTGGATGCAACAAATGTGGTTGATCCGCTTGTCTCGGTCATCACACCCATTTCCTACGATCACATGGCGGTCCTGGGCAGCACCTTGACTGAAATCGCCTATGAAAAAGGCGGGATCATTAAGCCCGGCAGACCTGTCGTGATTGCGCCCCAGCATGAAGAGGCCATGACCCAGCTTGTTAAGTTGGCAACTGAGAGAAAAGCCCCTTACACCCAGGTGGAAAATAGTTTTTCTTATCACGAGGTCTCACATTCCCTCGCTAATCAAAAAATTCAAGTGCTTCGAACGGATAACCCCAATGCGAGAGAACCGGAAAGTCTGGCTCGCGAGGAGCTTAATCTGAACCTGCCCTTGTTGGGATGGCATCAGATGGATAATGCTGTGACTGCATTAGCAGCTCTGGATGAAATAAAACGGGCAGGCTTTAAGCTAAATCGCCGTGCTGTGCAGCGTGGGTTCAGCCAGGTAGTCTGGCCGGCGCGTTTTGAGCTGCTGCGCCGCAAGCCACCGGTCGTGATTGATTCTGCGCATAACGGTGATTCTATGCAACGGCTGGTCGAAACGCTCGATGAATATTTCCCTGGCAAGGAGTTTATCCTGATATTTGGAGCCTCTACCGATAAAGAAATTGAAGCAATGCTCAAAGTCATTATTCCGCGCGTAGAAATGGTGGTCACAAGCCAATCCATACACCCACGGGCAGCTGACGCAGAAGCGTTAAAAAATCTAATTGAGCCCTACGGTAAACCTGTGATAGCTTTTCAGCGTATGGAAGAAGCCCTGCCCGAAGCTTTAAAGCTGGCGGGCAAGCAAAAAGGCATTATCGTAACCGGCAGTATCTTTCTTGCTGCCGCCGCGAGAGTTGTGTGGTCAGAAATAAAGCCCAACAACTTCACCAAGAAACACAGGAATGACTATGCCCCGAGATTATTTTTTGCAAGACCCTGATTTTTCCAGGTCATTCAACCCACCTGACCTGAGTGGATTGGACTCACTCAATTTCGTCAGAAACCGCAAGCCGGATAAGCAAGGTAAGTTTGAAGCTGAAGTCATTTTCCGCAATGAAGGCATCGTCTTACCTGAATCAATAACTGCCGTCAACGTCAGGAAGGACACCCCTATCCTGGAAGTTATTCGCCAGGCTTCTGAAAATTATCAGACCATCATCATGGCGTTTACTGAGGACGAAAATCTTTATGCACCCGAGGATTATTACCCTATTGCCTTGGAATGTGCAGTGGGAAACCCGGTCTTTGCGGATGCAAACAGCGTCATGTTCCTCTTCCAAGCACGCAGGCGCGTCAGAATTTTGAACCTTTGGTTCGACTCGGATGATCTTTTACATGGGACAGTAGAGGTAGTGAAGGAAAAGACCAGCCAGGCTAAGACCACCCTCGCTTTACATCGTAGTGTGCAGAAGGCAGTGGAGTCGTGGCAATACCTGAGCGGCACCTCCACACCCGACTTGGTCAGTTTGGTGAGTGATATCAGGCAATCTGGTGTGCTTGCGGACGCGATTGCCACAGGTGTTGATTTTAACGACGCACAGCGCCTGGAAATCCTGCAAGAAACAGACGGTGTGGAACGGTTACACAGGGTGTATTCCATGCTGATCCAGGAAAACGAATTGATCGAACTCGAGAACTCGATCCAGGACCAGGTGCAAAGCGAACTGGATCGGTCCCAACGGGAAGCCTTCCTGCGGGAGAAGATCTCCAAGTTCCAAAAGGAACTGGATGACGGACGCTCAGCCGACCCGGAGATCAGAGCTCTGGAAGAAAAACTTGCCGTAATGGATCTTCCGCCTGAAGTGCGCGAAGTTGCCGACCGTGAACTCAGCCGGCTGGAGTCCATGCCTTTGTTCTCTCCCGAAACAGGAATGCTTGCCACCTATTTGCGCTGGCTGACAGACTTGCCTTGGAAAGAGAGTACTGTCGATAACCTGGACCTTAAGCGTGCGCGCGAAATCCTGGATCGTAACCATTATGGTTTAAAACGTGCCAAAGACCGTGTGCTTGAATTCCTGGCTGTAAGAAGCCTGAACCCCAAGAAAGACCGCCAGCCAATTCTTTGTTTTGTTGGTCCCCCAGGAACCGGGAAAACCTCTATGGGCAGATCCATTGCTGAGGTTATGGATCGTAAATTCATTCGCCTTTCGCTGGGCGGTGTGCATGACGAAGCCGAAATTCGCGGGCACCGCAGAACCTACATCGGCGCATTACCGGGGCGCATCCTTCAGACCATGGCAAAAGCGAAAGTTGTAAACCCTCTGTTCATGCTGGATGAGATTGACAAGCTTAATGCCGATTTTCAAGGTGACCCTGCTGCAGCTCTTCTGGAAGTGCTCGATCCGGAGCAAAACTTCAATTTTTTGGACCACTATCTCGAAGTACCTTATGACCTCTCGAAAGTTTTCTTCATCACTACCGCCAACACCGTTGCATCCATTCCGCCGGCTTTACTGGATCGCATGGAAGTAATCGAATTCCCGGGCTACATCGAGGAAGAAAAATTGACCATCGCCCGTCAGTTCCTGATCCCTGAGCAGCTGCTGGAAAACGGGCTGGACGAAGAGCAGATTACCATCTCGGATGATGCTTTAAGACTGATCATCACTGGTTATACCTATGAAGCAGGAGTCAGGAACTTCGAGCGCCAGATTGGTAGCGTGCTGCGCAAACTGGCGACGCGCAAGGCTGAAGGAGAGCCCTTTGAACACAATATGGATCCGGATTTGGTTCAGAATCTGCTTGGTCCGGTTGAATTTTTCCCAATGACCGCTGAAGCAAAAGATGAAGTTGGAATGGCAACTGCCATTGCCTGGACTGAAAACGGCGGCGAGATTATGCCTATTGAGGTGCTGGTTGTCAGTGGTAAAGGTAACCTGCAGATTACCGGTCAGATTGGTGATATTATGCAGGAGTCTGCCCAGGCAGCTCTAAGTTACCTGAAGTCTAAAGAAGACGCATTCAAAATCCCGGAGGACTTTTTCGAGGATGTGGACATCCATATCCACGTTCCGGAAGGATCCATTCCCAAGGATGGACCCAGCGCCGGCATCACCATGGCAACCGCCCTCACATCTGCCGTTTTGTACATGCCCGTCAAACACGAAGTGGCGATGACCGGTGAGATCACTTTACGTGGTCGGGTTTTGCCGATTGGCGGCGTGCGGGAAAAGGTCCTTGCTGCCAACCGCGCCGGCATCAAAACCATTCTTTTGCCCGCTCGAAATGAAAAAGATCTAATAGATATTCCCCAGCAAGCGCTTGACCAAATGAACATCGTTTTTGTTGAGCACATGGATGACGTTCTGGCGCAAGCCTTTGATGGCGAATTAACCTTTAGGCGTGCTCCGAAACCACGGAGTTCAGGGAAAAAGAAAGGCACATCCAAAAAAGAGGATAAGCCTGCTGATAACTTGGAAAACTAAGGCTTATTTGCGGTCTTCAGATTCAGGTTGAAGGCTCTTGATTCCGTTTTCCACCTGCTGAAGGATCTTCTTCAGCTCTCTTTCGAGCCCACTAAGGGTTTCAACAACGTACCTGTCAGCTTCTTGTTGGGTTTGAATTGAGTCCTTGCGAGCCTGCTCAAGGAGCTGCTCAACTTTGACTTGGGCAGCTTGATAGACTTCGGATTTTTCAACCATCTTTTCACTTTTTTCGCGCGCCAAAGCGATGGTACGGTTAGCTTCTTCCTGCGCCTGCGCCAGGATACGATCCTTTTGGGCCAGTACTTGCTGGGCTTTCTTAATTTCGTCCGGAATGGAAATGCGCATCTGGTCGATGATGTCCATAAAAGAATTTTCATCCACCACAACATTGCGTGAAAGCGGAATGGGTTTACTATTGTTGAAAAGTTCTTCGAGGCGATCGACAAGATGTAAAATATCCATGTTTTGTCTCCATAATACTTGTTGATTCTTTTATAGTTTATCACGAATCAGACAAATCTAAATCGTTGTTCTACCATCGTTGTTTTACCATCTGTTTACCATCATGCTGGAAAGCAGCAGTAATGCCGCATAACTTTATACAAAGATTGTATTGTTGATGTTTTTTGGTATAACATTACGAGAAAAATGACACTTTAGAAGTTGTTTTTTAGAGGTTAAAATGAAGAGGGCTTTAGCAGTGATGGTGCCTATTGCCTTGCTGGCGACAGCGTGCAACGCAGCAGTGAATACTGACTCAGCAATTTCAAATCAACAGGATGAACCACAAACGGAGGTGATTATTCCAATTGGAGATACTGTCATAGATAATACTTACATCAAGAAGGAAGGCGTGGAGGTTATCTACTTCGCTGGAGGTTGTTTTTGGGGGATTGAAAAGCTGATGCAATCTATTCCCGGCGTAGTGGAAGCCACCAGCGGATACGCCAATGGGCTGGCAGAAATCGTGCCAAGCTATGAGCAGGTGGTTACCGGGAATACCGGCTATCGTGAAACAGTCCGGGTTGAATACAAACCGGACCAGGTCAGTCTGGATGCCCTGATTTTTGCTTATTATCACGTCATAGACCCAACCACGGCAAACGCTCAGGGCAACGACGTTGGCACGCAATATCAAACAGGCATCTATTACACAAACGATGAGGCAAAAAACGCTGTTGAACGCGTGACTGCCATCGTCAAAGAACGATATGAGGAATTTGTTGTGGAAATTGAGCCCATGCAACGCTTCTATGAGGCAGAAGAATATCACCAGGACTACCTGGTGAAGAATCCAATGGGCTACTGCCACATTCCGAGGGAAGAAATGGCTACAATCACAAATATAATAGTTGATCCGGGCAATTACCAGCGCCCATCTGAAGAGGCTATCAAGTCTATGCTCACTAGCCTGCAATATAATGTAACGCAAAAAGCAAGCACTGAACCCCCATTCAAAAATGAGTATTGGGACAATCACGAGCGCGGGCTTTATGTGGATGTTGTTACTGGCGAACCATTATTCTCGTCCAGCGATAAGTTCGACAGTGGAACCGGCTGGCCAAGTTTCTCCAAAGGCATTGATGAAAACACCTTCGTATACATTGTCGATAAATCTTTGGGTATGACCCGCACCGAAGTCCGCAGCCGCGCCGGCAACTCCCATTTGGGGCATGTCTTCTATAACGAAGGCCTCTCACCAACCGGAACACGTTTTTGCATTAATAGCGCCGCTCTGAGATTTGTGCCCTACGAGCAGATGGAGGCGGAAGGCTACGGCTACCTGATGGACTATATAAAATAATGCAGAAACCTTAGGATTTCAACCGATAAAGCCTAAGGGCTCGAGTAGAACAAAATAGCAAAGGATTTTGATGTCCTTTGCTATTTTGCTTTAAAGCGACCCAACCTAAAGTCGTTATTTGAGATGTCACCTGTTTTATGGCTTAGTCGATCTTTGCGTTGCCTGGGAAAGCCAGAATTATGATCTGTCTTGCCCGTGAGGTTTCAAGAATTCATAAGCGTGGAAAAAATTTTATAACCTTGAAATTCGCAATTAAATATGAAATTAGTATAATGAGCTTAACCTTGAAGAATTGATTCAACACAACAATCCACTCAAAAACTGTGAATTCGTAATGTTATGGAAACAACTAATGAAGAAAAGCTTAACCAGTCTTCCGCCGTCAGAGCAAAGATTGAGAAAGGAGAAGGTTAGAAATGGATAGGTTATGGACAAAGCAGGATTGGTTTGATCGCTTGATTCCGCAAGGGTTGGCTATCCCTGCCACCATCATGTTAAGCGGACCTGGCGGATCTGGAAAACCCCTCATCGGCAATGTGATTGTCGCATCCTGGCTGCGTCAGGGGGGCAGTGTTGTTTTTATGTCGCTGCAATACCCTGATCACAAGTTCATTGTCGCAGGACT
Source organism: Anaerolineaceae bacterium (assembly GCA_040767065.1). Classification (GTDB taxonomy): domain Bacteria; phylum Chloroflexota; class Anaerolineae; order Anaerolineales; family Anaerolineaceae; genus Mesolinea. The sequence continues at coordinate 13,719 of JAXGPH010000028.1, read as the reverse complement.
GAAAAATGTAAGCCAGCTGGACCTGGAAGACTATAGTGATAGGGTTGCTTTTATTGAACTCGACGCGACGTTGGACGGAATGACAGAGCCGGTTGGTAATCGATTTAAAGCCAATGTAGTCATCCCTTCAGTTTGGGATCAGGCACTGCAAAAAGCCTGTTCAATGGTTCCCAACGAGGGTCCTGGCATTTTGATTTTTGCGTCAGCAATCAACCTTTTGCTATTCTCGCCCACTTATGAGAAGGAGCTGATGGAAAAGCTGAAATTAACCATCCAGGAGAATACGCAATATACCTATTTGTTCTCAGCAAGCACCACCGCAAAGGCAGAGAGAATCGCGGAATTGGAAGCCATCGCAGATCATTTGATCCTGACAAGGAGCGAGAAGTCGCCATTCCGTTTATTCATGGAATTTAAACGAGTAAGAGACGGCCAATTTCTGCCTGAAGAGGTGCACGTTCCCTTTGCGGATGACGTCCTGGCAGAAACGAAAGAAATCGCTGAACATAGTCGAATGAGGGTCATTCCGATCATCTCAAAAATTTGATTTGAACCATTTCGATCATTTAAAAATCCTTTTGGGATATTTTCCCAAAAGGATTTTTTTGGTATATGTCCTAAGACAATAACAAAATTGAATCAGTCAAAAAATACAGAATTACTTCCCTACGTGATCCAAAAACGCGGAGACCCACACCAGCGGGGCGTTCCAGTTGATGGCAACCTCGTTGGTTGTGTAAGACTGAACATCATCCACGTAGCGCTTTGAGGGCGGCAGGCTCATCAGGTCCGCCGCGTCTGAGGGCGGATCGGCCGGGTTGAAGTTCGGTCCGCCTGAAAGCGCGCCAGCCGGAGGCGCGGGGAAGCCGCGAGCTGGGTCATTAGCCCAGAAGCGGTGATGCGGATGCAGCATCGGGTAGCTGCCGTAGCCCGCGACAAAGCTCTTGTTCAGGGCGTTTCGCCCCAGGATGTAATCCATGCTCAGGCGCACACTGTCCAGGTAGCGCGCCTCGCCGCCGACCTTATAAGCCATGCTCACCAGCAGCATGTTGTTCAGAATGAGCCCGTTCGAACCCCAGGGGTAATCCTCATCAATCAGCACCATGTAGCCATCTTTTTCCTGCGCCTTGATAAGCTGGTCTGCGTAAGCTATCACAGCCTGCTGCAGGGCAACTTTTTGTTCATCCGAAAGCGTGGTTTCGTGGGTCAGCAGAGAGATGGTGCCCAGCGGCGCAACGTGCCCCCAATCGAAGGCGTCGACAGCGGCAAAATCTTTCGAATTCAGCAGGTAATCCTTGTATTCTTCCTTGCCGGTGGTGATGAAAAGTTCTGCGGCTGCCCAATAGAATTCATCGCTGACGTTTTTGTCGTCATAGTTACCGCCGCCCGCGCCGGGGGTGTTGCCGGCATAGATGCCGGGGTTCTCCAGCGCCGCCCGCCAGGCGGTTTCGGCTGCAGCCAGGCAGCGGTCGGCAAAGGGTTGATCCAGTCCGTTCCAGATGCGCGCGCACTGCGCGGCGGTGGCGGCCAGGTTGAGCGTGGCAGCCGTGCTTGGCGGGAACACGTAGCGACCTTGCCCAGGCAGCGCGTGTTCGTTATCGTTATTCACTTCAGTTGGGGGCACCATCGGCAAACCAGCCCAGGATTCATCGTGAAGTTTGTGGTGCGCCATGCCGGCTTTGGGTTGCCCCTCGGGCACCTGCATCGATAGCAAAAACTCCATTTCATAGCGGGCTTCATCCAGCAGATCCGAGGTGCCGTTGCCTGCTTCAGGGATCAATTGTGAGCCATCCGGGAAGTCTTCCCAACCCTGTTCGTAAAGATTCAGGAGTGTCCAGACGGTGATGCCGCCGTTGACCACATATTTGCCAAAGTCGCCAGCATCGTACCATCCCTTCGAGGCATCCAGCGTGTAGTCGCACCCAGGCCAATCGTTTCCGTCTGGGTCTGTGCCTTTGTAACAGGTGATGTTGGCATCCGTCACGTGCCCTGCCGGGCGTGCCAAATCCTTCCCGGCGTATTTCTCTTCGATTTCAATGCCAGTGCGGTTCAGGTAGAAATAAGTCAGGGCGTCGTGCTTCAGACGCGTGTAAATTTCATCAGAAATATTGAAGGGCACACTTGTCATCCCCGCGGCTTCCAGCGTGTAGCCTTCACCGGGTTCAGTGAAGCCCGAAAAATCTATCTCGTGCAGCGTGTCGCCGGAGTTTGTGTCCTTGCCCTTGAAAGTCGTCAGACTGCTGCTCACTTCCTCACCCGCGGCGTTTTTCAGCACCCAGGTTAGAGGATCAGCGGCATCGGAGGCAACCAGGGCGACCTTGATTCCGTTCACGAAATACCCCACCTGGTTGACGCTCACCAGTGCCGGGATCACTTCCGGACCCGGAGTTGGTGTCGGTTCGGGCGCTGCGGCTACAACGCTTGGCTGCGGGATGTCTGCCCTGCCGAGTTCGTAGAAGAGCGCGCGTCCGAACAGGCTGGGGTTCTCCCACGAGAGGTCGGAGGTGTCGGCGTTTGACCAGATCAGCTTAATGTCCCGGTCCTGCTTGGATGCGCCGTTGATTTGTGCCTGGAAACCAAACTCCTTGCCGTGTGTCACCTCGAGCAGGTCTTTTAGCGACAGCGCGGCTTCAAAGCCCCAGCCATCGTCGGTCTTGAAGACGAATCCGCTTACCTTTGCGTCGGAGCTGAAAACCCCCGTAATGGTCAGCGCGTTTGGGTCGGTGTTTCCGATATCAGAAGCGTTGATATTGACCTGCATCATTTTTAAACCGTAAGAGGTAGCGCCCAGATCGCCGGAGGCATTGACGTAGAACTCCATCGAGTCCTCATTCCAGAACTCCGTGCCGTGCTTGCCTGTGATGAGGGTCTTATCCGGCATTTGCATGGTGATGTAGAGGTTTTCCAGGTCTGCGGCAACTGAAAACGTGAAGGATCCGTTTTCCGCTGGATCTGCTGAGGGCGTGGGGCCCCGGTCGACGAAGATCACGGGGATATTTGCCCAATCTGAGAGATCCCCATCCACTGTGATCTTTACCGGGAAGGGCACATAAACCACTTCTCCGCTGATCTCAGCGGGAATAAATGGGATTTGTTCTGTAGTAGGCGTATTGGTGGGCGAATTGGTGGGAGTATTTTTCACTTGATCCTCCGGTGGTGTTTCGGCAGTGGGCGACCCGCCGCAAGCTGATAAGGTCAGCGTAAACGCAATAAAAACCATGAAGAAGACTTTATAAGAAATTTTCATCACACTTCCTCCTGACCGTCCACTCTGATGCAAGGCGATTCTAAGATTGATTATATACGATTGAAGGAACATTTCTGAAGATGCTCGCGAGATAGCATTTGCATTTAATAGTTATTCCTGGACCTATCTGGAACAAGCTCCTCCTTCAATAAATTACGTAGGAGTGATTGAACGCCCAGAAATTGACCAAATTCGACGATATTGGCAATCCTGGTGCCTACCCCAACACAAGGCGCTGCAGTGACACCTAAACAGGAAATGATTTCGGTGGCGCAACCCAGATTGGAAAGCCGGCAAGCCGTAGTTCAGACCCGGCTTCCAACGTTGACTAAGCCTCCTTTGCCAGTGACTCCACCACCGAGGGTGGTAAAAGAGATTGATCCGCCTGCTGGTCAACCGACATTAACTGATTTCGGATTGTACAAGTGCGGAGTATGCGGTAAGATGGTGATGGGATTTGAGAAGGAGAAGCATGAACAGGAAAAACACGGCGGGAAGAGTTCGGAGTGGAAGAAGCTGAGACAGAGTGGTGATGATCGAAAAAGATGATGTCGCAATATTTGAACTGTGTTCTCGGCTGATGGATGAGGGAAAGTATATTGATGCGTTACATCAGGCTGAATCTATTCTCAATCCAGGATATCAGGCATCCATTTTTGTTGATGCAGGTTTCGCCTTAAGCAAACCTGGGGTAGTTCGTAAGGGCATAGCCCTGTTTGAAAAACTTATAGCCTCTGAAGAACGGAAAGAGTTTGCCAGTTACTCCCTTTTATACAACACAGCGAATGGTTATAGCTCACTTTATTCTCTTAGGCGGCAACGAGGAAGCAAAACCACACCACCAAACGACAAAGACTTGCGTTTAGCAAAACGGCTCTATCGAGAGGCGTTGAAAGAACTTCCCTCTCAGAAAGGAGAGTTTACATCCCAGGTGCTTGTCAATTTTGGCAACTGCCTTTCCCAATTAGGCAGGTTCATTGAAGCCATTGAATACTACCAGGAAGGTCTTAAAGCAGATCCGACAAACGGCATGGCAGCCGGAAATTTAGGGATCGAGCTTGAGTATGTCGCCCAAATTACTGGTCGATATACTCACGAATATATGGCTCTTGCCCATGAAATGCTTACGCGTGCCTTGGGAGACTCGATGCATCTAAAATTCGGTTCTTATCAAGCAATACAAAGCTTCCAAGCACATCATGAATATTTGACACAATTTCTCAAAGCGCACAAAGAGCCAATTTCGGTTCCGGGACCCACCAGATCGGCAGGTAAGAGCAAGGCGAAAAAAGAATATGTTCAATTTTGCATTGACAATGGATTGTTCTTAAACGCCTGGGTTGGTGACCCTCTGCTCTCTCCCGGCGTAACGGATGAAATTTCATATGGGCCAATTGTAACTGCGCTTGATGACAACTACCTTGTCCCTGAATTGCTACGTATTTTGAATGAAATCAAAGAAGCATTCGCCACTGCACGCTATGTGTTCTTCCTCTCCCAGAGAAATAACAACTTGCTTAATGATGTTTCCGGTATGACGCTTTACTTCGACAACTTGTATTACGATGTAAATGGGTTATATACTGGCTTGTGCAAGACGGCGTATATTCGAGCGTTTGATATTCTCGATAAGGTCGCGCGCATCATTAATGTGTATTTTAATATCGGCAAGCGTAAAGACTACTTCTGGACACTGTTTGCAGAAAGGCAGTCACATGGGGAGGAGCACGCTGAATCGTTTGCAGCTCGCCCAGCGATAGCAGCATCTGGAAATTACAGTTTATTTGCACTTGCTGATATATGTATTGATTATTTTGAACAGGAGCAAGTTGACCTGAGCACCATTGACACACGGCGTAACAAAATTACCCATGACTACTTAGCTGTTCAGCTTTTTCATTTAGCAGACGATTCCGATGAAGCAGTTAGCCTGGACGACTTTGTCAAACAAACAAAAGAAGTTCTAAAACTGGCAAAGCATGCGGTTTTATATGCAGTAAGTGCTGTAAACCTGGCTGAGGCACAAAAGGAACCGGGGGGAAAAGTTGGCTATATCTCCTATGATCATAATCCAGGGTATCCTTTTCTTTAATGTAGGAAGTTAGGCACGGAAGTGATTAGTACTCGTAGTCAGTCATGCTGAAATGGATGGATAAAGTCGCTTCAATTTGATACGTGCATCCTCGTTACAAAATTGCCAATGAATGATCGCATGGGTACCGTTTAGCTCATCTGCAATTGCTTGAACCTCCTTTTAAAGAAGGGTTTCGTCGGGAATGTGCTGCTTAAGCTTTCTACTGAACACACTTAGCTCAGATTGTTCCATCTTATTCACGATGACTGACTACTAGCTTTTGTTCTCATTCCAATCATTCCAGGTTATTCCAAAGGATTAATATCCGATTTTGGGTCATTGCCATGGTTCTGAAAATATGCTTTGAGCGCCAGGTTGACCACTGGTGGTACCATGGTGCTTACATCCCCGCCTAAAGAAGCAATTTCTTTAACGGTCGACGAAGACAAGAAGGTATTTTCTTCGGTTGTGATCAAAGCGATGGTGTCGATTTCCGCAGCCAGCCGGTTATTTGCCAGCGCCATGCGGAATTCGTACTCAAAATCTGAAAATACCCGTAAACCCCTAATGATAGCCTTGGCACCAATCTCCCGCGCAAAATTCACCGTCAGACCAGAATAACCGAGGACTGTGATAAGGCTTTCTGATTTTAGAACTTCCCGCACCAGGCTGATGCGCTGCTCAGGAGAAAAAAGCAAATTCTTAAGTGGCTTATCATAGACCGCCACAACCACTTCATCGAACAGGTTCGCAGCCCGCCTTACAATATCAACATGCCCATAGTGGATGGGGTCAAACGTGCCAGGAAATACGACTTTAGTCATCAACTCACATCTCCATCACCATCATTGGATGGCAAAATTTTTTCTACAGCCTGCTTCAAAGGCAGGTGTTCAGATAATTCCAGATCTGGGTCTGCCTCCAGCACTTCTTCGGCGACCTTCCTGGCAAGATGGATCAGGCGCACGTCTGCCAATGAAGCCATCTTGAATTCGTTGAAACCCGCCTGGCGGGTGCCGAGGAAATCTCCAGGGCCTCTGTCTTTCAGGTCCTGCTCTGCCAAAACAAAACCATCATTCGTTTGGGTCATGATTAACAAACGTTTATTTTCAGCAATATCTTCCGTATCCGGTATCAGGAAACAATAGGAAGGCGCATCGCCGCGCCCCACCCGACCGCGGAACTGGTGCAATTGCGCCAGACCAAAACGGTTTGCTCCTTCAATGATCATGATCGTGGCATTCGGAACGTCCACACCGACTTCGACCACCGATGTGGAGACCAGGATATCAAAGTCGCCTTTCCGAAAACGTAACATTACCGCGTCTTTCTCAGCAGGCTTGAGCCTTCCATGCACAAGCCCCACCCGCAATTCCGGAAAAACTTCTTGCTGAAGACGTTCCTGCTCTTCCACCGCTGCCTTGACCTCCTCATTCTCGCCTGCCTCCACCAACGGGTAGATAATGAAAGCCTGGTGCCCACGCTCCACTTCATCCCGGATGCGATCATAGACTCTCTCGCGTTCCGTCGGAAAAGCGATGCTGGTGCTGGTGGGAATTCGCCCCTTGGGCATCTCGTCCATCACACTCACATCCAGCCCGCCAAAAACCGTCAATTGAAGTGAACGCGGAATGGGCGTGGCAGTCATTACCAACAAGTGGGGATTGTCGCCCTTTTTTCGCAGTGCTGCCCGCTGAGCCACGCCAAACCGGTGCTGCTCATCCACAACAACCATTTGCAAATTCTGAAATCTAACCGGGTCCTCTATCAGCGCGTGCGTGCCGATCAGGAGCTTAATATAGCCATTTTCCAACCCGGCAGCGATTTCTTTACGGTCCGACTGAGAGGTATCCCCGGTCAGCAAACGCACCTGCCCAGGCTCAAGGAAGGCAGCCCGGTTTTTATGGCTTTCAGTCATTAAGCGTAAGGAGGTCTGGTAGTGCTGCTCTGCCAGGATGCCAGTGGGCGCCATGAATGCCGCCTGGGCACCGTGAGAAATGACCATTGCCATCCCCACCAGTGCCACGACCGTCTTACCAGAGCCAACATCTCCCTGCAAAAGGCGATTCATTGGATGAGCGCTCGAGACATCCTTCCGGATTTCATGAATGGTACGCACCTGGGCACCAGTGAGTTCATAGGGCAGCGCGTTGATGCGGGCTTGCAGCCAATCATCTGTGACAGGGTATGGCTTGCCACTCAACTCGAGCCACTGACGTTTCTGCTGGATGATGCCAAGCTGCTGGAGGAACAGCTCATCGAATGCCAAACGCCGTTGGGCTTTGGCAAGATTTTGCATGTTATCGGGGAAGTGCACCTCATTAAGGGCTTGCTGCAGTCCGATCACCCCGGCTCGTTCCCGGATCTGGTCCGTAAGCGTATCACTAATACGCGGAATCCAGTACTTGAGAGTGGAAAAAATCGTCCGCCGCAGCCACTTTTGGGAGACTTTGGCAGTCAGCGGGTACACAGGTACAATACGATTGGTGTTGAGCTGCTGCCGGTCAATGGGTTCGTACTCCGGATGCCAAATAACCGGTCGCCCCAAATAAGTGTCAATCTTACCTGAGATGGAGATCATCATATCCCGGCGTAAATTGCGGAGATGCCATTCTTGGTTGAACCACAACAACCGCATACTGCCCGTTGCGTCCGTGACGATCGCTTCGATGAGGGTGCGACCTTTTCGGGTCGGGATCCTGGCAACATCGTTCACGCTGGCAACGATAGTTGCCTCTTCTCCAAAGTGCAATTGGTTGATTGTTTTCAGTTTCGAATAATCATCATAGCGCCGGGGGAAATGATAAAGCAAGTCGCGGATGCTGAAAATTCCAAGTTTGGCAAGGTTTTTTACCTGGTTTTCCCCAACTCCCCGAATGACACTTACAGAGGCTTCGAGACCCATCTGAGGTTGATTGATCTTTGCAGGAGGAGCGCTTTTCTTTGTGCTTTTTGCTTGTGTGGATTGCACTGCCGTTTTTGTTGCGAGTACAGGAGTGGGTTTTGAGATAGTTTGAGTAACAGGTTTCGCTGCGGGTTCTTGACTTACCGCAGGAGGAAAGTTCCCGATTTCGCTCAATCCCAGCCAGGAGGTCAGCTCAATCAGATCTTTCCTGCGATCCTCGGGTGATTTGCCTTCGTACTTCTTTAAGAGTTGTGAAACTTTGGCGATCAGGGATTCTGACAAACCAGATTCTCGCGCTTCGGCAGGCCAGGTATCTGCGAGTGCGCCAAATCCACCCATTACCGCCGTATTTTGATAGCCTTTACTGCGCTCCAACTTGATGAAATTTGCGTACTTTTCAGTAACTTTCGCCATCCCAGGATCCATTTTCCTTGCCTAATCATAATCGATTTAAGAAGGATTTCCTATTGAGCCCATAGAGTTGACGGGCTTCCTTGACCACAAATTCCGTAAAGTTGGCGACTGTGTCAGGACAATGATAGTTTACATCTTATTTAAGGTGGCTACTTAAACTTTTATCTAACAAACGGATCATCTTGGATCGTAAGGTTAACCCCGTTTTTGCCATGGTAATGGGTAACCAAGGGGGTTACCCCTACATCTGGGTTTTGAGGGAGAGTTGGCTATCGTAGGAACGGCCTTCCTGTTAGGACAATGATGGTTTACAATTTGTGTAGGATGATTGTTTACACTTTTGTCAATCACATAGAATCTTCTGGATCATAATAACAAGCGCATATATGCCATGAGAGCGGGTAACCACAAGGGGTTACCCCTACCTCCAGGAGTTAAGGAGGGGGCAGCTTTGTAGGGGCAGACCCCCGTGTCTGCCCTGGAATATGTAAACAATCACCCTGTATAATGTAAAACAATAATATTCGTCTAAACAGCCAGCGTCGACCAAATTACAACGAGGAACAGGCACGCCAGTTCCCTACAATGACCAAACAACAAACGGGAAGGGATAAGTAAGTGCTCCACGAAGCGCATCTGTTAAATTGTCAGATGAAATCCAATATAATTGCTACCGTTCTTTTAAAAATGCTATATTAGCCGCATTTTCCAAACGTGGCTTTAAACCCAGAGAAACAAAACAGTCTTGCGACTGTTTCTGTATCCCCGCAATTTTTTATTCAAATGCGATGATCAACTGGTAATGCGGTTGACCGCCTTCGTGAATTTCGAGATCTTTGTCCGGATATTTTTCACGAACATGATCGCCGAGTTTGTTGGCCTGTTGTTGAGTTATTCCTTCCCCGTAAAAGAAAGTGATGCGCTCCATTGCCTCAAGGTTCGCCTTCTGAAATAACGCATCGATTGCCCCTTCTATCGTCGCCGCGGAGCATACTAGTTTGCCGTCATACAATGCAATCACCTGGCCTTTTTCCACTTCCACGCCTTCGATTTCCACCGAGCGCGTCGCTATGGTGATTTCGCCAGTATGCACCTCGCTAATCGCCTCGAGCATCGAGGTTTCATTTTCCTCAAGAGTGCCGTCAGGAATCAGGCGCAACATGGCAGCAAAGCCTTGGGGGGCATTGCGGGTGGGAATTACAGCAATTTTTTTGACGCTCACCTTGGCAGCGTTCTGTGCAGCCAGGATGATGTTTTTATTATTCGGTAAAATAATAACTTTATCTGTTGGCAGGTTCTCAAAGGCTGCAACCAACTCTTTGACGCTGGGGTTCATGGTCTGTCCACCCGGTACTATGGCTGCGACTCCAAGGCTGGCAAAGATGCGTGAGAGTCCCTCTCCCGGCGAAACTGCTACGACTGCTACCTCGCCGGGGTTCACTGTTGCCAATGGTAGTTTGTTTTCGTCCTTGGCATGGTCATTCATCTGCTCCTGGAGGTTTTCCATCATGATTTTCTTGACAGCGCCGACGCTTTCGGTGTAAGCAATCGGCTCATAGCGTTTATCCAGGGCAGTATGGATGTGCATACGGTAAATCCCATCACCCTCACCTACCTGGATACTGGTGCCAATCTTGGTCAATTCGTTATAGAAGTTTTCCAAGTTAAAGTTGCCATTGGGAGCAAAGTCGATCACGACTTCATAATCCTGTCCTTCTTCAATCTCCTCCAGGGCATGGCTCAGATCGAGCTCTGCCAGTGGGCGCAGGACCGCACCGGATGCGTCCAGAGAGAGCCCCTGCAGCATTCGCAGCATACCTTCAAAGATGTAGAACAGACCCATGCCGCCCGAGTCCACCACGCCGGCTTGCTTTAGGATAGGCAGCAATTCGGGGGTACGTTTCACACTTTCATCACCGGCAGCCACAATCGCCATAAGCATTTGGCTGAGGCTGGCGTTATCCTTGAGAGCTTTCTCAGCTGCTGCAGTCATGTCCTTCATCACCGTCAGGATGGTGCCTTCCACAGGTCGCACCACGCCTTTATAAGCAGTGTTTCGACCTTCCTGCATGGCACGCATCAGCAACCCCGTATCCATCGTTTCATAATGGTCGAGCGCGCGCGAGAACCCGCGCCAGATCTGCGAAAGGATGACGCCGCTGTTACCTCTGGCTCCCATTAGGGCGCCTTGGGCAAAATGATGACCGGTGACACCAACATTCGTCGAGCGATTCTGATTCGCTTCAGCAAAGGCTGCCTGCATGGTGAGGACCATGTTTGTACCGGTGTCACCATCTGGCACCGGAAAGACGTTTAAAGAGTTGACATACTGCTGGTTGGTCGTCAACCAAAGCAGACCAGCTTCAAAGAGTAGCATAAGCCCATCGCCGTTGATGGGAGACTGCAACAACCGGTGGCGTTCAGTCTCATCTGGCAGGGTTCGAGATAAATCATTCATTCAGCACCTATCAATATTTATTAATCTGGGTTACTTATTCTTAAGCCCCTGACATGGACATCTACCCGTTTGACCGGGATACCCATGGTTTTCTCGACACTATACTTGACGCTTTCTGCCACCGAATCCGCTACCGATTTGATGCGAAGTCCGTATTCGATGATCAGATTAAGCTCGAGTGAGACGCCGTCCTCCTCCGCTTTGACCAAGATGCCCACATCAGCCTCTTTCTTGAAGAAGCGTGAGACTGTCTCGGCAGGATTCGCAGGCGCCAGGCTGATTACGCCATAGGCTTGTAAGGCAGCATTGCGGGCAACCGTCTTGATTGCCTGCGGGAGGATGTAGACGCTGCCCTGGTGATTACTGTTAGTTGTCATAGAAATCCTCTTTCTCCGCTTAAAATTACTTGATTCTTTCCTTGTTATCTGGTATCATATTTTTTTGCATGTGTAGAAATGAATACATACGCAGCCTGAAATTATAATGCAAAAGAGGTAACAAGATGGCAAAGTGCAGTCAATGTGGTAAAACCACAACTTTTGGTCATAATCGCAGTCACTCGTTGGTAGCAACCCAGCGTAAATTCCTGCCCAATCTTCAGAGCGTTACTGTGATGGAGAATGGCAGAAAAGTTCGTAAAGTTCTTTGCGCACGCTGCATCAAAACTTTGACCAAGAATTACAACTAGTTTGTTAACCCACAAACGATCAAAAAGTCGCGTTTGCGGCTTTTTTGATTTTAATTCAGTGCCTCTCGCAAGGCACGTATCCCACTCGCAATACCTTTCGGATCTTTGAAAACAGCTGTGCCAGCCACGAAGTTTCTTGCTCCAGCGTCATAATTGGCGCGAATCGTTGCAGCCGTAATGCCGCCGTCCACCTGGACAATCGCTTTTGATCCATGTGCATCCAGTATCGCGCGGGTCTGCCGGATTTTTTCGATCGCCTGCGGAATGAAGTTCTGACCGCCGAAGCCGGGATTGACGGACATGATTAGCACCAATTCCACCATATCTGTCAGCAGTTCCAGCGGTTCCACAGGCGTACCCGGATTGAAAGTTAGACCGGGTTTTACACCGAGTTCGCGGATGGTCTGCAGTGTGCGGTGGATATGTGGGCAGGTTTCATAGTGCACTGTCAGGAAGTCCGCGCCGGCATTGGCAAAAGCTTCCAGGTGCCTCTCGGGCTCAACGATCATCAGATGCACGTCTAAAGGCAGTGAAGTCACCTTCTTGCACGCTGCAACAATATCCGGTCCAAAAGTAATGTTTGGCACAAATCTTCCATCCATAACATCAATATGGATGGCGTCTGCTCCAGCTGCTTCACAGGCTTGCAGATCCACGCCCAGTTGGGTCAGGTCAGCAGAAAGAATCGAAGGTGAAATCAGAACAGCCATGGCACCTCACATCAGGGTTTGAGCAATAAGTAGATATAAAACCAGAAAGGAATTAATCCCAACAGCAGCGCCGCAGCCAGCAAGCCCAATGACCAGGTTTTCCAATCAATGGGTGCTCTAAAGCGTTCTTCTCGCACTAATTCTGAATTTTCCCCTGGGGATTGGCTTGGTCGCGAAAAAATGGCATGATTTGTAGGAGTTTTATCCGCCGCAGGCGGTGTAAATGCTTTGACTTGAACCGGAGTAGGGATATGAGCAGGAGGCTCTTCGCCAGGCACGGGGTTTGGCCGCACTTGTTCCAGCTTTGGTGGTTGCTGCAGATTTTCATTTGAGAACGGCACTGAGCGTTCTGTTTCATATAAGCCCATCAGCAACCTTCCGAGCTGATCGGCTGTCCGATAGCGGGCGGAAGGTTCCTTGGAGAGTACCTTAAGAATAATCTCTTCAAGTTTCGCCGGGATGCTGGTGTTAAAATAACGTGGCGCTACAGGAAGATCCTCACGATGCATACGCGCAAGTTCGGCAGAGTCAGAGGCTATGAAGGGCAATCTCCCAGCCAGCATTTCGTATAAGATGACACCCAGGGAATAAACGTCTGAAGCCGGAGAAGGCGGCAGCCCACTGGCCTGCTCAGGAGAGAAGTAGTGCGGCGAACCCCAAACGACCTCGCTGCGTTCATCGGGAGAAATGGTCGATAAGGCGCGTGCGATCCCAAAATCAGTCACTTTCAGGCGCCCTTCCGGGGTGACAAGCATGTTGTGGGGCTTGATATCGCAGTGCACCAATCCCGCCCGGTGGGCATAGCCCACCCCACTGCAAGCCTGGATCATCAGTTCCAACGCCTCGCTGACACTGAACCGCTCTTTTTGCTTTATAAGGGTTTTCAAGTCGGTACCGGGCATGTATTCCATCACAATGAAAAGGTGCTTTTGATCGAGCCCGAAGTCGTGTACAGTGACAATATTGGGATGTGAGAGGTTTGCAGCTGCCTTGGCTTCCTGGCGGAAGCGTTCGCGGAAGGCAACATCTTGCGAAAAATCTTCGCGCAGGGCTTTAACTGCCACATAGCGCTCGAGCATCAGGTCTTTGGCTTTGTAAACAATCGCCATACCGCCTGTGCCCAGCGTTTGTTCAAGTTGGTAGCGGTCATTCAGTATGCCCAGAGTAGTCATACGGTCTGATTATAATGCAAATCGAGGCGTAATCCGCTTAGGGTGCCTACT
>JAXGPH010000027.1:0-20372 GCA_040767065.1 Anaerolineaceae bacterium | reverse complement strand
TACTGGCTGCTTATGCGTTTGCGATGTTGGACAGAAGAAGAAAAAACTCGGGGCTGATTTCCTAACCAAGTCACCCCAACCCAATAATAATTTTCGTAGGGAATGCGGCCCTGCCTTGGTAGCAAAGCGGATAGGGTGTCCCGTTCCATTTCACTCCCGGAACGGCGCAAGGCCGTCCCCTACAACAATGAACTACTTGACAACCCCCTGCCAAATCATGATAATATAGAACATATATTCTATTATTATGTGGGTGCTCAATTGACACAAATGTTTATCTTTAATCAAAAAGGAGAATTACAGGTACGCGAGGTCTCGGAGCGGCCAGAAGTCGTTGTGCAGACCATCAATTGCGGCGACTGGGAACGTTATCTGCCTTACGAACCTTCTCCCACCCAAGCCTGGCAAGCTGTGCGGGTTAACCACCTGGTAGTGGTCACGCCGCTCACCATGGCAGATGAGTACCCCCAGATCAAACTCACTCCCCGTGAATTTCAAACCCTGCAAGGGCTGTGTTCAGGTAAAAATGCCGCCCAAATCGCTTATCAGCTCCACATCCAGGCGCGTTCAGTCCACCGCCACTTCAACAGCTTGCGTGCCAAGTTCAAATCCAGCACTCTTCCCGAGTTGTTAGCAAAAGCTGCTGCTCTGGACCTCGTCAGACCTGACCTCGATGAGTTATTCGATTAGTTTTTCATCAAAAATTTAGAGGGTCATCCAGCTTTTGGTGCGAGCAATATGGGCTCTGACCGCAGAAGCATGGCATCCCATAAAGCTTTCGCGACTGTCAGCGCTGCTTCGGGGTGCCCCAGTGCAGACGATGCCCGCGAGACTTGGCGGAGCCTGTAGCCGTCCGCTTCCAGCCAATAAGCCATAATAGCACGGAACTCACCCACGTTCTGCACCAAAGCCCCTGCCTGGTGACTGAGCAGGTAGCGCACGTTGCCTTCCTCCTGACCAGGCAGATAGTCAATCAGCAGGATTGGCAAGCCAGCCGCCAGCCCTTCCGAGAGGATCAATCCACCTGCTTTGGTCACCAGCACGTCTGATGCCATCATCCATTGGGGGATATTCTTCTCAAAATTTCGTACTTCCAATGGAAAATCGTAGTGTCTGCCAATAAGCTCTTTGTAGAGCGCGTCATTTCCGCCGGCAATCACCACAGCCTGGACCGGGGTTCTGAAATTTTCAAATGCCTCGAGATAATCCTGCAGGTTGCTCACGCGGTTGCTTCCAACAAACAGCAAGGTCAGGCGGTGAGGATCAAGCCCAAGTGAGCCGCGCAGGGCTTGCTTTTCCACTCGGTTAAGGGCAAAATCCGGGCTGACCGGAATCCCGGAGGTCACCAGCTTGTCTTCGGGCACTCCACTCTCTCGTGCCTTCACATTAACCCACTCATTGGCGATGAAAAACCGATCAGTATCAGGAGAAAACCAGAGCGAATGCACATCTGCCAGGTCAGTCACCACGGTATAAGACGCAATTTTAGAGCCGACATCCTGGAGTACTTTGCCAATTGGGGTGTTGAACATTTCGTTGGTATTGAGGATCACATCTGGTTTGAAATCATGAATGGTTTCCGCTATGATTTTTTGCAGTATAAGTGTCAGCGCTCCTTCCACCACTTCACTTACTGCGCGTGAGTCACTGACTTCATAACTGAAGCGATAAAACCACGGGGTCATCCGCACTAGGCGGTCATAGCCTTTTTCGATCGGCTTCATCACCGTTGGGGTATTTGTTTCCAGGATCGGATTGGTTACCAGGTATTCCACTTGTCCCGCATATAAGATTTCAAGCGCTTTCGAAACGGAAAGTGCTGCGCTGCGATGCCCAAAGCCGGTATCACTGGTTATGATCAAGCAGCGTTTCTTCGGCATAGTTTTTCTAAATTGAATCCTGCAAGCGCAGGCATTACTCCAATCATTTTATTAATTATCTGACAAGCATTTATTATACCGCTACAAGAAAACTACTATGAAGTTGTACTATGAAGTTGTACTAAAAACCAGGGTAGCCATGACCATGGTACTCCAACACAAGTTTATTGAAAAGGAGCTCCCTCAAGGCAATTCTCTTCTCCAGTATTGCTAGCGGGCAGCAAAAAAATTCCCCTAAAAACAACCCAATATAGAGACTGCGTTGCAATAAAAAGCTATGCAGAAAGATTTCTTGCAACAGAAAAAATCTTACTTTTTGTCCTTTTTCTTGCCTTTCTTCTCTTTCTTTTCTTTCTTGTCCTGATCCTTATTCTTATCTTTGGCCATTTTTTCCTCCATTTCTTCGAGTTTAATTTCGTCAGGTTCCCAGAAACTGATCAAGTCACCAGCCGTAGACTTGGTGAGATCCGCCCAGTGCTTGATATCTAGTACGAGATAGGCTAATGAACCAGTTGGCAGCGAATCCACCTTCCCATCCAACAGCTGCAGAAATGCTTCCAATCCGGGGTTGTGACCAACAATCATCACACGTTCGATCTCATCCGGCAGTTCTTTAAGTGCTGTGATGTAATCCTCGGGTTCACCCATGTAGTAAGATTCTACAAACTTCAGTTCGCCCTTAAACTTGGATTCCTCAGCAACCAATTCAGCTGTCTGTTTGGCTCTCTGCGCGGGAGATGAGAGGATAACTTGGGGTACCAATTCTTCCATCACGAGCACTTTTCCGATCAGCTTGGCAGATTCTTCCCCTCGGTGCTTTAATGGACGATCGAAATCCTTTATTTTTTCATTATTCCAACTGGACTTTGCATGCCGTAATATTAACAATGTCTTGGTCATATGTTGCTCCTGAAAAAACCACATTTTTGGAACATTAATATAATATCATACAAATCGACATTAAATTGTTAAGATTCATTGTTAAGATTCATGCCAACCTGCTAAGTTGGAAACATTTCTGCTCTCGTAGTTGCCTCACCCGTCTGGACTCCAAAAAACGACACTTCCGTTATGGGATAAAATGCCAGCACGGAGAAGACAATGATTTTCTTGACTTACGACATCTTTTTGTTGTTCCTTGCTACAGGTTTTGGCTGGATCATTGCCCGCCTGATCCGTTTTGCAATCCACAAGCGCGGCAGCTTGCTGCGCGAGTTTACGCTGGCTGTACTTTTTCTTTTTCTGTGGTTCCTGATCCAACGCACACTGGAACCCTTTGTCTTGGTGCTTGACCGCACCCCTGAGCCTCCCAACCTGGTGCCTCTGCAAGGATTAGGGCTCATGTTACAACGGGCAATCACCATCGATCACACCAATACCTGGCGCGTCGTTGCCATCAACATTCTGGGCAACATCCTGATTTTTGTCCCGATTGGCTTTCTGGTGTCTGTGCTCACTCCCCACCGTCACAAAGGCTGGCTGGCACTGGTGATTGGGCTGGCGATCTCGCTGATTATCGAAATTGTCCAGCTCAATTTTGCCATCCGCGTCTTCGATGTGGACGACTTAATCCTGAACGGCTCCGGTGCCTGGCTCGGTTTCATCACCTTCCTGCTCCTCAACCAAATCAAACCCCTCAAAGAGCTCTTCGGGCAAATTGCCAAGGCACAGAGACCTCGCGGTTGGGTCTTCGTGCTGCTTTACGGTGCCTTCTGTGTGGCATTTGCGGCAGTCATATTCTGGATAGATTACACAGCTTATCTGGGAATCCCACAGTAATTTGCATTTGGCATCCTTCTTGCACCTATTAGCAACAGCATCGGAAATGATATAAAACAGGATTAATTGCTGCTTCCAGGCATAGAAAGCAGGGAAATATGAAAAAAATTGTTTTTGCAATAATTTTGTTAAGCATGCTTGCTGCTTGCAGTTTGGAACTTCCTACGAGCTCGCTTTCTGAGCAGCAAACGCAGGTTGCCCTCTTTGCTGACGCTACCTCGACCAAAGCCGCTGCTGAAGCACAAGTACAGATGACACTTACCGCTATGGCATTTACGTCAACACCGACCGCAACAAGGTTTCCGCCTACAGCAACCCCTGTGCCACCCACAGCCACTCCGGCGCCAACCGAGGTTGTCAGAACCCCTGAACCATCACCAACCACAGTTCCAACCAAAGCTCCGACAACTTTTTCGATCACTGACCCCAGTCAAATTAGCAGGATCCAATTCGCGCTTGGCACTACAAACCTTACTACTGAAGGCAAATTGGTCGCAAATGCCACAAAACGCTATGTTTTCTGGGCAGACCAGAATCAGTATATGGAAATCTCTCTTCAAGAAAGCAGCGGTGCTTATATTGCCCTTTTCAGTCCGAGCGGAAAAAAACTGGTCGATTTTGACCAGAAACTAAATTCGTATCGAGGCTATGTCACTGAAAGAGGCGATTGGTACATAGACATCAAAACTGGCGATTTCGACACTAATTTCTCACTTTATCTCGGGATCACACAAAACTTGTATTTCGCTCTCGGCACCTATGGCATGAACGCCTATGCAGCTCTGCCTGCTGGGATGACTCACAATTTTCTTGCTTGGGCTAGAGAAGGGCAAACCATAAACTTGAGTGTGTCACCAGAGGATAACTTTACGCTCTCCATCCAACACGTAAATGGTACAGTTTTAGTCTCCAAAGCGGAAAAGCTCACCAGCTTTGAGGGCGTCCTTCCTGAAACCGGGGATTACATCATCGATGTAGTATCAACCGCATCCTCACCGACCATGGTGACCCTGGGTATATACATCAAGTAAGTTACAGAAACAATGATCACCTCGGCATATTCCAGGGTAGTTTCTTTTTATTTTTTTGGCGGTGAGCAAAGACGCACTGCTTATGAGGTTGCTTTTCGACCGCGAAAGTGTTAAACCGCCGCACCCGGATGACCGCGGATTCGAGAGAAAGTCCATGAAGATCCTGTGCCACGGTGGTTACTCGTAAAACAGCAGAAATTCATGCCCACTCCGGCAATGGAATTGGGAACTTTCTGGCTTGATTAAGCGTATTATATTAATACTATCATGGAATATAACCATCTTTTATATGATGGCATAGAAATTGAGGAAACATGAAAAAAATGGTATTTGCTATATTATTGTTAGGCATGCTGGCGGCTTGCAGCTATCCGCAACCAACAACCTCGCCTTCCGACTCAGCTACCCAGGTAGCCCTCTTTGCCCAGGCTACCCTCACCAAGGCGGCCGTTGTCGTGCAAGAAGATCAGACTTCCACCGCGATCGCGGTTCAACCAACCTTTACCGCAACCAGTGTCCCCGCAACCGCCACGAGCGTTCCGCCCACCGCCACCACAATCCCAGCCACAGCTACCACCATGCCGACAGCAACTGTCACCCCTATTCCACCAACGTCAACCACGCTGCCGACCACTGCTCCTGGTCAGGCTATCCGGCTGAGCTTCGCCCCTGGCACCACCAATATCATCGCTGAAGGGCAAATGTCTGCCAATACCACCAGGCGCTATGTTTTCTGGGCTAATAAAAATCAGTTTATGGATATCTCTTTAAACAGTGCCAGTGGGGCACATATCGCGATCACAAGCCCCAGCGGCAAAAAACTGGTCAATTTTGACCAGGGTTGGACCTGGTATCAGGATTACATCTCAGAAAATGGCGATTGGTACATCGACATCAAGGCTGGTCAATATGACACAGACTACTCGCTCTACCTTGGCATCCCACAGCGGCTATCGTTCGCTCCCAACACCCCCAGCATGACCGTCAAGGCAACCATCCCCGCTGGCAGGGTGCACAACTTCATCGCTTGGGGCAACAAGGGGCAGACGCTTAAAGTGAGCGTAACACCAACCCAGAACTTCAAACTCTCAATCTATCACGTCAACGGCACCGTTCTGCTTTCCGGGATGGGTGAGGTGACTAGTTTTGAGAGCCCGCTCCCTGAAGCGGGTGATTACCTCATCAATGTATTCTCCGCCGCAGCTACGCCAACCGAGATCACACTCACCTTATCCATCGAATAAAACACTGCAGAAAAATCACCCTGGCAGAAACCAGGGTGATTTGCTTTAAATCTAATGCTGGCGGTATCCAAAAACGTACTGCTGTTGGAATTGTGTTTCAACAGCGAAGGGGATGAAACGCCGCACCCATTCGATCGCAGATTCGGGTGAAAGTCCAAGCAGGTCCTGCGCCAGACAAGCTGCGAACATCCCCGTACGGCCGACGCCAGCATGGCAGTGGATGGCGACGTTCTTACCCTGCCTGACCAGCATTTCAACTTTCTGGAGTGATTCATCCCAGGTGCCGTGCGGTGGAGCTGTAAAATCAGGTATGGGATCATAGATCACCTGGATGCCCGCTTGCTCGTAACGCGGCAGTAATTCCCGCTCGGTGTGGCGCAGATGCTCCTCGATCGAGTTTAGAACGACCACTACATCAATATGTGCTTCTTTATAGAGCTCCAAAACCCTGTCCTCCGGATCAAAGTACTTGCTGCCTGGGGTAGGCGAGCGGAAAACACGCCCCGCTTGCCCATAAGGCAGCTCAGTGAAGAGCTCCGGTTTAGGAGGGATGAGCGCGTCTGGAAGGATTACCTCTCCATTGGGTTCATGCCCGAGTTCAAAAACAGTTTTGACCGCGCTGACCGGTAAAGTGCCGTAAAGATGTGGATACGGCATTTCTCCACCCTCGAGATTCTCGTAAACCAGTTCCGCGTTGGTCAGGTTGGGATCAATTTCCAACACGATCAGTTGGGGCGTCTCACGAAACAGCTGATTGGCAGTGAATTTGATCTGATAATGATTGGAACAGTGAATGAAACCGTCCTTCTCGAAACCGCTTGGGATATAAACCCCTTCATTTTGCGCCTTTTGCCATTCAGGCAGGGTGGTCAGATGATAGATCATAACGAACCTCGCAGCAGTAGTAGACTAAATATACCCGCTCCAACTACTGCGCGTCAACTGACAATTCTCACCATTAATCAAGAGTTACCTATACGCAGCCACAAAGCACTTGTTCGAAAAAAAATCGAGGTTGTCGGTCAGGAATTAAACAGCCGGAAGCAGGAAAATCTGGCAGAACACAGCAAAAGCGGACAGCCTACCAATGCGGACACCAAAACCATACCCATGGAATCAGGTTGCCCCACAAAGTTAGCCGCACATTGCGACCCCCACTCCAAAGACACACTTGTACTGTCAGCCAAACTTCTCAATCTCCCCACGGGTCCCAAAAATCTGGCTGTTGGCTGTTCATTGCCGCATCTGAAACCGATTTAATCAAACCACTCCATTCGCTTTTTCACCTACCGTCCCACAACCCGGCTGGCGCTTCTTGTCCGGCTGAATGAGGCATTTTTGCAAGTTGTGCTGCCAGTTTTCATGATTTGGCACCCAAACGCTCCCAATCCTGTCGTTGTTGAGCTGGTGGAGAACGTTGCTCCTTTCGTATTTGCACTCAAGATTTATACGCCCTTGCAGTTAGGGCACAGCCTGCCATCGCGAGCTTCCTCTCGCCTGTACCCGCGAAGCAGGAGATTAATCCAACCGTTGAATATGCCAACAGCAGATTGTTGCGGCGGGAGTGAATGCTGCTCGCTTCGCTCCCAGCATCATGACACCTGCCATCCGGAACAAGTCCTTGTAGGGATAAGCCTTGTGCCCATCCGCCGTTAGTTGTAAGGCAATATTAGCGGTGGGAGTAAACCCCCACCGTACGGAGGCACTTATTATGGATGGACTCATATGCTTGTCTGGCAAAACACACAAGCTTTTGGAACTCGGTCATCGCGAGCTTCCTTTGCGCCTGTGCCCGCGAAGCAGGGTATGGCGGTCTGCTTTTGTCTTTGTAGACAAACAAAACCGCAGATTGACACGCCGATTCCCTCCTCACAATGATGACAAGAAACTCTCATCCACCGCAGGTGGTCCCCACCTGCCCTTGCTTGCCACGGGTTCCCCCCAGGGGGAAGGTTTTTTCGTCCGCCGGATTCAACTGAGGAATCCGGCTTAGGTTTATTACTCCCGTACTGCCGGATTGAACATCGCAATCCTTCGTACGGAGGGGGTTCACTCCCTCCGCAATCCTTTGGATGTGCGAGTGAAGTCGTCATCGCGAGCTTCTGTTGCGCGGCGACCAGCTTCCCATTAGGTTCATTAGAGACCCGGCGGTCATGCATCTTTCATGGTCATGAGACCATGAAAGATCCGTCAGCCTTATTCCGCCTAGGACCAAAACCAGCACGCCTACGAACACACCCATCCTCACATTCACACTCACCCCAACAAAAAGGCGACCACAACGGCTTCATCTCAGCCTTGCCTATCATGCACAATGACAGCTGTGGCTACTCCAACGGCAACGACCGCGCCAACTCCAACCCGACTTCCCCCCACTTCTGATCTACTTCTGCGGCGGGGCGGCTTTGGATGAGATTAAAGATTCAAATACTGATTACTGGACACAACCGCGCTACGTCATCACGATAGCACTTGTGGAATAACATCCGATAGGAAAAAGAAATTATTGACTTTTTGCCTCCGTTTTTTGTTGGTGCCCTTTTAGCTGCACCAAGATAACCGCAGCCATCATCACAACGCATCCTAACCACTCTCTGCCGCTCAGCCTCTCCCCCAAGAAAATCATCCCACCTAACAGGGCAAAGACAGCCTCGAGGCTCAAAATCAAGGACGCCAGGGCTGGGTCGACCTTGGTTTGTCCAAAGACTTGCAGAGTGAAACCAATTCCAACCGCGACAATACCAGAATATAAAAGCGGTCCCCAGGCAGAAGGGTCATATACCAGCGGTCCACTCTCGGCAATCAGGCTCACGACCGATCCGAGGACGGCGGCAGTTAGAAACTGACCAAAAGCCAGCTCAAGGGCGTCCAATTGGGTGGCGAAATAATCCAGCGCAAGGATTTGCAGCGCCCAAAACAAGGCTCCGACGAGAATCAAGACATCTCCTTTTTGAATGCTCAGTTGCAGGTCAACCGACAACAACCAGACCCCCACCAAAGCCAAAGCCACCCCAATCCATACCCAGAGGTTAACCTTCTTGCCCAGGAATAAGCCGAGTACAGGCACGAGCACCAGGTATAAAGCAGTCAGAAAGCCCGCTTTGGACGCACTGGTGGTCATGATCCCGAGTTGCTGCAAGCTCGTTCCGGAAAATAAAAACAAGCCCGGTATTATGCTGGGTAAAACCAAGCCTCTCAAAAACCCCTTCCAATCAAAAGCTGTGTTGGTCCTTTTGCCTGCCCTCCTTAATATTAAGGCTGGCAGTAAAACCAGGCAGCCCAGAAAAAAGCGCAGGGCAATGAAGGCAAAAGGCTGCATGCCCTCCATCGCTTTGCGCTGCGCCACAAAGCCGGTGCCCCAGACGATCGCGGTCATTATCAGCAAGACTTCCCCGGGGAGCTCAATACTCAAAGCGTGTGCTTTCTTCATGTGAGGATTATATTACGGGAGCTCTCATCTTAAGTTTTCCATAAGTTTGAAGCGCATCAATCGAGCTTTTTTTACAATATTTATAGCAAGTGTCTGCTTTTGGGCTCTAAAATGTGGTTAACGGACTTGTAAAAACAATAAATGCAAATAAATGCAAAAACAATAAATGCCTCTTGACTCCCACGAAATTCTGCCTATAATTTTAGCAATTGATCATTCAAAGACTTTGATGAGGACTAGTAGCCGCAAAAACGGTGGCACAGAGAGCAGGAGTTGCTGAAAACCTGCCCACACGAATGCGTCGAATGGACCCCTGAGTTGCAGGGAGAAAGCCTAAAGGCAAGTACCCTACGCCGGAGATGCCACCGTTATCTGGGTAAAGGGTATCGCGATTTTATCGCCGTACTCAAAAAGAGTGAAGCTGGCTTATTCCCTGTGTGCATCACCAGGGATTTTTTGATTAAACAGGCTGGTTTAACCGGGGTGGCACCGCGGATTGCTGACACATTCGTCCCCAGTGGATGGATGTGTTTGATTTAAAACCAACAACCAAGGAGAATTGCCATGAAGAACCAGGAACAAACCCGATACCACTTGAGCGAAAGCGATATTCCGCGCTTTTGGTACAACATGAACGCAGACAGCCCCGTGCCCCCAACGCCTGTTTTCAACCCGATTACGAAAGAATTGATCACCAAAGAGGCGCTCGAAGTTCTTTTCCCGCTTGCGCTGATTGAGCAGGAAACGACTATGGAGCGTTATGTGCCCATCCCTGAAGAAGTGCGGGAGATCTATAAACTTTATCGTCCAACCTCACTGATTCGCGCGCGCCGCCTGGAAAAAGCCTTGAATACCCCAGCCCATATTTACTTCAAATATGAAGGGGAATCCCCTGCCGGTTCGCATAAACTGAATACTGCCATCCCGCAGGCTTTCTTTAACAAGATCAGCGGAACTCACGCGATGACCACCGAAACGGGCGCAGGTCAGTGGGGCAGCGCTTTGGCGATGGCGTGCCAAATGTTTGGGATCGACCTGGAGGTGTTCATGGTCAATGCCTCCTTCCTGGGCAAGCCCTACCGCCGTGTGATCATGGAGACATTTGGGGCGCAGGTCTTTGCCAGCCCTTCCCCGCAGACAAAAACGGGCCGCAGTTACCTTGAAAAACGCCCTGATCATCCCGGATCGCTTGGAATCGCCATCTCCGAAGCCGTGGAGGTGGCAGTAGAATCCGGCGGGCGAAAGAAGTATGGGTTGGGGTCAGTCCTCAACCATGTGATGCTGCACCAAACGATCATTGGCGAGGAAGCACTAAAACAGATGGACCTGGCAGGGGAATATCCGGATGTTGTTATTGGCTGTGTGGGTGGTGGCTCCAACTTCTCGGGTTTGGCTTTTCCATTTTTACGGGAAGACCTGAAAGGTGGTCAGCGCATCAGGCTGCTTGCGGTTGAACCGACAGCCACACCCAGTCTGACCAGAGGTATATACGATTTCGATTATGGTGACAGCGCCGGGATTGTGCCTATCCTCAAAATGTACACTCTGGGCAGCGATTTTATCCCCGATCCCATCCATGCCGGCGGTCTCAGATATCACGGCATGGCACCCATCCTAAGTGGGCTTTACAACGCCGGGTTGGTTGAAGCCGTGGCGGTAGAACAGCGGGCTGTTTTTGAGGCTGCAGTCCAATTTGCGCGCGCTGAAGGCATTGTGCCGGCACCTGAATCTGCCCATGCCATTCGTGCGGCGATCGATGAGGCTATCGACGCGCGGGAAAAAGACGAAAAGCGCGTGATCCTCTTTAACCTTTCCGGTCATGGTTTCCTGGACCTTTCTGCTTACGATCAGTATCTGCATAACGAGATAACCAATGGCAAGGTGCCTGAAGCTCAACTGGAAGGTCTGGCGGAGCGTTTGCCAAAGGTAAACTTCCCGGGTTGAGGCAGAATTGTGCTAAAAAATATTAACCTCGTATAGGAAAGGTGACTAAGAACAGCCATCCGAATGAAAATTTTATAGAGGCTTGGTATAGTTAATTTAACAATAAAAAGAAAAAAATGAAACCTCATTACACGAACATTGAAAAGGATACCGTCGAAAACGCTGACTTCCGGCACGTGCGTTATACCGGTAAATTGCAGCTGGCTTGGATGTCCCTTGAACCCAAGGAGGATATTGGTCAGGAAGTGCATGATGACGTCGATCAATTCTTCAGATTTGAAGCTGGCGAAGGAAAAGTCGTTACCAAAGACGATGAGTTGACTGTTAAAGATGGCTATGTGGGGGTTATTCCTGCAGAAACAGTTCACAATATCATCAACACCTCTGCGACAGAACGCCTCTCGAGATACACCATCTACTCTCCGGCGAACCATCCGCATGACACGGTTGGCCATACCAAGCAGGAAGCTGAAGAGCTCGGAAAGAATTATCCGCCCAAATTTCAGCACGCTCATTAGAATTTTTATGAATCAACAAAACCCAGCCTTGTGAACTGCACAAGGCTGGGTTTTGTTTTTTTGTTGCCGTTATTAATTTGGATAATAAACTCCGGATTTGTCCTGATAATTACTGATTTACTGAAATTGACCTGATTCATCAATTCAGCCCTTCATTGATTATAGCCTTGAATAATTTTGCATAAGGCTCGTACATTTTATAGTCTGATGTTGCACTTTATTTTTTTTATCGTAAAATCAAATTATGACAGATCACAGTAGCCAACTCCAATCACCAGTGCCAATCGAACCGGAGCCCATCCACAAAAGTTCGCCCGATTCCCCTCGCTGGGGGTGGGCAACCAAACTGGTGGTCGGGCTTTTAATAATTGCCGGGCTGCTTGCGCTGATTATTTATTTTAACGAATACTTCAAGTTGGTGATCACTGCCTTCATCATTTCTTTTTTGCTTTACCCGCTCTGCACCCTGATCAACAAACGTCTGAAAATTTCCTGGCGTTTAGCGACTGCCATTGTTTACTTGCTGATTGCAGGGGTGGCGATTTGGCTGCTTGCCAATGCTGGTACCACCATTGCCACGCAGGTGCAGAATCTGTTTAACAGTCTCACTCAAAATGTCGGTGGACTAACCTCCTTTCTGGAGGCATGGTCAAACCGAATTATCACAATCGGACCATTTAATTTTAAACTACCCTACGTGGATACCGATGTTATTGCCCAGACCATCACCAACTACTTGCAGCCAGCTGCGACGCAAGCAGGTAAACTGGTGGGTCTTGTGGGTAGTTTCCTTTTCAACCTGGTAATCACTTACATGGTCTCATTTTTCATTACATCTGAAACCAACGGGGTCCGAAGGCAGTTGCTCAATGTCAATATAAAAGGGTTTGAAAAAGATTTCAGCCGTCTTGGCTTTGAGATTACCAAGATTTTCAATGCCTTTATCCGTGGTGAGTTCACAGTCGTGGCAATAGCAATCACAACCTACAGTATCGTCCTCGGCATAATTGGTTTGCCTTACTTCCTTGTTTTGGCAATCATCGCTGGTTTGGGTCGCTTTATCCCATACATAGGTGCCTGGATCGGCTGGATTGGCTTCATTATCGGCGCCATTATGCAGGATCCCACACCCTATGGGCTTACCAAGTTAATGTACGTCGTCCTGGTCCTTGCCATCGCGATAGTGATCGATATGATTCTTGATCACGTTCTCACCCCAAAATTGATGGGTGAGACCCTGGAAGTGCATCCCGCTGCAATTATGATCTCTGCGCTAATCGGCGGTCAGATATTTGGGCTGCTTGGCATCATACTTGCCGCCCCTACAGTCGCGACACTAAAGCTGCTCCTGGGTTATGCCACAAAAAAGATCTTCGATCAGGATCCCTGGGAAGGCATGGCGTATTACCAAAAGCCAAAAGAGCCTGCGCTGCTGGTTGCTTTGCGCAAATTAGCGAAACGCATCCAATCCTGGCTCAAAAAACCCCTCGGGCAGATTGGGGCTTGGTTCAAGAAGGTTACCGCTCCCCTCAACGTCTGGCTGAAGCAAACAGTGGTAAAGAACAGAGTGTCTATAGATAAGTGGATCAAGAAAAAAGGCAAAACGCAAGAAACAAAAAAAATCGAATGATTAAGTAGCATTACAATTTCATTTATGAGATAATTAATCAATAAACCAAGGAGATACTATGGAAAACGAAGAACCTGTAACCGCCACCATTGCCGAAACCGAGAACTATCTTGCCTGGCGGGCCGATGAACCTGATGGCGAAACAACCTATCATCTGGAACTCAACAATGTAACCCTTCACTTTTTCAAAGAGGAGTGGCAGGAATTCCTGAAATTGGTAGAAATCGTCGTCGACGAAGAGCTTTAACTCTCGGAATGTACTTAAAAAGCCCGTACAGTTTTTCTGTACAGGCTTTTTTAAATTTCTACACGCATCCAAAGTAAGGTGCGTGCCAAAGTGAAACCGCTGCTCTCAAAACCGCTGACCGCCCTGCCGGTTGGATATTCCACCATAAGCGGCTTGCCCGTCCAATTCTCTTGCAGAAAATGGGTTAACAAAATGCCTACTTGCTCGTTTTCAGCTGAAGTCTGCGGAGCAGCGATGTAGAGGTTGTCTGAGCGTAAAACCGTCCGCTGGAAACTCAAAACAGCCGCCAATTGATCCCCCACACATAAACTATATTGGCTAAGTTCAATCAGCTTCACCCAATTCAAGGGGTTTAGCCCAGCCCAGGGTGAGAGATTGCCAAATTCCAAAGCAGAATACCAGCGCGTAGCTGGGGGATAGTTGAGCTTGAGCCACTCTTTTTGGGCTCGCCAATCGCCAAATTGCCTGCCACGAATTTGATAAAGGCTCGGATATCGATAGTGCCAGGTTCGGCTCGATCTTGCTGACGCGCTTTTCTTCCAAACATCCAGGCAATGATCCTCACGAAAACCAAGCTGCTGGTACATTCGAATGGCGGCGAAGTTATCGCGCTGAACCTGAAGCCAAACTTGCCGCACGCCAACCTTGCGGCTATATCGCAGTGCCTGAGTAACCAAGGCTTTACCAATTCCCTGCCCTCTAAATGCAGGGTCCACAACTACATTGGCGATCAAATGCAGCCGACGAGCGCGGTGAGTGTAGGGCATAACCGAGATGTTGCCCACCAAACGACCATCAACCTCCCAGACAAAACCTAAGACTGGCATAGTCAGAGGTACCCAATGGGCTTGTTTCAACCTGCGGGCATTCTCGCGCATCTGAATCAGCACAATTTGCCCGTCCGGATCATTTTTCAGGGAGAATGCTTCCTCGATCAGGTTGGCAACCACCTCGCCATCGCGTGCCAGGTTAAAATTGCGTATCATCCCCGGTGGATTCTGTGGTGTCAGCATAGGCTTGATTGTATCCAAATTGGGATAAAAAAACAGCCCTCATAATGAGGGCTTTCATAAGACAAGGATTAGAATTCCTGTGGTTCGGATGAATTTGGGCGGCGTTGTCGGTATACAATGCGACCGCGATTCAAATCATAAGGCGACATTTCCACCCGCACTGAGTCTCCTAAGAGAATGCGGATATAATAACGACGCATACGACCGGAAAGATATGCCAGCACTTCGTGACCGTTATCAAGCCTCACCCGAAATTGTGTTCCGGGAAGGGCTTCAATAATCGTGCCATCAACTGTAATCTTCTCATCTTCTTTAGCCATAAAACCTCACTTCCTGGCTTTCATCAATCGTACGACTTCCGGTAGGAACGACGAACAGCCTTTTTCTTGTCCATTCTGCGCTGCTCACTCTTGGAAACAAACCAGCGTTTGCGGCGCACGGTGCTGAGCACACCACTCTTCACGACCTTCTTTCGAAAGCGCTTGAGAAGAGAATCCTGCGATTCATTTGGTCTCAAAGTTACACTTGCCATTGCTATTCACCTCCTTCCGGGCTTAAATTATTGTTAGCGTCTTCTTGACAGGCACAAATGAATATTATACACGAAATTTTAGGAAAGACCTAATCCCGCATTGACAAATCCCGCATTACCTCACAAATAATATTACTTTAGCTGTAAAGGTAAAGTAAGCTTGTTTATTGAGGCACTACGATTGTGTTGGAATAGTTTTACGAGGTTGAGTCACGTGGGAAAAGTGAGAGCCTAGAGCTGATGCTTTCATCAAGCATCACGAATGACGGGCGGATTGTAGGGTTTACATTTGCGTCAACGTTTGACTGTCCTCAGTCCGCCGTATTTCATTTGTTTTGAGCACGGCGGCGGATTGAACGCACTTTCCAGGTCTGTTGTAACAAAATCGCTGCGTTCAACCTCTCCCTGCGTCACGCAATTCACTGGGTGATTCCTATCCAGCACCAGTACAACCTTGACAGTCTTGCCACTGGCGGTTAAAATTTCAGTTCGTTGCCGAGTTAGCTCAGTTGGTAGAGCATTCGACTGAAAATTGAAGGGTCCACGGTTCGAGTCCGTGACTCGGCACACAAAACAATCGCTTGTGAGAACAGGCGGTTTTTTGTTTCTGTAATCGCTACTCCAACCCCGGTTAGTCCGCTCCTACTTCGTGGTACTCTCCGCCAAATTCCACGTCATCCGCCTCCGAATCAAGCAGTTCCAGATCCTCTATTTCCTCATCCTCGTAATCAACCCCCAAATACATGAATTCGAGGGTATCGTCGATATCTTCCAACGAGGCAGCAATCCGCTCCAAGGTCTGGCGGAGCAGGACAATCTCATTCAGCAGTGTTTCATTAATTTCCATGGCAACCTCCTTTTATATAACTATAACAGGTGGAAGACCAAAATGGGGTTGTTGTACGCACTCCTTTACGCATTCCACTCTTCCCCTCTGCTCCGACCTTCTCTACTAAGACTATAATTGGATTAATGAAATGCAGGAGTGTGTAAGATGAGAGTCGGATTAATCACAACAGGCAGTGACAGCCCTGGGGCCAACGCCGCCATCCGCGGTTTTGGCAAAGCGGTAGCAAACACCCACAATATGGAAGTGCTTGGTTTCCGGGACGGATATCTCGGCTTAATCGAGGACCGCAAATTGAACCTGCTGGAAGGCACGATGCTTTCGGACATCCTCACGCAGGGCGGAACAATCCTCGGCACCAGCCGCCACGTGCCCGGATTTATGCCCAGCCCGCAAGGTCCCATTGACCGTACGCAGGAAGCCATCGACAGTTACCGCCGCAACAATCTTGACGCACTAATCATCATTGGCGACAACAAGAGCCAATCCGCAGCCTATCACCTCAGCCAGGCAGGGTTGAATATTATCACCATTCCAAAATCCTGCGAAAACGACGTCCCCCGCACGGATAAATCCATCGGTTTCGACACCGCCCGTGAGATCGCCACCCAGGCAATTGACCGGTTGCACACCAATGCCAACGCCACGCACCGCATCATGCTGGTGGAGCTGCTCGGTAATTCCTCCGGCTGGTTGACTATGGGCGCGGGTTTGGCTGCGGGCGCGGACGTGATCCTCATCCCGGAAATCCCTTATGATTTCGATGTGGTCATCGAGGCCATTCAACGCCGTCAGGCTACTGGACGCAACTTCTCGCTGGTGGCTGTGGCCGAAAAAGCCAGGTCGAGGGAATTGGTGGACTTTATGGAACTGGCTGCCAGCAAGCGAGCCGCAAGCGCCGAGGAGCAGGAAAAAGCGCTCGAACGCATCGAGAACAACTACTCCGCGCAAACCTTGCTGCTGGCACGTCGCCTCGGTGAAGCCACGGACCTCGAAACTCACATCACCATCCTGGGCTCTCTGGTCCGCGGGGGCACCCCGACTGCGGCTGATCGTCTGCTCGCCACCCAACTGTCGGAATGGAGCATGAAGATGGCGGTCGAAGGTCAGTTTGGGCGCATGGCTTGCCGTATCGATGGCTCGGTCACCAGCGTTCCATTAGACGAAGTGGCTGGCAAAGTTAAGACTATTCCACTTGACCACGACTGGATCCGGGGTTCATTACAGATCGGCACTTGCCTGGGCGTCTCCGATCTTTCGCTGGCGTAAATGATTAGAAAAGATCTGCTTTATGGCAGGTCTATTTCATGTCGTAAAACCGCCGAACCAGTGGAACCCCTTTATTTCGAATAAAAATCTTTCCGGATTTGTGGGTCACGCGCCAGACCTGCTTCGAGGATATCCATCAAGTTGTCGAACAAATCCTGGGTTGGGCGGTCAAGAACCGAAAAAAGTTTGCCTGAAGCAGTTGCGGGGACTTTGTCGCCAATCCGTTCCACCAGATAAGGTGCAATCCCGCTTTCAATGATTTCAAGCATAAAAGCCGCCATGTCCACATCCACCCAGGTGGCGATGTCGTCATGTAGGATCCCCTGGGTCAAAAAGGCATGAAAGCGCCCGTCCCCACTCATTCGTTCACCCGTCTCAGGGTCAACGCTGCTCAGGTGATTAGCGCTCAACCGCTGAAAGCGCTCAATGCTGGCTAAATCCGGGTATCGGATTTGGAATTCAACCGCAGCCTGAAGGACTCGCTTCAGGTAGCGAAATGTGTCAAGATTGGTCGAATCGAGGGGCAAACTATTGACCACTTCAAGTTTTTTATTGCGGACAATGGTCAGAATATGACCGTGCAGGTCTTCGATGTTATCAAAGTACTGGTAAAAAGATCCCTTGGCGATGCCCGCCTTGCTGACGATTGAATTGATTGAAGCGCTTTGCAGCGGATTGGCTGCAAACTCAGCAATGGCAGCTTCTTCGATTTTCTGGCGCTTCTTTTCGGGTAGATTATGGTAGGTTTTTGTGGGCATAGGCTCCTTAAGATGGTGTGACCGACCGGTCATATTGTACAATCAGCCGGGTTGGCTGTCAATAAAAAATGCTAAAGCCCATCCGTATGAGATAGTTGTACGGTGGGGGTTCACTCCCACCGCAATTTACCGATTTTGCCAACAAAGCGGATGGACTGATACCCTGCTTCGCGGGCACGCGAGCCCATCCGTACGAATTAGTTGTACGGTGGGGGTTTACTCCCACCGCCAAAGCTCGGATAGATGACACGCAGCGGATGGACCAAGGCCCATCCATACAATTTGGCTTGCTCCCTCTAAAAATGAAACGTTTTTTCTTCAGCTTTTGCTTGATCTCCGGAAGGTCATTGTTCGATGAGTTTGATCTGTTTGTGCACCCATAATGCCGGGGCGGTTTGGTACCGCCGTACAACCATCATCGAGCAAGGCACTACTTCCATCAGGTAATCATCCAGTACGCCGAAGATCTGGTCAGGAGCGAGAATTTCCTCGGCCGCACCGATGATCATCAATTCGTAATCGCCTTCCTGGCACTCTGCCAGGATTGCATCGGCAATCGAATCCGTTGTGCGAACTTTGAATTGAAAAACGTTTCCAATATCGCCCAACTCCTGCTCAACAATCTCACGCACCTGGAGCTCCTCGTCTTCAAGCCGTTCTTCATCAGCATCGCCGAGCACCAGTCTGAGGGCAACAATCACACCCTCATCATTGGGCAGGACGATATCATGCGCCAACTGCAAGGCAAGCCGCGCATTTGGACCACTGCCAACCGGTACAAGGATACGCCGAATGGGGTTCGGAAGACCGCGGTCGCGCAGGACGGCAACGTTACGATTTGCCATCATCATGACTTCCTTGATGATGTTGTTGGGAAATTCAACTTTTGCGTGGTCCTGCGGATAACCCAACATCACCAGGTTTACATCCTTGTGGCGGCTCAGTTCCGAGAAGATCCCTTCCTCCACCCGACTCGCGGCTTTCAATTTGGCATAGATGGGGACATTTTGCTGCATAGCGATCGGGGTGATTGCTTTAAGAATTTTGTGTTGTTCCTGTTTCTTAGCCTCCACGAGCTCGGGCACATCGGCAGGCCCAAAGTTGATGGGAGGCTTCACGACCGTGAAAAGACAAATTGCGGTATCTTCCTGTTGGTCGACTAATTGGGTGGCGAGGTTCACCAGGTTGCGAGCAGTGCTGACCCGCTTGGCGGCGACCAATACCCGACCGCCGCCTTCCTGAGACTCAAGCCGCGCGTTGAGCTCCTGACGTGTTTTAATTTGTTTTGAGATTATGTAAGCCACGCTCAGAACAACCAGCACGATGCCCAAAAAAAGCAGGGCTCTCGGATTGGCAAAGGAAATAATGAGTACTCCGGCTAATGCCGCTGCAATAACTGTGACAGGGTAGAGCGGCACTTTGAAGGGGCGTTCGATATCAGGGAATTTCTTGCGCAACCTCGGCATCGCCAGTGTTGCCCAGAAAAGGACAAACATGTAGCCGGCACTCGAAATGAAGCTGAGGAAATCTACCAGACCAATCGATGCCACAAGCGAGCTGACGATCACCACCATCATGATTGCCACCCATGGGGTACGCCAGTGACTGAGGCGGGAAAACTGGCGCGGCCACACGCGTTCGCGGCTGAGCGAGAAGGCTTCACGCGTGGCTGAGAGCATGGCTGAGTTTACGGACGTAAGCGTGGCGATAATACCGGTAATGCCCATGATCGGTACGCCGATGGACGGCCAGAAATGGGAGGCGGCATCCGTCAGGGCGGTGTCGGAACCCGCAAGTTCCGGGAACGGCACAGTGCCAACAGTGACCATCGTGACTGATGTGTAGATCAGCGTGGTTAGCAGCAGACTGACAAGGATGCCAACCGGAATGTTGCGGCTGGGATTGGTGATCTCTTCGGCGTCATCAGCGATAACCTCAAAACCAACGTAGGCATTATAGGCAAGGGCAATGGCGGAAAGCATGCGCCCAATATGGGCGATAGTGCTTTGATTTTCGAAGACCTGGCGTCCGGAAAGGAAGGTTGACATAGAAAAACCCCCCTCACTAAAAAATCCTTTGAAGATGAAAGTGCCAAAAACGGCTAACAAAAACGCGCCAAGCACCACTTGCAAGTTGCCGGCACTGGTAACGCCGCGGATGTGCAGCACCCCGATGATAACGATTACCGCTATGGCGACCGGAATGACAGGTAGCGAGGGAATAAAGATGGAGAGGGAGATTGCAAAACCG
>JAXGPH010000026.1:0-21422 GCA_040767065.1 Anaerolineaceae bacterium | reverse complement strand
GACAGCTTCCACCAGAGGATCATAACCCCCAGGAATTGGATCAGTGGTGAATGTATGTTCAGTCGCTTCTACCAGCTCGATTTCGTAGTAGCCGGTGAAGGGATCTGTGTAGATAGTCTCATCAAATCCGGGGGTTGAAACGTGAATGGAGGAATAAAGCGGATATCCATGCTCGCCCAATCCTTCCACACCGCCGTCATAAACATAACCCGAGACGAGTGACATTCCCAGTTGGGGAATTTCAAAATCTTGCATGGTAGTGGCACCTTCGGTGATGACGATGCCAGTAACCGTGTCCGATTGGTAACCATACTTGCTGGCGGTCAATGTGTAGGTGCCTTCGGGCAAGCCAGTGCTATAGCTGCCGTTGGGGGCAGAGTAGATATTCTTGGTGTAACCTGCGCCGTTATCGGCGAAGATCTTGGCACCTTCAACCGGTGTGGTTCCATCGGTTGTGACCGTGCCTTCCAACGTTCCCATCGCGCACATTCCGCTCGCATAGTTGACTGCTGCCAGGGCGTCAATCTCGCCCCAACCCGTCGCGTAGTTCGGGAAGTTGCTGGGAGTGAGGGATGAGCCGTCATCGTAGACCATGTCCACGGCGGTGGATTCGATCAGGTTTTCAGTAACAGCATAATCACCAATCAGACAGGGCGCTGCCTGCCAGATGAGGGCAACCAAACCGGTCACATGAGGGGCAGACATGGACGTGCCAGACCAGCCATCTTCGTAAGAAGTATCACTTGTTGGCACGGAAGAACGGATGCTCACACCTGGTGCCAACACCTGGGGTTTCAATTCGTCATATCCATCGGTGGGATTGACGGTATCCATATTATCAGTTGGTCCCCAGTTGGAATGGCTGGCATATAGCCCGTTTTGCTCACCAGAAGAACCAACACCAGTCACATTGCCCGAGCGGGCAGGGTTGCCGACCGTGTTAAGTCCGGGAGGAGCGGAATAGCCGCAGTTCGAGGCGTTGCCATTGGAGAAGATTGGGTAAGTACCCACAGCATGCCAGGCATCAATAACGTCTGCAAACCAGGGATCGTAGGTCTGACCGCAGTCACCCCAGGAGTTGTTGACCGCGTTCGGGCGCAGATCTGGATCAGCGTTATTGCCAGTCAAGTCAGTTGGCGCAGCGATAAATTCGGCGCAGCCCAGCAGAGCGGTGTCAGTACAGCTTCCATCCGGGCAGCCTGCGCAGGCAATCCACTCGGCTCCAGGAGCAATGCCGATCTGATTCGCGCTGCCGTCATCCCCGACCATAGTGCCCATGGTGTGGGTACCGTGACCATTGCCATCCCGGGGAACATCGTCACCGAGATCATCGGGATTGAACCAGTTGTAGTTGTGGTCAAAAGTGCCGCCAAGATTTCCGCGGTACTGACCAACCAGTGCCTGGTGCGAATAACGCACGCCGGTGTCGATGTTGGCGATCACCAAGCCCGCGCCATCAATCCCCATCGCCCAAACGTCGTCAGCATTGACATGCGTCAGATTGGGTTCAATCGCATTGATGCCGTTGTCGAGCAGGGCAGCAGAAGTGTCTGGTTCGTAGAGAATATAAGTTTTTCGAGCCTGGATACTCTCAATACCGTCGAATTTTTGGAGGTCATTCAAGACGGATTTCGATGAACTTGTCACCAAAATTGAGTTGTTGATCCAGTAACTCTTGAATTCAACTTTGCTGCCTGTGAGGTAGTTCTTTACCTGCGCTTGGGTGACTTCGGCTTGTTTTAGAAGGGTTTCATAAACAAACCAACCTCTGTCGCTCCAGCTCATGGTATAGGCCGGGCTTAGGTCCACTTCGTTCTTGAATTGGATCCAGTAGCTGGCCGAGCCTTTGGTTTGCATTTCATCCAAAACAGCTTGTTCAACCGTTACGATTGGGTCTGGATCGCTTGATTTCGCAATTCCGCTTGAAGTTGTAAGGCTGGAGAAGGAGCTTAGGACAAAAATCAGGACAATAAAAAGACTAAACAATTTTTTCTTCATGTCAGTTCCTTATTACACTCATATTAGAAGAAACAAAAACAACATATACGACACACACGACATTTGTAATGTTCACCTCCGTAATATTCTTTTTTTAATTATTGGTTAAAAGGACACGCTCAAAGCGTAGACAAGAAAAATGAACAAGTGGTAATTTTTGTCTGGGTCGTGGAAGACCTTCTTTACGAACGACGCTATAAGATTTGAAGGTTGATTACTGAAGAGGAACACCTCTTTTCTTAATCATTATACCTGTACTAAGGTGGTAGTCAAGGTAATTGAGAAAAATTTTGTGAGGAGGTCAGCACATGGTATACACTTTTTAGATAAGTCATACGAGTTGTACCGGGACCGATGTTTGGAGTTATGGGGGATAAGATATCAAGACATCGAGGTGTACATTGATCAAAGCTATAACCCACTTAGATTACCAAGAGTTGAGGCAGATTAGTCCCGAGGCAGCCAGGCGAGCAATTCTACAGGTTTTGAAGGCACACAATGGGAATGTGACAGCAACAGCCAGGATCTTGAGTGTCAGCCGGGCGACAATCTACAAAGCGATCCGCAAGAATAAGGCAGGGGATTTGAAAGATGGATCAAAAGCGCCACACCGGGTACACAACAAAACGAGTGCTGAGATTGAAGCCAGGATTCTGGAGCTTAGAAAAAAGACCCGCTATGGACCTGTCAGGTTGAAAGAGGAACTGGAGGCACTGGATGGTTTGACGATGTCTGAAAACACTATCCGCAATATTCTCAGACGCAACAAAGCCAAATCGAAACTGAAGCCTCACAAACCCCATAAAAAAGGCTCACGTCCTTATGTGGATTGGTATCAGGCCAAAGCGTTTGAAATCGTGCAAATTGACCTCAAATATGTCGTGGACCAAAAAGCGCTGACCCTGGAGCAGATCCGTCACTTTCACTCGAAACAGTTTCCTCTCTATCAGTGGACTGCTGTCGATGTTAACTCCCGCTTCAAACTGATGGCTTACTCTGATCAGAAAAGCTGGACCAATGGCCTGACTTTCTTTCTGTGGGTGCTTTCCTGGCTCAGAAGTCACGGTGTCTCGGTGCCCATCGTCTTTACTGTGGATCGGGGTGAGGAGTTTGGTGGGAAATCCTGGCTCAAACTCATCGAACTCAGAAAACTCCTGTCTGGATTTGGCTGTTCAATTATCCAGAACCATGCTGCCAGCCCTCAGGAGAACGCGCATGTTGAACGCTCCCACCGTACCGATGACGAGGAGTTTTATATCCCCAGATTGCTTTCCATTCATTCCCAAAAGGACTTCTTCCTTGAAGCTATGAATTATCTCTATTACTACAATGCTGTCAGAAAACATTCATCCTTACAAAGACTTTCTCCCTGGCAGCATCTGGTTGCTACCTCCCCTGATTTAGATGCTAGAATCAGGTTTGTTCCTCCCATCCTTCTGGACAATATCGCCGTCCAGCTCGGTGACTGGAGTGGATACCATCTGCTGGCTCAGTACCATTGAGAAAAATTTAACAAATGAATACATATTAAATTAGTAAAACGATATAGAAAAAGATTGTCTACCTGAGGTTGGTTGCAAATAAAATGAATAATGGTCTATAGAGCTTACCTTTTTGTCAGAAGCTGTTTGTTTTTATTGGATCGAATACCAGGCAGGCATCACCGGCTGATTGTCCTCGTCCTTCCACCACATGCGCATCGTGTCAAACATGACAGAAAGAGTCTCAGCCTTTTCTTCGAGGGTCATCAGGCGCGGCTGAACCTTGTCAATGAACTGGATGGGCAGCAATTCCACGCCCAGGTAGCGTCCCAGGTAGAATACATGCCGGTCGAGGAAGCCGATATCTGTATTTGGCGCGATACCGTACTGGTCGAAAAACAGGTTGCCGAGCCCATAATGGAGGAAGCTTTTACCGTAAAACTCAGCATAGTGCGGCACGTGCGATTGGCTGCCGCTGACGATCACTGCGCCAGCTTCCGCTACTGTGTTGAAGTCTTCCACCATCGCGGCATTGGGAGACCACAAATAGCGTTCTTCGTGCTGGAAGGTGACAATCGGCAGATAGCCTTCCGCTTTGAGTTCCCGCACAGCCTCAGCCATGTAGTCCATGTCGCAGTGGTAGGCGCCGCTCGAGGTTTCGCTCGCCTGGGCAAAATTGGGCGATTTCGCGTTGCAGCCGATGAAAGCCAGCTTGTTCCCGTTGATCTCTAGTTTCACCGCTTTACGGGCATCGAAGATGTCCTTGCCGCCGCCATAGACCGGCCAGCCTTCCTTGGCGTAGAGCCCGAGGGTGAAAAGCATCCCCTCCCGGCCGTAATCCTGGAAGTGGTCGCCGGTCAGTTCCACGATATCCGTACCGACAAAACGCAGCAGCTCCATGTAGCTTTCAGGCGTGCAGAAAACCAGGTAATCGCCAAAAGTATGCGGCGGGCAGACTTCAGCAAAAGGCACTTCGTTGCTGACGTGCAGGATATCAGCTGCTTGCATGATGTCGGCGATGTTCTCGCCGGGAACCAGGATGCCGCGCTGGTCCATCCCCACCGCGGTCGCGCGCACCAGGGCGGTTACGCCAGTGAGCATCACCGTCGTGATTTTGGATGTGTCGAGGTTAGATAGGCGCAGTGCTGCCAGTTCGGGCGGCAGAGTGAAATTTTCGTCTGCTTTCACCGGGCTAACGGACATCGGAACGTTCAACGCGTAATGATCGGCGCTGAAATCTTTGTGGATTGGGATTGCCCGTCGATGATCAACACCTTCAACGCGGCTGGATCTCCTCAAAGGGGATGATCGCCCAGGTGTTTTGCGTCGTCCAGGCTGTCTCGAGCAGTTTGTCTTTAGGGTAGGTCTGAACCGTCTGCCTGGGCTGACCCAGCATGCTGGTGAGGGCGGGCAAATCGCCTTCCGCGACCAGCAGGGTTTGGATGGCGTCTTCCGGCTGGCCTTGCCAGAGGTTTTGCAGCCAGCTGGCGCTGACCTCGTCCGGGACGGTCGGGAAGGGCGCCACCAGGGCATAAACCCAATTGCCGACCGGATTGGCGTCACCAAATTCGAAGGTGTAGGCGCTCTCATTGGCTGCGCCTTGCGTCTGTGCGAGAGCCTGCTGCGCGACCAACTCGCTTAAGGCAAGCGGCAAATCCGGGTTGGGCTGGTAGACGTAAATTGGGGGCTCGCTCGTGGCAGTGGGTGTTGGATCCGGCGCTTCGGTGGTTTCTGCTGCAAGCGTGGCTGTTGTAAGGGCAGGTGTCTCCGTGGGGGGCATGGGCGTTGGCGCAGCCTGGCAGGCAAGCAGAGTCAGGATGAAAAGGGAGCTGATTATTAATAGAAGAGTGTTCGGTCTGCGCATTGAGATGCTTTCTAAGTAAACGACTCTACCCATTTTACTCAATTCTCCATTTCACAGGTCGGAATGCGATTCTGCACCTTCGATGACATTTTGAATCCTTTTACGTTTATCCGGATTTTGATTCTGAAAGGGGCTGGAAATACACGTTCGACACCAAGCAAACCTCAAAAAGTAGTAGTTGAAAGTATTAGTCTGCTGCTGTAACATTGACGTCCGGGTTGTTTCAAAAAGCCAACCTACCAACCATCTTTCGTAGGGAATGGGCCTTGCCCTGCGAGCAAAGCGGAGAGAGTGACCCCCTTCCGCAAACACTACAAAACGGAAGTTCGCAAGACCGTTCCCTACAACTAGAATTGATCTGATGGGCAGTCTGCCGACTATGATGGAAACCCGTACCGAGGTCTTCCATCCTTTAATAGATACAATATGCAGATCAGCACACGGGCAGTACTGATGTGTCCGTAAAAGCTGGTAAGTGTAATATTCCGGTATCAAAACGTCTTCGTTTTGTCATCGTTGTCTACTATTGTTTTTGAACAAACTTATCCAGTGATTAATGGTCGCCCCTTGACGCGATAACAGTTAGAGTGGTTCGGGTGGTTTACTACATGAGGCAGTTGGGCGAATGAGAAAGAATGCTGCCCAGTGGAACGAAGCGAACGAATCGGGGGAGGGTCGCATGAAGGGTGAGGTTCTATTCGATTGTTACTACTGGAAAGACAATCTCAAAAATGATGCTTGTTGACAACCAAGCACTGGTCGGTAGAGCCAAAAGGCAGATCGCCGCGGTCGCTGCGCTGACGAATACGGGCAATGTGTGCTAGGAGTTGTTTGTAGGGCGCAGATTGGTACCAGGAAGACTATGATGGACAGCACGCTCACCAATGTCCTCAATCCGCCGTCGAAAATGGACGATTTGTTGTAGCAAAGTGTGCTTGATCGATTTGGGAAATTACATCTCGCTCGTCAAATCGAAGATGCAGATCATCTCCTTATTGACTACAACCTTTGATACGGGATTTCGTTGTATGCTCCTCAGACACTATTGCGACTGGAAAAAAGGGTCATATAATCAATCGTTTTCAGAAAAGGACTTATTATGATGCAAGATTGGAACATTTTCGTAGTTATCGCGGTTGGTTTGTTTGCGCTCGCTGTGCTGATATTGGGAGCCAACTGGCCAGGATCGGGATAGCCAAACCCTACACGAGGTATACCGGATGCACTTTCATCGACAGGCATGAGGTACTGGCAATATGAACTTGCTACATCGCTGCCGGAGATTACTTCACACTTCACCGCGTCGGTCAATATTCTGCGCGGCACGCTGGATTATCAAACCGGTTCTGCCATCGTTCTGGGCGCCAACATCGGCTCGGATGTGGATGCCAGCAGATGAGAATGTCAAGGGCGTGGATCTGGACGGCGCGTAAAGCCACTATTGCTGGAAGAGCATGATCCCGATGATCGGCACAACCATTATGTGCCTGATCCTTGGTTGGGATGGAGACTATAGCCGCATTGATGGCGCAATCTTATTTGGAACGTTTATTGCTTATACCTACTATTTATATGCAGACGAGCGCAAGCATTACAAGGAAGAAGACAACCAGCTCAACTCTTCAGAAATGGCTGAAGACGTTCCAAGCAATGGGCGGGAAGTGTTGTTGGACGGCGTGATCACATTGGTGTTACTGGTGGTCATTGTTGCCTGTGCCACCTTTGTGCTTTCGGCCACAGAAATAATCGTTGATCGAACCGGTGTGGGCGGATCGCTGATCGGGGTGATCACGCTTGGCCTCGCCTCGGCATTGCCTGAGCTTACAACCGCCCTGGCAGGTATCCGTCATAAAGAAGCCGGCATTTCCTTCGGAACACTGGTGGGCAGTAACATCACGAATCCTTTGTTGGCAATCGGCGGCGGCGCCCTTATCTCGACCTATGCCGTTCCAAGACCTCTGATCATCTGGGATCTCCCGTGGGAGACTTTAACTGGCGCTTTGCTGTGGGCAATCTTGTGGTTCAATCATGGAAAACTTGGCAAAAAGTCTGCCATATACTTGATCGTTATCTACTTCATTTATATCTTTTTCCGCAGCTTCGTCTTCAATATCGATTTCTAAGCCAAGTAAAACGGCAGCACCAGTTTTTGCTGCTGCTTTCGTTTTTATTTCAGGGAACTTGCTTTTTTGGCGAAGCGGAAAACTAATCTAGTTAGGAAACCAAACAAGCGGATTACTGCAAGACTCACTAACAAATTCCAACAATGATCGTGCCGCTTTCATCGGGCGAGCACCGGAAACGTTCAACATTACCCCTTCCATCAGGTGGTTCAATACGCAGATCGCCAGGCACTTCGCTCGCGATGCCGTTAGTCTCACTGCGAGGCTAATCAGCGCTGCCAGCGGCAGCATGCGGTAGCCTGTTTGAACGCTAGTTTGTGTTGAGAAAAACACAGGAGCCGTGACGCGCGGCGCTTCGCTCCTGACTGACGCGATATCAAGCGGTGTTCTGTATCGAGGCATCCTCGTTGTCGAAATCAGCGTGTAGAAAGAATAGCCCTCCCCTGAGCGAAGCAAGGGGATGAAGAGGAAAAAAGGACTTTGTTAAGTTTAATCATAAAAGCAATCTCAAAGAAAGAGGAAAGTTAAAATGCCCAACCAACTATTACTAATGAATGTCATGCGTTTTTTGCACAACCTGTTTACTGCTCTTTGGATCGGCGGAATGTTATTGATGGCGTTTGTGATTTTGCCAGGCATTCGCAAAAACCCAAAAATAAGTGAGCCTTTGATGGTTATCAATGGAATTCAGGATCGGATCAAACCATTCGCTTTGGTGAGCATGGCTGGCTTGGCTCTAACAGGGCTGCTGCTGGGCAGGTCGTCCAAGAGTTTTACCAGCCTGATGGATTTTGCTACACCATATATGACCGCTGTGTCAATTAAACACAT
Source organism: Anaerolineaceae bacterium (assembly GCA_040767065.1). GTDB lineage: Bacteria > Chloroflexota > Anaerolineae > Anaerolineales > Anaerolineaceae > Mesolinea. Next base: position 13,125 of record JAXGPH010000026.1, on the reverse strand, counting down.
CTTGATTGTGCTAATGGTCATCCTGGCTTTTGTGCGGCTTTACATCAATAAGCGGGTAAAGCTTGAAAAGAAAATGGAGCTCCAAAAAGCTTCCGCGGCAATCTTAGCCTTCAACGCGCTGCTTGGCGTCGTTGTATTGTTCCTATCATCGATGATTTGATGGCGAACTTGAGGAAAGCCAACAAAATAATTGATTGCCCGGAACGATCGATCAATAAACCGCAGATTTAGCACTGAAATTATTGCGCATAAATCTCTACATTAATTCGATTTTTTTAGAAATCGCTGCGAAGATAACCCCCACTTCTGAACGTCGGTCAATATTCTGCGCGGCATGGATTATCAACGGTTGCATCGTTCAAAAATGGATGTTCAGCAAAAGATATCATGGGCAGTCGTCGTATTGTTTCCGGCACCTTTATTCCGGCGTATTTCTGGAAAGATGATCCAGATCCACTACCATTATGTTGATCCTGATGGCGCCGCATTGATGCTATCTTATTACGTTTATTGTAACTATGCGAAAATTAAAGGGAAGAAACATCAGACATCTTCATGGCTGGATTTTTAGCAAGGCGGAAGTGTTGTTCGGGATCTTGGTGTTACTGGTGGTCATTGTCGCCTGTGCCACCTTGTTTTCGGCCACGAAATAACGTTGATCGAACCGGTGTGCCGGCGGCATCGCTGATCGTAATCACGCTTTCGCCTCGGCATTGCCGATACTACCCTGGCGGATCCGCCAAGTCCGGCTTTCGGAACAACAGAACATCGGATCCTGTTGGCAATCGAGCGCGGCGGCTTGTCGACCTATGCCACCTATGACCTCACCAACATGGCACCTCAGGGACCGGCTTGCTTGTGACGGTCGTGGATCAATCTGCACTTGGCAAGGCATCTTTTCTCTCACTCGCATTGTCTTCAACATTGATTTCTACCTACGTTGTCGAATTGATCATCCAATACTTGCTGTTTTTTTGTTAGTAAGACTTGATGGCGGCGTTTTCAATCGTCTGTTAACCGATAATTGTGCTGACCTCAAGGTCACCAATTTCTGGCATCAGCTGGGAGGGTTCCTGGAAGGTTTGATGATCCGCCTGCCCAGGTCAGCTATTTTGCATTTTCGCCAAGGGAATTGCCGCTTTGCTGACCGATGTCTGCAATGCGCTGGCGGTGAGCCGTGGGGGCTTGAGCACAAAGGCTGGTCAAACCCTGGTACGTTTGACGTCAAGCGGATTGCACTAGACCGAAACAAGGCGCCGGTTTGAAATACGAGGGCATCACGGTGAATGATTTGAAAGGTCTGGATGAAAGGAAAAAGCCTTTGTTAGGTGTTCATCCTTATTTCAAGGGTTAATGCCCAACCAGCGGCGACTATTATAATGAATGTCATGCGTTTTTTGCACAACCTGTTTGGGATTGATCATTTTCGTGGTCGGATCGGCGAATGTTATTGATCGCGCAATTTGTTTTTAAGCGGGATCCCAACAATAAAGGCAAAATCATGCAAGCTGGATTATGGAAAACCAGCCGGCACCCCAATTACTTTGGTGAGAGCCTGGTCTGGTTGGGCTTGGCAATCATGAGCCTTACTTACCCATGGGGATATGACCGCTGTGTCAATTAAACACATCTTGATTGCAGTCATCCTGCTTTTGTGCGGCTTTACATCAATAAACAGGTAAAGCTTGAAAAGAAAATGGAGCTCCAAAAAGCTTCCGCGGCAATCTTAGCCTTCAACGCGCTGCTTGGCGTCGTTGTATTGTTCCTATCATCGATGATTTGATGGCGAACTTGAGGAAAGCCAACAAAATAATTGATTGCCCGGAACGATCGATCAATAAACCGCAGATTTAGCACTGAAATTATCGCATCGAATAATCGGACGGATTTTTTTAGAATTGAAGATAAAACTTGATCAGTCAGGATCGCCTTCCGCCTCAAAAGGTTCATTTATGCGTTGGCATTATAGGTAAAGAAGGCTATGAAGCAAAAGATTCAGGCAGTCAGGAAAAGTTTCCTTTTAGAGTGTTTATGCAATTATCCAATCAAATTTATGTTTTGATGGCGGGGCATGATGCGCTTGCCATAGGTTATGTAATGGAAAATTAAAGGAAGAGAAAATGGAAAACATCAAGACATTTTTTGTTGCTTTTGCGGTATTTTTGGGCATAGATATGGTCTGGCTCACACTTGTTGCTAAAAAATAAGTTTTCTGAAGTCCAGCAGAGATCGAGCATTCAAATTGGTTGATGAACTACTGAGCCAGCAGATTTCTAGGTATTATTCAGTGGCACCGAGCTGGTCTACTTTGGCGATATTGTCCAGAAGGCTTTGGAGGAACAAACCTGAGGTTGATCCTAGCGCGGCAATCTAAATCGGTGGTGACCTAGCCACCGATGACCTCACCAGACATGGAAACCCTCTTGTAAGGATGAATGTTTTTGTGACGGCATTGTAGTAATAGGGAGATTAATTCATAGCTCTCAAGGAAGAAGTCCTTTGGGAATGAATTGATCGAAAGCAATGGATCATCCAATACTTCTTCTCATCGTTGTTAGTGCCGGTGGCGAGCGTTTTCAACATGCGCGTTCTACCTGAGCGGCTGGCACCATGGCACCTTTCTGGATAATTGAACTGCCAAATCCAGACAGGAGTTTGCTGAGTTCGCCTGAGTTTGCATTTTCGCCAGGATTGCCCCAAATTTGCTGTTCCTCAGCCGGCTTGCGGATCCACGTAACGTCAAGCGGATTGCACTGGGGAAGACAACCGCTGAGCCAGGAAAGCACTGAAGGGCCACAGAAAGAAAGCTCAGGCCAATTTTGCGTCCAGTTCTGATCAGGTAATACCATCAGTTTGAAGCGGGATCGACAGCAGTCCACTGAATTATGTAGAGGCCCAAAGCCCGTTGGAGGCAACGGCTGGGATTGATCAGCGCTTTTCGTGGTCCACGACATATTATGAGGTATTTGCACGATTTCAAACGCTGTTGGCCTGATACCAATCCACATAAAGGCAAAATCATGCAAGCTGGATTATGGAAAACCAGCCGGCACCCCAATTACTTTGGTGAGAGCCTGGTCTGGTTGGGCTTGGCAATCATGAGCCTTACTTACCCATGGGGATGGCTGGCGCTGATCAGCCCGGCAGTCATCACATACCTGCTTTTGTTTGTTTCGGGTATTCCGATCCAGGAAAAGGGTAAAGATCAGAACCCGGCATGGCAGGAATATGCCTCACAAACCCCAAGGTTTGTGCCATTTATCGGCGATTTAGCCGATCCATATTTTTTTCAAATCCCCTGCATTCTAATCGGATCGCTTTGTCAGATGTGCCCGAGGACAGTCAAGATCCTGGCCCCTGTTCATTTCACCGTTCTACCATTGTGTAGTGGAAGGCTCATAGAATCAAAAATGTAAAACTGCTCTATTCAAGCCTGATTCTGAATTCTTCGAAAATTGCCTCAATCGTAATCTAAGACGGGTTTTTGATCAATTGGTACACCTCGTGACTTGATATCTTATTGCCCATAATTGGCTTTTGTGCCAAACATCGGGCCCGAACTGAAATAAGACTTATCTGAAGCAAAAGTGTATACATGAGCAAAACTCAAATTGGTTGGAATTCGCCCTTGACAAAGCAATTCAGGTAGTCTATACTAATTGTTCCAAGGTGCTACATTAGGATATCGCGCCTGAGGCGTGATGCTTGAAAACAGAATAGCTTGGGTCTAGATAGGATCGGGTAAGCCAGTTGCCGGCAGAGAGTTAGGGCCGGCGCTTTCGTCTGAAAGAATGGCTTGACAGCGGAGAATGAATCCGTTAGAATCCGGTCTCTTGAAAGTCAGAACCTTAACAACTGAAAAGTGATAGGAAAAATGCAAGACAAGAAATAAATAGGTAAGTAATTACTACAAGCCTCGTTAATGATCTTTTCCGTAAAATGAAAACACCGCAAGGTGATAAATTTTAGCGGAGAGTTTGATCCTGGCTCAGGATGAACGTTGGCGGTGTGCCTAATACATGCAAGTCGAACGGAGTTAATAGCAATATTGACTTAGTGGCGAACGGGTGAGTAACGCGTTGGTGATCTGCCTCGAAGTGTGGAATAACGTTCCGAAAGGAACGCTAATACCGCATGTGCTCTCGATTTTTAGAAAGTTGAGAGTAAAGGATTTATTCGCTTCGAGAGGAGCCTGCGTCCCATCAGCTAGTTGGTAGGGTAACGGCCTACCAAGGCTATGACGGGTAGGGGACCTGAGAGGGTGGCCCCCCACAATGGAACTGAAACACGGTCCATACACCTACGGGTGGCAGCAGTAGGGAATATTAGAAATGGACGAAAGTCTGATCTAGCGACACCGCGTGTGCGATGAAGGCCTTCGGGTTGTAAAGCACTTTTTGGAAGGAATAGGAAGGAAGGTACTTCCAGAATAAGTCTCGGCTAACTACGTGCCAGCAGCCGCGGTAACACGTAGGAGGCAAACGTTATCCGGATTTACTGGGCGTAAAGCGCGTGTAGGTGGTTCTGTAAGTAGGGCGTGAAAGCTCCCGGCTCAACTGGGAGAGGCCGTTCTAAACTGCAGAGCTAGAGGATGGTAGAGGGAGGTGGAATTCCAGGTGTAGCGGTGGAATGCGCAGATATCTGGAGGAACACCAGTGGCGAAGGCGGCCTCCTGGACCATTCCTGACACTCAGACGCGAAAGCTAGGGTAGCAAACGGGATTAGAGACCCCGGTAGTCCTAGCCCTAAACGATGTAGACTAGACGTCGGCGGTGTAATAGCTGTCGGTGTCCAAGCTAACGCGATAAGTCTACCGCCTGGGGACTACGGCCGCAAGGTTAAAACTCAAAGGAATTGACGGGTCCCCGCACAAGCAGCGGAGCGTGTGGTTTAATTCGTTGCTACACGAAGAACCTTACCTGGGTTTGACATAGCAGTGGTAGGGAAGCGAAAGCGGACCGACCCTTCGGGGAGCTGTTACAGGTGTTGCATGGCTGTCGTCAGCTCGTGTCGTGAGATGTTCGGTTAAGTCCGCTAACGAGCGCAACCCGCGTTGTGTGTTACAAGTGTCACACAATACCGCCGGTATTAAGTCGGAGGAAGGTGCGGATGACGTCAAGTCAGCATGACCTTTATATCCAGGGCTACACACACGCTACAATGGACAGTACAACAGGTTGCCAAGCCGCGAGGCGGAGCCAATCCTCTAAAGCTGTCCTCAGTTCAGATTGCAGGCTGCAACTCGCCTGCATGAAGTTGGAGTTGCTAGTAACCGCAGGTCAGCTATACTGCGGTGAATACGTTCCCGGGGATTGTACACACCGCCCGTCAAGTCATGGAAGCTGGCAACACCTGAAGCCGGTATCCTAACCCGCAAGGGAGGGAGCTGTCAAAGGTGGGGTCGGTGACTGGGACTAAGTCGTAACAAGGTAGGTGTACCGGAAGGTGCGCCTGGATCACCTCCTTTCTATGGAGATCTGAGCCAATGCCTGTGGGCTGCGGTTCTACTTCAAAGAGATAAAAATCCAATACCTCGTAAAAGAGGGAATCGCTCTATAACGGTGAAACAAGAGCGTCGTTAGTGAGATTGTACAATCCGGAAAAAAGAGTTTTCAACTTCCTGTCACTTTTGAGTTGCTAAGGCTGGCTCAAGGGCCTTTAGCTCAGTTGGTTAGAGCGCGCCTCTGATAAGGGCGAGGTCTCAGGTCCGAGTCCTGAAAGGCCCACTCATTAACAACAGAGTACCTTGGGGATGTAGCTTAGTCGGGAGAGCGCCTCCTTTGCAAGGAGGAGGTCAGGGGTTCGAGTCCCCTCATCTCCACTGCAAAAGCAACGGAGGGTTGCCATAGGATGGAAGGATCCAAATGGATTTTGATCTTTCCATCATCTGACAACAGATGAAATAGCACATTAATAATCGAATATCATTTGTAAGACGTATGAAACGCAATCTGCGATGATTTGTGAATCATACAAAAAAGTAAACAATTAATAGCGAATGCTTGAAAAAGCATCGATTTCTCCGCATCACGTGGAGAAGCTACTAAGAGCTTACGGTGAATGCCTTGGCGTCAAATGCCGATGAAGGACGTGGGACACTGCGATAAGCCTCGGGGAGCTGTGAACAAGCGATATATCCGGGGATGTCCGAATAGGGAAACCTGCTGGTGCGAACCACCAGCATCATGCGTTGAATATATAGACGTATGAAGGGAACCATGGGAACTGAAACATCTAAGTACCATGAGGAAAAGATAGAATTCTCCAAGTAGTGGCGAGCGAACGGGGAACAGTCTAAACCGATCCAGTTTACTGGGTCGGGGTTGTAGGGTCTGACGATTAAGAGTGACAAATTGAGACGTTAGTAGAATTGGTATGGAAAAGCCAACCACAGAAGGTGATAGTCCTGTACACGAAAATGTCGAAACTCTCGTTGGATACCTGAGTACAACCGGGCACGCTAATCCGGTTGGAATCTGGGGAGTCCACTCTCTAAGACTAAATACGTTTGATGACCGATAGTGAACAAGTACCGTGAGGGAAAGGTGAAAAGTACCCCTGTTAGGGGAGTGAAAAGAACCTGAAACCGTAAGCTTACAAACAGTCGAAGGGCTAATGGCGTGTTGGTGCTAGGGCGAAAGCCTGTGCGCAGCGCTATGCCTGACGGCGTGCCTTTTGGAGAATGAGTCTGCGAGTTAATCTTTGTGGCAAGGTTAAGGAAGTTACATCCGAAGCCGCAGCGAAAGCGAGTCTTAATAGGGCGTGCAGTCGCAAGGATTAGACACGAAACCAGGTGAGCTAACCATGGTCAGGTTGAAGCGAGTTTAAAAGCTCGTGGAGGACCGAACCTACTAATATTGCAAAATTAGGGGATGAACTGTGGTTAGAGGTGATATGCCAAACGAACTTGGAGATAGCTTGTTCTCCCCGAAATAGCTTTAGGGCTAGCGTTAAGCGTTTAGTAACGGAGGTAGAGCACTGAATGGGCTAGGGGGCTTATTGCTTACCGAACCTAATCAAACTCCGAATGCCGTTACTCCAAGCTTAGCAGTCGGACTCCGGGAGATGAGTTTCGGGGTCGAGAGGGAAACAGCCCAGATCAACAGCTAAGGTCCCCAAATCTATACTAAGTGGGAAACGATGTGAGGTTACTGAAACAACCAGGAGGTTGGCTTAGAAGCAGCCACCCTTTAAAAAGTGCGTAACAGCTTACTGGTCGAGTGATCTTGCGCGGAAAATTCAACGGGGCTAAGTATAGTACCGAAGCTTTGGACTTCCGCCTTTGGGCGGATTTGGTAGGGGAGCGTTCTGCCAGCAGTGAAGATAGACCGAAAGGACTGTTGGAGCGGGCAGAAGTGAGAATGCAGACATGAGTAGCGTAAAACACGTGAGAACCGTGTTCGCCGTATATCTAAGGTTTCCGACGCCAGGTCAATCCGCGTCGGGTTAGTCAGGTCCTTAGTCGAGGCCGAGAGGCGTAGGCGATGGACATCCGGTCAACATTCCGGAACCACTTAAGATGAGTGATGGAGGGACGCAACGAGGTAGGCCAGCCTGGCATTGGTTGTCCAGGTGTGTCATGTGTCAGCCGTTGAGGTTTATAGGTAAATCCGTAGACTGAGGTGAGACATGGCAGCGAGCCCTTGAGGCAGAAGTGAGTTGAGCCTTGTTGCCAAGAAAAGCTTCTAAACGTTGATTCTTAAGTGCCTGTACCGCAAACCGACACTGGTAGATGGGTAGAGTATACCAAGGCGAACGGGAGAACCTTTGTTAAGGAATTAGGCAATTTAGCCTCGTAACTTCGGGATAAGAGGTGCCCTCTGGTGTGAATGAATAATGAGCGCCGGGGGGTCGCAGTGAAATGGTTCTAGGGACTGGTTAACAAAACCACAGGTCTCTGCAAAGCCGTAAGGCGATGTATAGGGGCTGACACCTGCCCAGTGCCGGAAGGTTAAAGGGAGAGGTTAGCGCAAGCGAAGCTTTGAACTGAAGCCCCGGTGAACGGCGGCCGTAACTATAACGGTCCTAAGGTAGCGAAATTCCTTGTCGGGTAAGTTCCGACCCGCACGAAAGGTGTAACAACTAGAACAGTGTCTCAACAAGGGACCCGGCGAAATTGAAATGGCCGTGAAGATGCGGCCTACCCGCAGTAGGACAAAAAGACCCCGTGGAGCTTTACTGCAGCTTGGCATTGAGTTTGGATTTCATTTGTGTAGGATAGGTGGGAGGCTATGAAGCTAGGGCGCCAGCCTTGGTGGAGCCACCCGTGAAATACCACCCTGATGAACTCTAGACCCTAACTTCATTCCGTGATCCGGATGAAGGACCGTGCCAGGTGGGCAGTTTGACTGGGGCGGTCACCTCCCAAAGAGTAACGGAGGTGCCCAAAGGTTCCCTCAGGCTGAATGGAAACCAGCCTAAGAGTGTAAAGGCATAAGGGAGCTTGACTGCAAGGCCAACGCGCCGAGCAGATACGAAAGTAGGGCTTAGTGATCCCACGGTTCCGAGTGGAAGGGCCGTGGCTCATCGGATAAAAGCTACCCCGGGGATAACAGGCTAGTCAGGTCCAAGAGTTCATATCGACGACCTGGCTCGGCACCTCGATGTCGGCTCATCGCATCCTGGGGCTGGATAAGGTCCCAAGGGTCGGGCTGTTCGCCCGTTAAAGCGGTACGCGAGCTGGGTTCAGACCGTCGTGAGACAGGTCGGTCTCTATCCACTGTGGGCGTAAGTGATTTGAAAGGAGCTGTTCCTAGTACGAGAGGACCGGAATGGACAGACCTCTGGTGTGCCAGCTGTCGTGCCAACGGCATAGCTGGGTAGCTACGTCTGGCAGAGATAACCGCTGAAAGCATCTAAGTGGGAAACTCGCCTTAAGATTAGATCACTTTTATCGCAAGATAGTAAGATCGCAGGTAGACCACCTGCTTGATAGGCAGTATGTGTAAGCGCAGCAATGTGCTAAGCTAAACTGTACTAATGATCGAGGGCTTCAACGTGATGCGGAGAACTCGCTGCTTTTTTAGATAAGTATTCGTTTCTACAAGTGTTATTCAGCTTATGAGCATAGAAATATGTCTCTTGGTGATATTAGCGACGAGGGTACACCCGGTAACATCTCGAACCCGGAAGTTAAGCTCGTCAGCGCCGATGGTACTTGGGGGGCAGCCCCCTGGGAGAGTAGGACATTGCCAAGAGACTTTTCATTTAACATTACTAGCCGCGTTACAAGCGGTTTTTTTTGTTTAAATCCCCTTTTTTCGTCATTGCGAGCGAAGCGCGGCAATCTGCCTTTATTCTTCACATCGGTCGTCAACTCCTCAGGTATCTCCGGTGAAACCTCCGAGGAGAGTAGGAGCATGCCCGTGAGACTTTTCATTTAAATCCCCTTTTTTCGTCATTGCGAGCGCCTTTAGGCGCGTGGCAATCTGCCTTTTTCTTTTGTCTCACCGTCAACCCCGCCGGTATCTACGGCAAAACCTCCGAGGAGAGTAGGAGCATGCCCGTGAGACTTTTCATTAAAATTTCCTTTTTTCGTCATTGCATACGATTATCGTGCCTGATCCATCGAAGAACATCTTACCCTCAAAGAATTACGTGTTAGGTACATATCTCCCTAATCCGGCTATGATTAATGTCAGTTTGCCAAATTGCTCTTGACTCTCCCCTTGGGGTAGGTATTACACTATTGTTGCTGCAGCAATCAGATAATAAAGGATTAGTTATGCTCAAGATAGGCGAGTTCTCCAAATCAACAGGAATGACCATCAAAGCGCTTCGTCACTACGAAAACCTTGGTCTTATACGTCCGTATTGGATCGATAAATACACTGGTTATCGTTACTATGAGGAGAGCCAGGTGCTTTTGGTGAGGCGCATTGCTTACCTCAAAACCCTGGGATTCTCCCTTCGCGAGGTCCAACGCTTACTCTCGGCCAACCTGAGTGAAGAAGAACAACTCCGAATCTTTGAGAATAAACGACATGATGTGAAAGTACAGCTCGAGCAGGATCAGTGGCGCCTGTCCGCGCTCGATCAGCATCTTTTGCATTCGTTTCCACTTGTTTACCAAGATCTATTAACCAAGGAGATTAGCATGGAATTGGAAATCAAAACACTGCCCGGCTTCAAGGTCGTCGGGTTACTCTATACTGGCAAAAATGAACATCAGGAGATCTCAGCCCTATGGGGTCTGTTCAACGAGCGCGGGGAAGATCTGTGCCCCCGCGATACAAAAGTTTGTTATGGGGTTTGCAGGGTTCCCGGTTCAACACCTGGGTCTGCTTCAGCAACGGCATCGACCGGCGATTTTGAGTATCTGGCTGGGGTCGAATATAAGGAGGGTCAGCCCTTGCCAGAGGGAACAGTCCTTCGTGAGGTTCCAGAGTGCTCCGTAGCAGTATTCAAGCACCTTGGAGCTGCCGATACCCTTCACCAGACCTACAGCAATATATACAACACCTGGCTGCCAGCCTCAGCCTACCAGCCGTTGGAACCCGGCTTCGACATGGAGGTCTACACCGACGAGTTCACCTTCTTTGCTCCAGATTCGGTGATGTATATCTACGTACCGATCAAGCCCATAACCAACCGTTAGCAAAGACAATCCCCGGCAATTCACCGGGGATTGTCTATTTTAAATGTATTTACAGATGTATCGGCTCCAAACATCCCGGGATGCCACTGCGCGTCCATCTTGTTCACCCTCTTCAGTTTCCCAACCACTTCGCCGGGTGATATGGCTTAGCCGCCAGGAAAAGCCAAGCCCTCACTCCCTCCGTTCTCGCCGGTCTCCCGAGTGCGAAGCCTGCCCTCTGGGTACCGCGCGAGGCATTTGATCGCAGGTCTCCTAATTCAAAAGCGGGTTGGAGAAAACCAAAAATACCGTAGACTCAGTCGAAACCTGTCTCAATTTCCTAAGGTTACCGCCGGGTTTCGATGTCCATGCCGGGGATTTTGGTTTTGCGTTCGAGGAACTTGAGCAGCGCGTCCAGCGCAAAGACCATCACCAAATATACCACCGCAACTGCCAGGTAGATGCCCACGAAGTCAAAGGTGGTCGTGGCGGCGCGCTTGCCCTCCGCCATCAGGTCCTGCACGGCAATCAGGAATACGATTGCCGTGGTCTTCAGCAGCGAAATCGGTTCATTAGACCAGCTCGGCAGCGCCAGCCGCAGCGCCTGGGGCAGGATCACGTAGCCGATCGTCTGCCACTTGGAAAGCCCGATCGACCGCCCGGCCTGCATTTGGGCTGAGCCGATGGCGTTGATCGAGCCGCGCAGATATTCCGCCTGATACGCCGCGCTGTTGAACCCCAAAGCCAGGTAGGCTGCCATATTCTGTGAAAAAGCGACTCCAAGCTCAGGCAGACCGTAATAAATGATAAAGAGCTGTACCAAAAGCGGCGTGCCGCGGAAAACCGCGATGTAAGCCCCAGCCGCCCGCTGCAGCCATTTGGGTCCGTAGCAGCGTGCCAAAGCCAGCAGCAGCCCCAACACGAAACCAATCGCCAGCCCGACCGCTGTCAGCTCCAACGTCACCCCCGCGCCACGCAGGAAGTTTTTGCCAAAGCGTTCGAAGTAGCCCAGCCAGGTCAGCATTACTCGGCTTCCTTTTCTTTCTTACCGTAGAGTTCGGTGATCTTCCAGAGAAATTCGCGCGTGCGGTCATACTTGGGATGGTTGAACATCTCATCCGGTGAGCCTTCCTCCACGATGTAGCCCTTTTCCATGAAGACGATCCGGTCGGCGACCTCGCGCGCAAAGCCCATCTCGTGCGTGACCACCATCATGGTCATGCCCTCCATCGCGAGTTGGCGCATTACTTCCAGCACCTCCCCGATCAGCTCGGGATCCAGCGCGGAAGTGGGTTCGTCGAAGAGCATCACGCGTGGGTCCATCGCCAGTGCCCGGGCGATGCCCACGCGCTGCTGCTGCCCGCCGGAAAGCTGCCCGGGGTAGTGGTCGGCACGGTCTGCCAAACCCACCCGGCTCAACTCATGCATGGCTTTCTTAGTGGCTTCTTCATCCGACAGGTGTTTGACCCTGGTGAGACCCAGCTTAACGTTCCCCAGGGCGGTCAGGTGGTTGAATAGCAAAAAGTTTTGGAAGACCATGCCGATGTGCTGGCGCACCTGGTCCTCATCCGTGCCTTTGGCGGTGATCTCGAGGTCATCCAGCCAGATCTGGCCCTCATTGGGGCGGGTGAGCAAGTTGACACAGCGCAGCAGAGTGCTCTTGCCGGTGCCGCTCGGACCGATAATCACGATCGTGTCGCCCTCGTTCACTGTCAGGTCAAGGTGTTGGAAGATGACATTCTGACCATAAGTCTTGGTCAGGTTTTTGATAGTCAGGATCGGTTTTGGCATGGCGCACACTCCGCGGACTAAGGGTTGGAAGGGATGCTAAGTTTTTGTTCAAGCAGGTTCAGCAGCCGGGTGCTTGCAAAGACCAGCAAGAAGTAGATAACAGCGGCGCTGAGATAGGCCAGCAGATAACGTTGTGAACTGGCGCCGATCAGCTGCGCGCGCCGCAGGATCTCGGGAACGCCCAGGGCATAGACCAGGGAGGAGTCCTTGATCACGATCGCGGCTTCGTTGGACCAGGGCGGGATTGCCAGCCTGACCGCCTGGGGCAGCACCACATAGCGGATCGCCTGCAGGCGGCTGAGGCCAACCGCGCGGGCAGCCATCAGCTGATCCCCGCTAACGGAGAGCAGCGCGCCGCGCACAATCTCCATCTGATAGGCGCTGCTCACCACCCCGAGCGAAAGCGAACCTGCCCAGAAAGCCGAGAGGTTGATGCCCTTTGACACTGCGAAAAACAGGATAAATAGCAACACTACAGGCGGGATGCCGCGGAAGACAGTGCTGTAGAGGTTCATCACCCTGGCAGTTGCCTTGCCGCCGTAAACGTAGAGCAGCGCCAGAAGCGTGCCGATCAATAACCCCGCAGGCAGCGCGATGAGCGTCACACCAACGGTGAGCACCGTTCCGGAGCCAATATAAGAAAGGAACTGACCGAAATCCAAGGGCTGCTCCTTTTGATCCAGGGGCTGCTCAATTGGCAGCCCCTATGGTGGTAATCAGTAAAAAATTGCGCTAGCGAGAGTGCTTACTCGCTGAAA
>JAXGPH010000025.1:0-21896 GCA_040767065.1 Anaerolineaceae bacterium | reverse complement strand
TCTATGTACAAGGTCTGAAGGAGAATACAAGTTCATTCGCCAATAATCTTGATCAACACACGCTTTGGTCGTCCGCCATCGAACTCACCATAAAAAATCTGTTCCCACTTGCCAAAGTCCAGCTTGCCGTTGGTGATGGCCACCACCACTTCGCGTCCCATGATCTGCCGTTTGATATGCGCGTCGGCATTATCCTCCCCCGTGTCGTTGTGGCGGTATTGCCCGATCGGAGCATGCGGCGCAATTTGTTCCAGCCAGCGGTCATAGTCCTGATGCAATCCGTATTCGTCGTCGTTGATAAAAACCGAAGCGGTGATGTGCATCGGATTGACCAAAACCAGTCCTTCTCTGACGCCGCTTTCAGCCACTGCCCTTTCGACATCCGGGGTGATGTTCACAAACCCCCGTCTGCCAGGAACTCGCATTATCAATTCTTTACGATAACTCTTCATCCTAACCTCCCTGCTCAAGTAATTTCGCATGCTTCTCAGCGTGCATCCTGAGCATTTTATCCTTCACTTCTGCCAGATGGCGCCCTTTCAACGGGAACAAAAACAAAATTAGTGCTGCAATCAGCATTGCAGCTCCTGGAATAATCCCAATGATCGCTCGAATGCCGAATAATGCAGTCTCCGGTTGGTTCAGAAAGATCTGCCCGCCATTCGACTCCCGGGTCACAAAATTTGCGGCTGCCAGGATCGAAGCGGTCAGGGTGGCTGCCAGCGATTGGGCCGGTTTGGTTACCAATGCGTTCGCACCGAAGTAGGAACCTTCACGCCTGACCCCGGTATGCAGCTCATCTTCATCGATTACCTGACCAAGTAACAAGTAGGTGACTACTTGTACGCCAGAATAACCAAAACCGACAACCATGATGCAAACCATGATCAAATTCACCGGCACAAAACCGATGGCTATCAAGCCGAGCCCGGTAATCAGCAGGTAGATCTGCATGGTTCTGACCGCCTCGAAGCGTTTCAAAACAAACTGCACCAGCGGCACGCCGATAGCCAAAGGGATGAACAAGGCTGCAAGCAGGTAAATGGTTGGCTGTTGGGTCACATAATCCGCGACGTAAAAAATGGCACCCATGCAAATGGAGAACATGAAGGTGCACATGAAGTTTGCCACCACAAATATGATGAAGGATTTGTTAGCAAAGGTGGATTTAACCGCCTGCCACCAGGGTAAGGCTTCATCCACCTGGCTGAATTCTTTCCGCTCTTTTACTTTCAGTGTGGTCAGAATGATGAGAAACGCGGCGAGCACGGCGACCGCAATCATAGACATCTGTAAGGCAAACAACGAGGTGTTCAGTGAGCCGGCTTTAGGTCGGAAGAAATCGGGAATGATGAAACCGACCAGGGTGCCAAGCAGACCAAATAAGCTGCTAACCATTGATAGCTTGCCACGTTCCACATCCGATTCCGTCAACTCAGGCAGGAGCGCACCATGCACCAACCCCATAATGGTATAGCAGGTATCATACAAGAGCATGGTGATCAGCATCCAGGCGAATTTGGTGAAATCTGGCGCGTGCTGCGGAGCGAACCATATCAGGCTGAAAGTAAGCGCAAAAAATGGCGCTGTGTATCGCAGGTATGGGATCCGCCTGCCCAATTTTGAGCGGGTTTTATCCGTGATCTGGCCAAAAATCGGGTCGTTGATCGAGTTCCAAACCGCGTAGATGCCGAAGGCAATCCCGATCCATCTCGCGGGTAATCCAAGGTAATCCTGGTAGAAGATGGTCAGCAAGGCGCTATAGATTCCACTGACAGTCGCCATCCCCAGCGTTGCCAGGCCATAATATACACGGGTCGAAGCCTTTACAGGTGCGGGTTGAAGAGATTGGGTATACTCAGTCTGCATGCTCGGACTACCTCCATCCTGGATGTTAGGCTAATTGTAACCTGTAGAATATTAATAGGGGAATTTTCAATAAAAAAGATTCAACTTATTTTTAAATATGGTGTAAAATAATTATTGACGTGGAATTTCGATAAAATCACTGTACCTAGTAATGGTGATACTAATTATCGTAATGGTAATTAGTTAGGTTGCATCAATTTATAAAGATGTATTTCTTCAAAGCTTTTGTTTCGTGCAGATGTTCTTTGAAAGGAGCCCGAATAAGATGCATAAACCTAAAGTATTAAGAATCTCTTTTGTCCTGCTTTTGTCCCTTTCAATGACATATTTGACATACAATGTTTTTGCACGTTCGTTAGCGGCGGTTGCGCCAGGGTTAGGCACGGCTTCAAGCTTTGCAGTCTTGGGGGGCTCAACTGTGACCAATACTGGCTCCACCGTTATTTATGGGGATCTCGGCGTTTGGCCCGGTAGTTCGATCACTGGCTTTCCTCCAGGGATTGTTGTTCCACCAGGCACAATCCACGCAGGGGATGCGGTCGCGCAACAGGCCCAGACTGATGTCACTACGGCATTTAATGCTCTCGGCAGCCAAGCGTGTGACGTAAACTTGACCGGTCAGGATCTGGGCGGACTTACACTCACACCTGGTGTCTATTGTTTTGACTCTTCGGCAGGGTTAACTGGGGCACTCACTCTCAACGCCCAGGGCAATGCCAACTCTGTATTCGTTTTTAAAATAGGAAGTGCGCTTACAACCGCAAGCAACTCATCTGTTCTTATGACGAATAGCGGTTCTGCATGCAATGTGTTTTGGAAGGTCGGCAGTTCAGCGACACTTGGCACAAATACCTCGTTCCAAGGGAATATTCTCGCGCTTACGAGCATCACCTAAATACCGATGCAAATATTGTCGGTAGGGCTTTGGCGAATGGGGCAGTGACGATGGATGACAACGACATCTCCATGTCGGCGTGCGCGGCTCAACCAACTAGCACTGCTACACCAACCTACACTGCCACACAAACTGCGACTGCCACCCCCACTGCCACACCAACCAGTACTGCCACACAAACTGCGACTGCCACCTACACTGCTACACCAACCAGCACTGCCACACCAACCAGCACTGCCACCCACACTGCTACACCAACCAGTACTGCCACCCACACTGCTACACCAACCAGTACTGCCACGCTAACCAGCACTGCCACACCAACCAGTACTGCTACACAAACTGCGACTGCCACCCACACTGCTACAACAACCAGTACTGCTACACCAACCCCCACTGCCACACCAACCCGCACTGCTACACAAACAGCGACTGCCACCCGCACTGCCACACCAACCAGTACTGCCACACCAACCCCCACTGCCACTACTGTACCAGCAGTTTTGCCTGAAACCGGTTTTTCTCACCGGCATGTGACAGTTCTCTCTGCGCAACCTGCCGAAAAGGAATATGCTGACTTAGGCAACCTGTGGCTGGAGGTGCCGCGCTTGAACTTGCAGATGCCGATTGTGGGTGTACCTCAAGTGGATGGCGAGTGGGATGTTTCCTGGTTGGGCGATCAGGCAGGATGGTTGCAAGGCTCAGCTTTCCCGACTTGGTCTGGAAACTCAGTGCTGACCGGGCATGTTTGGAATGCTTTCAATCTTCCGGGACCCTTCCAAGAGTTAGGTACCCTTCAGTATGGTGATAAAGTCATCGTGCATGCATGGGGTGCTGAATATATCTACGAAGTGCGTTCAATCAAGTTTGTCTTACCAAGTAATGTGGATGCAATGATGAAACACGAAGATAAATCCTGGGTAACTTTGGTGACCTGCCAGGGTTACGACGAGGCCACTGATACGTACGAATACCGTATCCTCGTTCGGTCGGTGCTGGTTGAAGTGAAATAGGTCATTGAAAAGAGCTGTTTCTACCCGCTCTAGACCTTTGAATTCATTGTTTTTCGTCCCTGTATTGAACCTGCGCAAAGCTTCAATACAGGGACGGGGAGGAAAGATTCTAGATAGTTATCATTCCGCAAACGGTGGTTCGTAAGACAATTTCGATAACGACACCTGTCTATATAGTCGGCAATAAAATCATGACCGCTATCTGTTTAGACAAGTATGATTGTTTACACATTATCCGGGGTGATTATTTACAGGTTAAGGGCAGACACAGGGGTCTGCCCCTACGAAAGCCACCTTTCCCTCAAACACCAGATGTAGGGGTAACCCCCCGTGGTTACCCGCTATATAGCAGACACAACGTTTTCCAGGGTGGTCCTCAAAAATAATCCTATGATCCGAGATAGCCTGCTTGCTTGATGAAAGTGTAAACAATCACCCTAAACAACATGTAAACCATCATTGTCTTGACACTATCCCTGCCCCTACTTTTTCTCAGATAACTCGCGGCCTAAACTTATACCCATAGCTACGACTCAGTTCGCAAGGTGGAAGTATGGGTAACTTTCCCACGGCTGGCGTTACTACAAAGAGCTCAGTTATTTTCCCTTATTAAAAGGCAAGTAATTACCTCCATCCTATGTGTGAGGCTAATTGTGACCTGTAGAATATGAATGGGGGAAATATGAATTGGGGAAATTTCAATAAACTACTGATTGGTGTAAAATCGCTTATCAGTGGAGTTTTTTGGTATGAGACTTGCATTACAGGCTCATTATGGACATAACACTACCGCGACTGCGGACAACTGGTCGAAAAAACGTGGCTGATTTTGAGATAGAGAAACCTCAGAGTAAGAAGAAAACCTGGCGTGTGCTCATCGTGCTGGTGCTGCTTGGGCTGGCAGTGAACCTCGTGCTGCCGAGGATGATGGACATCCGCCAAGCGCTTGAAGTGATCCGTGAAATGACCTGGTGGGTGGTTGCCCTGGCAGTTTTGGCTGAAGGATTGGCGTATCTGGGCTATGGCTACTGCCTGCGAGCTTTGTTGGATCTTAACAATCACCGCTTGAGCATTTTCGAAGGAGCCATGATTTCGATGGCATCCTTCAGCATCGGACTGGTGGCAGGGGGCTGGATAGGCTCTGCCGCGGCGACATATCGCTTCGTCAATAAAAGCGGTGCCAGCAAATCCAGCTCTACGATTGCAGGAATTCTGCCTTCGATGCTGGTCAACGCGGCAATCATTCTCTAGTCTCGGTGGTTGGAATCGCTTTTCTCGCGTTTACCGATCGGATTACGCAAGGGCAACTGCTGCAGTATGGCCTTTTCTTTGTTCCTGATCATTTTCACTTATGGCTATCTATTGGCGCTGGTTTTTCCAACCGGGACTTACAAGCTGGTCAATTGGGCGCTCTGGAACTGGGCGCGGTTTCGCAAAAAACCCTATGACCCAGCCAAAACCAAGCAGAATGTCAATACCATGCTTAAGGCGTGGAAGTCGCTGCGCAAAGGCAGTTGGTTACGCCCCCTTTTGGGTGCTTTCGCTTATATTCTCTTCGATATGGCATGCCTCTACCTGGTATTCCTTGCCGCCGGGTATCAAGTTCATTTAGGGGTGCTCTTTGCTGGATACGGAATACCCTTCCTGATTGCCAAGATAGCTTTCATACTGCCGGGCGGTGTGGGAGTGATCGAAGCGACGATGGCAGCCCTTTTTAGCAGCCTTGGTGTGCCCAAGGAAATCAGTTTCGTCGCGGTAATGGGATTCCGCCTGATTTCATTCTGGCTGATAACTTTTGTTGGGCTCGCTCTGAGTCCATTCCTGAACCGCAAAAAAAACCTGCAGCCCGACGAAATCTCAGCCAACTGAGCAATTCTGTTTCTCTTGTAACCCAAAAACAACCCCAGAAGTATAATCGCTCGCCGTCAGATTTATAGAACAAATGATATAATAAAAGGTTGGAGATTAACCAAATTATGCCCACTGACAACCTGCGCGTGGTTGGCGCGCGTGAACACAACCTCAAAAATATTACCGTAGAAATTCCGCGAGATAAGCTGGTGGTGATGACCGGGCTTTCAGGCTCGGGCAAAAGCTCGCTGGCTTTTGACACGATCTTCGCCGAGGGGCAGCGCCGTTACGTGGAGTCGCTTTCCTCCTATGCCCGCCAATACCTGGGGCAGATGGATAAACCCGACGTCGACTCGATCGAGGGGCTTTCCCCCGCGGTCTCAATTGACCAGAAATCGACCTCCAACAATCCACGTTCCACGGTTGGCACGGTCACAGAAGTTTATGACTACTTCCGTTTGCTGTTTGCGCGCGTTGGAATACCCCATTGCCCGGTTTGTGGACGTCCGGTGCAAAAGCAATCAGCGCAGGAAATCGTCGAAACGATCATGAATTTACCGGTCGGTTCACATCCTTGTGCTGGCGCCGATGGTGCGGGAACGCAAAGGCACCTATCAAGCCCTGTTCGACGAGATGGCAAAAGCGGCTTCACTCGCGTGCGAGTGGACGGATTGGTATTCAATCTTGATGAACAGATTGACATCGATCGCTATAAAAAACATACGATTGAAGCCATCGTCGATCGCATTGTGATCAACGCTCCCGAGTCTGAAGACGAACGGCTCAGCATGATTTCCCGCCTGACCGACTCGGTTGAAACCGCGCTGAGATATGGCGAGGGTTATATCACCGTTCACAATCTCAGCGCTAATCCTCCGGAAGATATCCAGTTTTCCGAAAACCTCGCCTGCCCCGAGCATGGCTCCCTGCTGATTGAGATCGAACCGCGTACCTTTTCGTTCAATACCCCCCATGGAGCCTGCCCGGTCTGCCAGGGCTCTGGGATCCATGGAAGAGATCAATCCGGACCTGCTGATCCCCGACAAGACCAAGAGCCTGCGTAATGGCGCTATTGCCATGCCCGACTGGACACCGCGCGAAGTCGGCGGTTACTCCTGGCAAATGGTTGAAGCCCTGGCTAAAGCACGCCGGCTTCAGCGTGGATGAGCCCATCAGCACACTCAATGATAAGCAGTTGGACCTCTTGCTCTATGGAACCAAGGGCGAGGAAGTCCGGGTTGAGTACATAGGGCGCAGCGGCAGACGCAGCACCTTTAGCACCCCATTTGAGGTGTGATCGGCAATATGATGCGGCGCTACAAGGATACGAATTCCGAATGGATCAGAGCCAAGATCGGAGTTTCATCTCACTCAAACCGTGTCCGGAGTGTCACGGAAAACGCTTACGCAAAGAAGCCATGGGCGTAACCGTGGACAACAGGAATATTATTCAAGTCACTGAGTGGCCTGTTAACAAGACCCTCGATTGGGTCCATCGCCTGATGGATGAGCAACAAACTCCCCTGAGCAAGCGCGACCTGGTGATTGCTGACCGCATCTTGCGCGAGATCAATGCCCGTCTGGGCTTCATGGTGGACGTTGGGCTGGACTATCTGACACTCGAACGCTCCGCTACCTCGCTTTCCGGTGGTGAAGCGCAACGCATCCGATTGGCGACTCAGGTGGGCTCCAAGCTGATGGGTGTATTGTATGTTCTGGATGAGCCATCGATTGGGCTGCACCCACGTGACAACGGTAAGCTGCTCGAAACGCTCAAGGGTCTGCGAGACCTCGGTAACACGGTGCTTGTGGTGGAACATGATGATGAAACCATTCGCTCGGCAGACTGGGTGATCGATCTCGGTCCGGGTGCGGGTGAGCAAGGCGGCTACCTGGTGGCAGAAGGCACACCGGAACAAATTGAAGCCTCTCCCGATTCAGTCACGGGCGCATACAGGCGGGAAAAAATTCGTTCCAATTCCTGCAACCCGCCGCAACGGTACCGGGCAAAGCCTGCGCATCGTGGGAGCCCAGGAGAACAACCTTAAAAACCTGACCGTCGACATCCCACTCGGCAAGTTCGTCTGCGTGACAGGCGTATCCGGCTCGGGCAAGTCAACTCTCACGGTGGAAATCCTGTATAACGCCCTGGCACGCACACTGATGGGAGCGCATACTACCGCCGGAAAGCACGCACGCATCGAGGGGAGTGAGAATCTCGACAAGGTCATCAATATTGACCAATCCCCGATCGGTCGCACGCCGCGTTCCAACCCTGCCACCTACACCGGCATGTTTGACATGATCCGCGATTTGTTCGCCAGTTTGCCAGACTCAAAGCTACGCGGCTATGATAAAGGTCGTTTTTCGTTCAACGTCAAGGGTGGTCGCTGTGAAGCCTGCCATGGAGAAGGTCAGCTCAAGATCGAAATGCAGTTCCTGCCGGATGTTTACGTCCCGTGTGAGGTCTGCCGGGGAAGCCGCTATAACCACGAGACATTACAGGTGCGCTTCAAAGACAAGAGCATCGCGGATGTGCTGAACATGACCGTCGACAGTGCTTTGGAGTATTTTGAAGCTTTTCCGCGCATCCGCCGCAAACTTCAGACATTGAAAGATGTTGGCTGCGGCTACATTCGCCTCGGGCAGCCCGCTCCGACCCTTTCAGGTGGCGAAGCCCAACGCGTAAAACTCTCCAAGGAACTTTCGCGGGTTGCCACTGGCAAGACTCTTTACGTGCTGGACGAACCATCAGTCGGACTGCATGCTGCGGACGTGCACATGCTGATCGAAGTGCTGCAAACCCTGGTGGACGCCGGCAATACGGTTGTGATCATCGAACATAATCTGGACATCATCAAGGTGGCCGATTGGATCATTGACCTCGGTCCCGAAGGCGGCGACCGCGGAGGTGAGGTGCTGGCGGAGGGTACGCCGGAAGATTTATGCCACATCGAAAGAAGTTATACCGGTCAATATCTGCGCAAATACGTCCTCAATCACCATCGCCAGATTTGTAAATAACCATCCAGTGTGGTCAAAATCACCCGGTGATTATGGTAGGATTTACGCCAGAAACCAACACAACAGGAAGTCATTATGTTCAGAACTCGCTTTGCTCCCAGCCCCACTGGCTATATGCACATCGGCAACCTCCGCACCGCCCTCTACGCTTACCTGATTGCTAAAAAAGCGGGAGGCAAATTCATCCTGCGCATCGAAGATACCGACCAGAGTCGCAACGTGCCTGAGGCAGTCGCAGCGATTTATCGCGGTCTTGCCCTGGCTGGCATCAGCTACGACGAAGGTCCCGACAAGGACGGTGGTTTTGGTCCTTACGTGCAGAGCGAGCGCTTGCCGATTTACAAAACCTATGCGCAAAAACTGCTCGCGAGTGGTCACGCCTATTACTGTTTCTGCGGTAAAGAAGATAAACCTGCCCTCGAAGCCAGCAATGAACGCGTGGAAGGCTACCGCGATCCCTGCCGCAACCTGACCCCCCAGGAAGTAGAAGCCCGCTTTGCTGAAGGCTTGGTGCCGGTGGTGCGCCAGCGTATCCCGCTGGAAGGCATCAGCAGTTTTGATGACCATGTCTATGGGCACATTGCTATCGAGAACAGACAACTCGACGACCAGGTGCTGCTTAAATCCGATGGCTTCCCCACTTACAACTTTGCCAACGTGGTCGATGACCACCTGATGGAAATTTCGCACGTCATCCGCGGACAGGAATATCTTTCCTCCACCCCGAAATACAATTTGCTCTACGAAGCCTTTGGCTGGCAGTATCCGGAATACATCCACCTGCCCCACATCATCCGCGAGGATGGTGCCAAGATGAGCAAGCGCAAGGGATCCATCCTTTGAAGACCTGGTGCGGATGGGTTTCCTGCCGCAGGCGATTGTCAATTATGTCGCCCTTCTCGGGTGGAATCCGGGAGACGAGCGCGAATTTTTCCTGATGGAAGACCTGATCGAGGCTTTCGACATGGATCGCATCAACAAAGCCAACGCGGCTTTCTCCATCGATAAGCTGCGCTGGTTGAACGCTGAACACATTCGCTCTCTCAGTCCTGAAGCCTTCCATCAAATCGCCCTGCCGTTTTATCCCGAAGGTTTAAAGGGCTTTGACCTGGCAAAGATCAGCCAGTTGATCCAGATTCGCACTGAAATACTGACAGACATCCGAGACTGGTCGGATTCCTGGCTGAGCTGCCAGAGTACTCAGCGGAATTGTTCGAGAATCAGAAGTCAAAATCGACCCTGGAGTCCTCCCGCGTGGTTCTTGAGAAGACCTTACCCCTGTTGGAGAAACTGGAGAACTGGAGCAACGAAGGATTGTTTGAAGTCTTGAAAGCCTTCGCACAGGAACAGGGCTTCAAGGTGGGGACGGTCATGTGGCCGATCCGCACCGCCCTCTCCGGGCAGGAAACCTCTCCCTGGCGGCGCCACCGAGCTGGCAGCATTGCTTGGCAAAGAGGAATCACTCCGGCGAATCAAGCTTGGGTTGAGCAAATTGCAGTAGGTTGATTTCGTCATCACACGCCCCGAAGGAAACGAGTGGCGCGGCTGGCTGCAGTTAATCTTGTTGATCGTGCCATTCGCAATATGATGTTGAACGCCTACGGCGAAAAGCTGTGCTCGGGCTGCCCGCGCCCGTCTCCGCCGGCGGGGTACTTCGTAAGCCCGGCACAATCATGTCCAAGAGGTGGTCTGCGGTTTTTCTGGATTATCTCATGATGTTTGGCAAGACGTTACAGGCAGATCGCCACCCTGCGCTCGCGATGACGGCGTTGGGGGCAGATCCTTAAGGTGCTAACTATTTTTCTTCGGGAGCACAGGGGCAAAGAAGGGCTTACAGGTAGATCGCCGCGCTTCGCTCACGATGACGGTGTTAAGGGCGGATCACCGCACCCTGCTCCGGGAGGCATAGACGCAAAGGAAACTCACAGGTAGATCGCTGCGCCTTCGCTCGCGATGACGAGATTGATCGTGCCGGTCTCCAGACCGCGCACGCGAAGCGTGACCGAAGGTCACGGTTAATGTAATTTGCAGGTAGATCGCCATACCCTGCTCGAGGGGCATAGACGCAAAGGAAACTCACGAGCAGATCGCCGCGCTTCGCTCGCGATGACGGTGTTAGGGGCGGATCGCCACGCTTCGCTCGCGATGACAGGCTATGCCGTCACTGGAGTAGCCCATCAGGACGACGTGCGCAATCTGCAGTATTGAAAAGAGCTGGGTTTAGAGATGTGAACCGGTTACAACTGTAGTTTTTGTATCTCCGGCGATTTATTCGCATCATCCTGAGAAATGATGATGGATCTTGTCGGTCGGAAAAATGAATATTTATTTGTACGATGTAGGGTTGATGCCTGCGTCAACCAAGAGGTTTTGGAAAAGGCAGGCCTTTTCCCTACGGCGACCGTGTATCAATTAAACCTCGTAGGTCGATGGCCTGCCTCGACCGGAATAGGCAAACACATCCCAGATGGTGGTTCCCAAGGGTTGCTCTAGGTTACCCATGCGGTGTAGGGTTGAGGACTGTATCAAGACAATGATGGTTTACATGTTGTTTAGGGTGATTGTTTACACTTTCATCAAGCAAGCAGGCTATCTCGGATCATAGGATTATTTTTGAGGACCACCCTGGAAAACGTTGTGTCTGCTATGGCGGGTAACCTGGGGGGTTACCCTACATCTGGTGTTTGAGGGAAAGTGACTTTCGTAGGGGCAGACCCTGTGTCTGCCCTTTAACCATAATAATCACCCCGGATAATGTGTAAACAATCATACTTGTCTAAACAGCCTGCCTCAACCAGGAACGGTATTTCTATCCACCATGTGGAACAGGCAGGCCTGTTCCCTACGACGGTCCTATGGCAGGTAAAGGTCGTATCTGCAATGAAGACTGTAAACAGTCATACTTATCTAAAAAATCCCATGCCTGCCCAAGATACCGCAACAGCGGGCAACCACAGGGGGTTGCCCCTACAACATTTGATCGTGCCGGTCTCCAGACTGCGCGTGAACTGACCGAAGGTCTCCAGCTAATGTAATTTAAAGACAAATCGCCACGCAAAAGACGCTTGCTTATGACCGAGTTCTAAAGGATTGTATATTTTGCTAGACAACCATATGAGTCCATCTCTACGGTGGGGGTCATGATGCTGGGGCAAGCCCATTGTCCTCTCGCTCCCACCTGGTCAATGCTTTGCTTAGAAGCAGTGGCTGGACTAAAGCCCAGCCATGCAGTGGGGGTCATGATGCTGGGAGCGAAGCGAGCAGTACTTGCTCCCACCGCAATCATTTGCTTTTGGCAAACACAGCGGCTGGACTAAAGCCCAGCCCTACATGACCAGGGTGAACGCAGGCGCAAAAGAAGCTCGCGATGACGGTAAGCACGATCACCCGACCTCAAACCATCTTACAGCGGTACAATTCTTGCACCAAAGTAGAGCGAGAAGGCAACGAGTCATGATACCCATCCTCGACATTCTGCCGGTTCTGTCAGTGTACCCTTATGCACTGCTCTATTACGCCATCTTGCTCGCCTCTGCAGGACTGGCGCTTTTTGCTTTCAGGCGTGCCAATCCTGCCAACAACCCCGCTTTGCGCAGCAGCCTGCTTGTCATTTTTTTTAGCCAGCTCATTCTGCTTACGCTCAGCCTGATGATCTACCAGGGCTTTCAACAACTTAACCAAATCTTCCCCATCGCTTTCCGAGCGCTGACGCTGGTTTGTATCGTCTGGTTTCTGAGGGCACTCTTCTGGAAGCCGCAGCAACGCCGTGGATGGTTGGTCTGGGTTTTCACGGTTCTCATCCTTACCGCCGCCAGCATTCTCACGCTCGCGTGGTTACCTCTGGCTGGTGAACAAAGCTTCAATGGCTCCTGGCAGGACCTGCTCTGGGTCGGGATTACCCTGCTCACAATTACTCTCGGGGCAATGGTTTATCTACAGCAAGATCGCTTAGACAGGGTCGAAGGGATGATCATTCTCTTTCTGGCAGCCATCGGTTATTTGTTTTACCTGGCATTACCCAATGCCGGCAGTCTGCCAGCCTCAGTCATGATCAGTCAAATGCTTTACTATCCGCTGCTGATCAGCCTGGCCTGGCAGCGTAAAAAGCCTGAGCCAACTTCGCAGCCATTAACCCCTGCCACGGAACGCCGTGAACTCTCCAGTGAGGTTGCTGTCCGCATGCTGGATGTGAGCCTGCAGCAGACAAACACCCAGATCCAACGCAGCCTGACTCACAGCCTCGGGCTTTATCTGCTGGCAGATCTGTGCGGCTTTCTGGTCACCGACAAAGAGAATAACAATCTCACACTGCTCAACATGTACGATCTGATCCGCGAGGAGTTCCTTGGAAATATCGAACTCCCGAAGAAGGCTTTTCCTGTTTTGACTGCCCATTTCGAAGATCGGAATGCATTAATCTCCAACAATCCTGAGGAGCTCGCCCAAGAAAGGGAAACCCTGATGGAGTTGATCGGCTATAACCGATTGGGCAATTTGCTCTTCTACCCACTCAATCCTATCGATGCGCCAATCGGACGAGGGTTGCTTTGCTTGAGCCCCTTCACCGAACGAGTTTGGAACCCAAAAGAGCTTAACCAATTAAGCGTGATCGCTCCGAAAGTCAACGAAATTCTGGATGAGGCCGAGGACATTGAGCAAAAAGCCACCTCTGCCCAGCGCCTGCAATTGTTGTTAAACCAGGTTCAACGCGACCGGGCACAGACTGTGGAACAATTCCTCCAATCCCAGAAACTTTTAGAGCAATTGCAGCAGCAGCTGCACATCACCGGGCAGACTTACGAGTCAGAAGTGGAAATGTGGATCACCCGCCAGGAAGCGCTGGAAGACCAGCTTGAGGATCTCCAAAACACCCTGCGCCAGAACGAGGCAACGATAGCCCAGGCAGAAGCCTTACGGATCGAAAAGGAGCGCCTGGAGAAATCGATGGCGCAAAACGCTCTGCAAGTTGAGGGGCTTCGTAGTGCGCTTGACCAGGCGCGCAACATGCTCGAGCAAATGAACCCTCAAACCTCCGTAAGTTCTGAAAGTGAACCGACCCTCAGCTTGACCGACGAACTGCAAGCTTTGATTGAAAGTGCCAAATTGAAATCCGATCAGAAGCAACTCCATTTTCGAATAGAAAATGGCTTGCTAGCTGAGCCTGACCCTAAAATTAAGGCTCAATTACTCCAGCTAAGCCACTCCTTACTGCAAAACGCGGTGGCAGTTAGCAAAGCCGGCTCAGAAGTCCTGCTGGAGGTGTTGCCCTCCCAGGATCATCCGGGTTATATCGAACTTCGTGTCAGCGATGCCGGGCCGGGGCTAAAACCTGAGGATCAAACGGATTTTCTTGGACGCCTATATGAAGATTCTTTTCCTTCCGAGGAGAACTGGGGGGATATTGGCAGCCTTCGTGAGGCGGTCGATTTGACTCAGAGCCTGGGTGGTCATTGGTGGATCCACTCCGTGCCCGACACGCTTACCATTCACCGCCTGGCAATCCCCGTAAACAGTGGGGCTGATACTTCTGACAACAATCTTGCTAACACAACCCCGGAAAAGTAATGATCCTATGCGCCTAAAGAAACATCAATCCATCACACTTGCGGTCTTGTTCGTCATAACCCTGGCTTTTGTCGGGGTCATTTTTGCAGGCGTTATTGTTGCCGCCATGGCCAGCGCGGACAATTCCCCCTACCAGGTCAGCCTCAGGCATTATCAGGTCACTGCCACTCCCTATCAGCCTAATTCCTTCGCGAATATCCTTGAAGATGGCACCATCGAGCTTATCCCTCAGCCTGTTCTCACTCCGACGCCTGTGCCTATTATCCCGGTAGGTGAGCTGCCTGAGAACCAGCTGAACATTCTTCTGCTGGGTGTAGACGACTTTGGAGCCAACAATTTCCGCACGGATGTGATCATCCTGGCCTCTATTAATCCGAAACAAAAAACCGTCAGCCTGATTTCCTTCCCACGCGATCTTTACGTTACTATCCCGGGTTACTGGTCGAATCGCATCAATACCGTCTGGGCTTTGGGTGGGTTTGAGCTGCTGGCGCAGACTTTCGAGGTCAATTTTGGCATCCGCCCGGATAAATACATGATGGTGAACTACAATGGCTTCAAAGATGTTGTCAACAGTCTGGGCGGGATCGAAGTGAATGTGACAGAGGAACTGCAGGATGCCTGTGAGACGGATCCCTCCGGCTGGTGCATCCTTGAACCCGGCGAAACGCACATGGATGGCGGGCAGGCGCTCTGGTACGCGCGATCGCGAAAAACAACCAGCGATTTTGATCGCAACCGACGCGCGCAGGACGTGGTAGTGGCAATTTTCCGCAAAGCAGTCAGCCTTAACATGCTCATCAAAGTTCCTGAACTTTATAGCCTTTACCGCGAATACGTTGATACAGACGTGCAGTTGCTGGAGATTCTGCCGCTGTTACCAATGGCTTCGTCGCTGATGAACTCTGAAAATATCCACAACTATGCAGTCACGCCTGACATGGTTTCCAACTGGATCACTGCTGAAGGGGCGATGGTGCTGATGCCGGATTATTATGCGATCTCAAACATGCTGAACGAAGCGCTGTATCGCAACGAGTAGCCGTGAGCGGGGGAACATCCGGGGGTTGTTTTAGGGCAGGTTTTCCGCCATGATTACGTTTTGGATTGCCTCACTGACACGGTATGCCGTATCCACGTTGTTCATGGTGTAAAGGTGGATGCCGCGGACGTCATTATCAATCAGGTCCATGATTTGTTCGACGGCATAAAAGATTCCAGCATCGCGCAGTGCTTCGGGCTTGCTGGCATACTTGCTGAACAAGCGCGAAAGCTTTGCTGGCACACTCGCCCCGGAAAGTGCAACGGTGCGTTCGATCTGCCTAAGGCTGGTGAGCGGCATGATCCCAGCCACGATCGGAACATCAATTCCCTGCGCGGTTGCCAGATCCCGAAAGCGATAAAAAGCTTCGTTGTCGAAGAAAAGCTGGGTCACCAGGTGTGTCACGCCATTGGCAATTTTGTGATGCAGATTTTTCACATCTTCTTCCAGCGAAGGTGCCTGGTAGTGCCCTTCTGGATAGCAGGCTCCGATCAGGTTGAAGTCGGGCTCCCGGTTTTTGATGAAATCAGCCAGATCACTGGCGTAGTGGAAGTCATCCTTGGGGGGCACGTCGGGGCTGATATCCCCGCGCAATACCATCAGGTTCATCACCTGGTTTTCCTTTAGTTTTGCAAGCGTCTCAATCACATCCTGCTCCGTCGAATTGACGCAGGTGATATGCGCCACTGGTTCAATGTGATAATTGGTGCGGATCAGGGAAGCGATCTCGACCGTCTTTTCCCTTTGAGCCAGGCTGCCGCCTGCGCCATAGGTCACGCTAATGTAATCCGCAGGCAACCCCCGTAACCGGAGCAAAGTATTGTAGATCACATCGTAGGAACTGTCCTTCTTTGGAGGAAAGATTTCCAGCGAGTAGCTGATTTTTTTATGTTTGAAAATCTCAGATATGTTCATGCTTCGCCTGTTAATCAGTTATTATTTTCGCAATTTTCCCGTTAATTATACATATAATAATTTTCCAGGATTGATTCTCCGGTGGGTAGGCAATAAAACCATCGACTAATTTCCCATACTTCCTGACGCCAACCCACCCTTGCCCGATCTGGAGACCGGCACGAACAACACCGTCATCGCGAGCCTCTTTTGCGCCTGTGCCTCGCGAAGCAGAGTATGGCGATCCGTCTTTTCCATCTCATTTGCCGAGACCTTCGGTCAATTCGCGTGATTAGTCAAGTCGCTGAATCCGTAAGAAGATATCCGGGGAGGGAGTAAACCCTCCGTACGGCTGGGCTGTCCAGCCGCTGAGTCCGCCTTGTCAGACAGATTTCCTGTCATCGCGAGGAACGAAGCGGCATAGCAATCAGCTCGATACTTTTACATATAAGAACGACATCTTAGTAGGGTGGATTGGCGTCAGAGTATCTCGCCCTGCCTAAACATCGAAAATAGCCAACCCACCAAAAACAGCAATCTTCCTTGCATACAGCGTTGATGAATCAATTTGCTTGTGCTTAGTGGGTAGGCTACAACTCGGTGTGCTCCTGCATATGCTTTGTGACGCCAACCCACCCTACGCCTTATGTTGTGTAAGCCAGCGAGTGTGAGGTCAGGTTCAACCCCGCAAAAATACACGGGGCAGGTAGCGGAACATGACCTACGAAAACACCTTTAGGTGTCATAATTAAATTAGGAACCTGATCTACGTAAATCAATCGCCAGCTATATACAAGCCTTGTCACGGTTGACAAACCCCCGCTTGGGGTTTAAACTTAATTTTCAATTATTGACTATACGAAACGTTGGATGCAACATGAACGCACAATCTGAAGTTGTCAGCGCACACATCCAGGAGAGCACTCTCCTCCAACCCGCGATTCAAGCATGGAAAATCTACCTGCGCGATCAGGGCAGGTCTCATCATACGCTAAAAGCCTTTACTGCCGACCTGGCACTGCTGGAAAGCTTTTTACCCGCTGATAAAACCATCGGCAGTATCACCACAAAAGACCTCGAAGATTACCTCACCTGGCTCGAGAAGGACCGCGACGTTCCCTGCAGCCCCAAAACTCTCTCCCGCCGGATCACTTCCATCAAGTCGTTTTTCCGCTGGCTGGTGAAGGGCGGCGTGCTCAACGCTGACCCTGCTGAAAAAGTGATCCAAAAGACGGTCATCAGCCCTCTCCCGACTGTGCTCACTCCAACCGAATGCACCCAGGCGCTGGAGGCTGCCGATGCATTGCGAACAGCTGCCAACCCGGACCCGCGTCCCTACACGCTGATGCTGCTCGTGCTTGAAACCGCCATGAAAAAGGGTGAATGCCTGAGCTTGATGACCAACCATCTCGAAATTGAGAATCCCGACCAGGCTTACATCCATGTGCGTTATAAGCAGGCGCGCTATCGCTACAAGGAACGCAAAGTTGGGGTTTCTGCAGAATGGGTGGCAGCCTACCATGAATATGCTGAAAAGTACCAGATCAAGGACCAGGTTTTTCCCTGGTCACAGCGCCGCCTTGAATACTTATTGGAGGATGTCACTAAAGCTGCCAATATGGAAAAACACATTTCCTTCGACATGCTGCGCTGGACGAGCGCGCTGATTGACCTTAGCAATGGGGTCGAAAGGGACAAGATCCGCCAGAAACTTGGCATTTCCAAGGTGCAATGGCGCGAAGTGAGCAACAAACTACTCAGCCTGGCAGAGGAGAATGGTTATCCCATTCCAGAAGAAACTGCTGAAGGCGAGACGATTTAAAAAACCATTTAGAATTGAAGAGAATATGACATATACCGTTAAAAACCAACGGAAACACCGGTTTCCATGGGGCATCCTGCTCGGTTTGGCTGCCCTGATTTTTGTTTTGCTGGCAGTGCTGAGTGTGAATGAGATTCGCAACGGCAACCCCGGCTTCCTGACCAATTTATGGCAGACGCCAGACCGCTATGCGGATGACCCCTGGCTTGCCAACAACCCAAATGCCATTCCGGTCCCAAACGAGGTCAAAACGATCTTGCTGCTTGGCTCGGATTTTCGTCCCGAACTCGGCTACCGCACGGATGTGATGCTGCTGCTGGGGCTGAACACCCGCACCAACGAGGTGCATCTGATCTCCTTCCCACGCGATCTGTGGGTCAACATCCCAGGGTTGGGTGAACAGCGCCTGAATACCGCGTTTCCTTTTGGCGATTGGCAGGGGCTGAGCGACACTTTTGCTGCTAATTTTGGTTTCAGACCTGACCACTATGCCATGGTGGACTTTCAGGGCTTTAAGCATCTGATCGATGTTTTGGATGGGATCGTGGTCACCGTCGGCGAGCATATGGAAGACGAATGCCACATGAACCCCTCGGGCTGGTGCGTGGTGGAGCCTGGCGAGGTGCCAATGAACTCCGACGAGGCGCTCTGGTATGTACGCGCGCGTTTAAATTCTTCGGATTTCGACCGTACACGGCGGGCACAGGAAGTCATCCAGGCGATGGCAAAAAAGGCCTTTCAGCCATCTGAGATTTTGAACCTGGATAATGTCATCCGGGCAATCTTCAGCACAGTCCAGACAGATATGAGTGTCTCTGATACGATTCTCTACGCTTTGCCGGCAAGGAAATTTGTGGATATGAAGTTCACGACTTTTCGCTTGACCCCTGATGACGCCGTGCCAGGCACCGCCTATGGCGGAGCTTCTGTGCTCTTCCCCAACTACCCTGCCATCCGGGAAAAACTACTTCAGTTTTACTGGGTCAATTAGCTGATCCGGCGCGTGCAACTGGAGATGCAGGATTTCGTTTTCATCTCCGAGCAAGCGCCAAGCCTGGGCTATACGCAGCCCTGCCACCCAAAGAATAGATCCTCCGCTCAGCACCAAAGGCCATCTTGCCCGCGCTGACCGGGGGATTTTTTGGTTGACGAAGAAGTCGCTCAACTTCTGATGCTTCAGTACCATGCCCAATGGAGACCAGCGTTCCCCGGTTTGCATCGGGCGGACTTCCAGCGGCCATTCGAGGTCCAGTGGATTGAGCCAGGCATGAAGCGGATGAGTTTTGAGTTCTTCAGGCAGGGACTTGTACTTGCTGACATCGATCAATTCTGCCGTAAGCTCCCAACCAGCGTTCAGTTTTACTTTGCCGCCGCGT
The DNA here is from genome assembly GCA_040767065.1 of Anaerolineaceae bacterium. Classification (GTDB taxonomy): domain Bacteria; phylum Chloroflexota; class Anaerolineae; order Anaerolineales; family Anaerolineaceae; genus Mesolinea. Next base: position 2,545 of record JAXGPH010000025.1, on the reverse strand, counting down.
TTCAGCTTAAGCCCGGAGAGGTCTGTGAGTTGAGGGTAATCCCTATGCCAATGCTGATACGTGCGTGGTGCAATCACAAATTCACTTTCGAAACAAAAAACCCACAGGCCCCCTGCCAGAGGGGTCTTGGCAGTGCCGCTCGTGATCGCTGCCAGGGCTCTTTCGACCGCCTCAAATCCAAGGTCTCGTGACTCAGGGCTCAATCGCACAAACGCCTGTCTGATAACCAGCCTCTGCAGGCTGAGATGCAAGCCTAAGAAGACCTCTCTGCTGAACACCAGCCCGTCTTTCTCAGTCCGCACAAGCGCACGCCCAAACGCCTCATCAGCCAGCGTTTCAAGCAGTTGTCGGTCGGCTGAAAGGGTAAGCGCGGTGCGCACGAGCGCCCGCCTGAACCCCGGATTGTTTTGTTCCAGTTGCGGGATCAGTTCGTGGCGCAGGTGGTTGCGGAAGAAACTGAGGTCGGCATTGCTCTCATCCTCAAGCACTTCCAGATCATGAACCTGGCAGTATTCCTGGATCTCCTGCCGGTAAATCTGGAGCATAGGGCGAAACAGGGGTAATTCGGGATCGATCCCGCTCAGAATACTCCTGGGCTGCATACCTGTCAGCCCACTCAAACCGCTTCCGCGCAGAAAGTGCATCAGGACCGTCTCCACCTGGTCATCCGCATGGTGCCCCACCACCACCCCCTGGGCGCCATGTTCGCGCGCAAGCTTGAACAAAAAGCGATATCGGCATAAGCGAGCCGCTTCTTCGATGCCGAGCTTGTTTTGCAGCGCAAACTGTCTAACATCCTGTCTTTCACTGAAGAAAGGCAGTCCCAATTCCGCCATGCGCTGACTCAAGGCGTCTGCTTGGGCTGCGGAGCTCTCACGCAGGGCGTGATCGAGATGCCCGACGATCAGTTTGAAACCGCCCTCTCTCAGGCAGTGAACCAGGCACAGACTATCCGAACCACCCGAAACCCCCACCACCAATGGCAATTCAGGGTTAACGCTGCAATCCTCGATCAAAGACTGAGTGATCCGTTCTGCTAACATGCCAAAATTATAGCATCCACCGTATTTTTCCTCGACAGAGCAATGTTTTGATATACTAAGGTAATGAAACCCGCCCCTTTTGTCATCGGTCTCACAGGCAACATTGCCTCCGGTAAAAGCGTCGTCTTGCAGTATCTGGCAAATTTTGGCGCTCTGACGATCGATGCAGACCTGGTGGCGCAGGAAACCTACCTCCCCGGCAATCCTGCCTACGAACCCATCCTGGCGCGTTTTGGTTCTGATCTAACATTTAGCGATGGGCAGATCAACCGCAGCAAGTTGGGACGCATCGTTTTCCGTGATCCAACTGCATTGGCAGAACTGGAAGCGATCATTCATCCCCTGGTCACCCGCATAATTCTCGAACGCATTCAAACGACCCAGCGGGATGTAGTCGCCATCGAAGCTATCAAACTTTTCGAAGCAGGGATCAACAAACATTGCGATGCGCTTTGGGCAATTGCCGCAGACGATGAGGTACGGCTTGAGCGCCTGATGGAAGTGCGGGGGTTGGATGAAGGCGCGGCGCATCAGCGCATCCTTTCCCAGTCGCCCCAATCTGAAAAAGTTCTTTTGGCAGACCATGCTATTTATACTGATACCAGTTTTGCCTACACCTATGAGCAGACCCGCGAGCTCTTTAGCGGTTTAGGGCTATCGCCTTTTGAAGTCGTCTCCGAGGAGGATGCGATTCGGCTCAGCCATCTTGATCCCGTGGATTTTTCAACAGCCTCCGCTTTCATGGAGGAAAAGACCGGACAAAAATGGGAAGACGAAGATCTCTATCGGTTGCTCGGTCAGCGGACGGTGGTGGCGTTTTATAAGGGTAGGCAGTTGGTCCAACTGATGATTTTCCGCATCGAGCAGAAAATGGCGGTTTACCTGGCACACGCACCTTTCCGGTCCGATCTGCTGCCATCAAAGGTCAGTTTCCCCCTGCTAAAGGAGTACCTGGCAGGGCTAAGCGACATGCTGATCGTGGCAAAAGATTTCATCTTGCCGGAAGAAGCAAAACTGCTGGGGTTTACCTATGGCGACGATGACCCGCCAGTACACCCGGTGCTCTATAACAACTTCCTTCGCAAGCATGGACTGATGCCCGGAGAGGTCTATTTCACTAAAATTTAAGGATAAGCACTATCGAAAAGAGCTTGGTTCAGAGATTTAAACCAGCTACAAGTGTAGTTTTTGTATCCCGAACGATTTATTCTTGTCATCCTGAGAAATGGACGAAGGATCTTGTCAGCCGTAGAAAATGATTATTTATTTGTGTGCTGCAGGGTTGAGACCTGCCTCAACCAGGAACGGCATTTCTATTTACCATGAGGAACAGGCAGGCCTGTTCCCTACAACCGCTTCCCTGTAATCCCGATTGTGAAAGCAGAGCTGTTCAGCCCTGTATACTCTTGAGATTCTACACAAGTTAATGCGGGTCTGGGTTCTGGCGAGGTAGCGAATCCACAAGAGGGTGAGGGGCATGGCAGTCGACCTTTTCTCCTTGA
>JAXGPH010000024.1:0-24765 GCA_040767065.1 Anaerolineaceae bacterium | reverse complement strand
CGATGTTTCCGCCGAGTTAATTAATGCCGGAGTAAGCCCGCAATGGTTGGCTGTGAGAGTAAGGCTGCAAGACGGTCTCATTCCGACCTACGAAAAGAGGACGTTAGTTCAGATTGTATGCTAAAAGGGCTATCGCTTGCCAAAGACCGACGGCAAATTGAGATCTTTGGGCGATTTGACACTTCCGAAAACCAGGAACAGCAGCACTCCAAGCAGAGCAAACAGGATGAGTCCATCAAGTGATGGGAGTGGGTTAAAAAGAGTGACCAGGTGTGTGACGTCCGCACAGCCAACTAACAGCATGACTGACAAAATTAATATTTAATGCATTGCCAGCAAGACGATAACCTCTCTGCTCAATGGCTTCCAGACGATGGCAAGCAGCAGCCCGACCAAGCCAAAAGCTGGTGGTGCAATCACATACATTATTTGCGGCAGGGTGGTAGCGCCGTTATAGCCATTGGCTGCCAGGAGCGCGATCCCTGTTTGCATTAGTGAGCGAACATACACAGCCAGGAGGATCAAAAAGATCAGGTTCATCGCGGAAGTTTAAATGAATTGTCGATGTTTCTTGTGGTTGTCAGGCGCTATTTCTGTGATTAGTTTTCATTAGGGGTAAAGAAAAAAATCCACTCTTGGATCAATTAACAAAGACAGATTTCATCTCGCTGATGATTTCTTCGCGAATGCGCAGGCACATCGCCTCAATCAGATCATTTTCAGGGAAAAGCAGGTTCTCGGGAATGCGCGAGAAGCCGCTGCCCCAGAAAGATGCCGCAGTGGGAATGGAGAATTTGGCGACCAGGCGATTCTTAAAGTCCAGCTCGGATTTATTGACGTAGCTATCAGTAATATCGAGAGTTCCGCACAGGTAGCCTTCCTGAAAATAGGGACGCAGCGCTTCTGGCGGACAGATGGAGAGCAACCGCACGATCACCAGATCATGCTCGCTGTTGTAAGTGATGCGGTTGGTTGTATAGGGCAAGCCAAACACATATACCATGCCGCGTTCAGCCTGGTTGCCGAGTTGAGCAAAGGTGGCAGCAACCCGCAGGGATTGCGTCAGGTCGAGCAGAGGAGTATCGCAGACCCCATAGTGCTGCAGGATGCTCCAGGCGATGTATTGCTTGCGCCTGATGTCAGCCCGTCCATCCAACTTTTCACGATCAAAAGCTTCGAGCAGTTTGTAGGTAGCCACTTCCAGCAGTTCAAAACGCGCGCGAATTTCCTGTGAGGTTAGGAATTCTTTGCGGTAGATATTGGGATAGAAAGTGCTGGAGCCGGCTTTGTTTTGGTAGTCCCGGTCCTGTCCGCGGTAGAAAAGCAGGTAGTCTTTGTTCAGGAAGGAAAGCTGGGCAACTTTGCGGACGAGTTCGTGATAAGTCTGTACGGGAAAAGGCGCAGTCTTTCTGAGCACCTGACCTTCAATGTGCTTTTCAAGATCGGGAAACAAAGACGGCGTGATTTCGCGCATGTTAAACCATGTTTCTATTTTAACCCATTTGACAAATATTTGGGGCGATCAAACAGCGATCAAACAGACACGATCGAACAGATAGTCCGGCACGGTCAAGATAAGTAATACCTGTAGGCCGGATATCGTGCCCTTTGGGTATTGCGCATTTCAAACCGGCTTTTTCCCGGGTCACCACAGGGGATGACTACTACTCGTGCAAGTGTTGCAGGGGCAGACCCCTGTGCCTGCCAAAGAAACCACGTGGGGGTTACTTTCATAAGAGACCTTCGGTCAGGCTAGGTGCTTGGTCTGGAGGCTGCTCATCCGTTTCACGATGGGCACCGGTGGCAGGATCAAGGTAGAGGCGACTTTTGCGTCGTCTCCACGACAGAGTTGCTTCTTGGGAAAGCCTATGGTGTTTGGTAAAACTAATAGCAAGAGAAAAAATGATCGAATCTATTCAACATCGCAGAAGAGTCCGCAAGTACATGTTCAATTCTGTCGAGCCGGAGAAGCTGCAGAGTGTGCTCGAAGCTTCCAGGCTGGCGCCCTCAGGCAACAACAAGCAGCCCTGGACCTTCATCGTGGTCCAAAGCGAACAGCAGCGCCAGGCGGTTATGGAAGCCTGTCATAATCAAACCTGGATGATGACGGCACCCGCTTTCATCGTGGCAGTAGCAGATATGACCGCGGGTGTGAAAACCAAGCCCGGATTGTATATTGATGAGAGCAGCCCGCAGACGGAACTAAAATACGCCATTTGCGACACTGTAATCACCATCGAAAACATGCTGCTTGAGGCGGATGCACAGGTTTTGGCACGTGTTGGATTGGTTTTTTTGTTCAGTCAGAAATACTCCAGTTAGAAATACGCCCGGTCTTGGGGATTCCGGATGATAAGGTTGTGCTGGCAGTGATCCCAATCGGTTATCCAGCCGAGCAGCCTCCAGCCCGACCTCGTAAACCTCTTAGCGAGATTGTGCACTATGAGAAATGGTGGAGCGTACTTTTTTGATTGGGTAATGCTGATCGGCACTGTTATTCGTAGATACCGCCTTGAAAGTCAAGCTCATTTCTGTAAACTATGGTTAGCATCGGTCAGGCACATTCATTGGATTATCCTTGTGAATGCAAGCTCATCTCGTCCATTTCATATCTTAGAGAGGCTTCAGATACCGTCCGATCTTTGTAAAAAAAGGGTGAGGGGATCACATCTACATTGCTGGATCAAGTCCATAGGGCGGATTTTGTACTTCAAATCGGCTATCGTTTATCTACTCATCAGTGCCTGGTTCAACCCCATTCGCATCGCTCAGGGGCACGCGAAACGAAACCAGATATCTAAGGTTGTCCATTCACGCATTTCAGTAATATTGTAGACAGACCAATTTGTGGCCCTGTCCTGGAGATCTATTTGCGGTACAATCCAAAAGACTCTCATGGAAAAGAAAAAGCCAATCCGCAACTCCGCTAAAGCTGTCATTATTCGCGATAACAAATTGCTTGTGATCATCAAACGCGATCAGTATGGACCCTACGCTGTGCTGCCTGGTGGTGGGCAACGTTGGGGGGAAACTTTGCCTGATGCGCTTATGCGGGAATGCCAGGAGGAAATCGGAACGCTTGTAAAGGTGCGCAAGTTGCTTTTCATCCGGGAGTACCGTTCCAATCAACACGAATTCGCAGCTGTCAGTCCGGATATTCACCAGGTGGAGTTCTATTTCAAATGCAAGGTCAGGAAAGATTATGAACCCTCCCAGGGTATTCACCCCGACAACGGACAAGAAGAAGTCCGCTGGGTGGCACTGAACAGGCTCGATTCCCTTCCGCTTTACCCTCGTATTATCTGCTCAATTCTGGTGGATCTAAAACACAGCGTCTATCCCTTTTACCTGGGCGATTGCAACTGACCATTACCGCAAATGTCGTCTCTCGCTTAAAGGTATAATTGCGCTAACCACATCCGTCGATGCCCTGGAGGCATATTATGCGCCAAACTTTTCTGACCAATGACCAACTGCTTTTCCTGCAGAACGAAAAACAAAGCCTGAACGAGATTCTGGCTTCTTTGAGGGCCTTCAACCTCAGTGATGACTCTCTGCAGAATCTTCGGAAGGCAATCGATCAGCTCGATGAACTCTTTTTGATTGTGGTAGTTGGCGAGTTCAACGCCGGTAAAAGCGCCCTGATCAACGCCATGCTGGGCGAAAAGGTGTTGACCGAAGGCGTCACCCCCACCACCGCCCGTGTCACCCTGGTTCGTTTTGGCGAAATGGTCAGTGAGCAGATTGTAGACGAGGGCTTTGCCATCGTCACCTATCCACTGGCGCTGCTAAAAGAGCTAAACATCGTTGACTCCCCTGGCACCAACGCCATCGACCGCCAGCATGAACGCCTCACCAACGAATATATGCCGCGTTCCGACCTGGTTTTGTTCGTCACTTCTGCCGATCACCCTCTGACTGAGAGTGAGCGCATCTTCCTCGAGAAGATTCTCGCCTGGGGTAAGAAAATTGTCATCGTGATCAACAAAAGCGACATTCTTGAAGATGCAGAATCCACCCGGGAAGTGGAAAACTTCGTGCGCGAGCATGCAACCCATATTCTCGGCGCTGAGCCTGAAATCTTCAGTGTTTCAGCACGTCAGGCACAAAAAGCTGTGTTTGCGGCTTCTGAAATTGAACAGGAATCCCTGCGCGCAGCCAGCGGCATCATTGCCCTCGAACGCTATATCACCGAAACACTGGATGACACCTCACGACTGGAGCTTAAACTGCGCAACCCCCTGGGAGTCGCCAAACATCTGCTGGCAGAGGCAAAAAACCTCAACGACTCTCAGACCCGTGAGATCAGCGAGGATCTCACGCTTTCAGCTTCTCTGGAAGGAATGTTGGCAAACTATCGGAATGAGCTGGCGGCTGAGCTGCCGCCCCGACTGGCTGAAGTTGAAAATGTCCTCAACGGCTTTGAAAACCGCGGGCTGGATTACCTTGACAACACTATGAAATTAGCCCGAATTCTTGACCTTGCCAAGCCGGAAAAGATCAAGGCTGAGTTTCAGGCGGAAGTCCAGGCTGATGTGGCGGAAGAGATCGATGCAAAAGTCCGCAGCCTGATCGACTGGCTGGTGGATAAGGACCTCAATGTCTGGTACCAGGTGGCAGGCGCGTTGGAACGCCGACAGGCACAATCCCAACGAATGATGCCAACCAGCGCCAGCCCCCAAACGGAACGCCGCCGCCAGTTGATCGATAGCGTCAGCACGACCATCAAAGCCATTGTCAACCAATATGACCGTAAGCATGAAGCCGAGCAGCTTGCCGCGTTTGTGCAGGAATCGGTCACGCAAACCGCTCTTTTTGGTGCTGGGGCAGTGGGCATTGGCGCGCTGGTCGCAACCGTTCTCACCACCAGAGCCCTGGATGTCACCGGCATCGTCACCGCCGGCGCCCTTGCAGTGCTGGGACTGTTCGTGATCCCCTACAAGCGCAAGCAAGCCAAGCAAGCCTTCAGGGATAAGATGGCGGAACTGCGCGAAAACCTGATGAAGACCTTGAGCTCCACCTTCAAACGTGAAAGTGAAAGCGCCATCCAGCGGTTGGAAAGCAACATCGCCCCCTACACCAATTACATCCAAGGCGAAAAAGCCCGACTGCAAACCGACAAAGAGACGCTGGAAAAGCTGCAGGGGCAGTTGGATGAGCTAAGTCAGTCCATTCCCAAACTGCTGGTTAAAGACAGGCATTAAAGAAAAGAAGCAAAAGACTTGTGTGAGTCTTTTGCTTCTTCCTTCAAGTAAAGGTCAGGTTGGATTACCCTTCGTGATCCACCAGCGTGCCAACCTTTTCGCCGCAAATCGCGCGCATCAGATCACCGGGTTTCCAAAGATCCAGCACCAGGATGGGCAGGTCGTTATCCATGCAGAGGGTCACAGCGGTTGAATCCATCACGTTAATCCGCCGCGCGAGGATCTCGAGGTAGCTGAGCTTTTCGATCCGCACAGCATCCGGGTTGGTTTTCGGATCCTTGTCATAGATTCCATCCACCTTGGTAGCTTTTATCACAACATCCGCTCCGATTTCTGTGGCTCGCAGAGCTGCAGCAGTGTCGGTGGAGAAGTACGGATTTCCGGTTCCGCCTCCAAAGATGACCACACGCCCTTTTTCCAGATGGCGGATGGCACGCCGGCGGATATAGGGCTCAGCGACAGTCCGCATCTCAATGGAAGACATGACGCGTGTGATCACCCCGATTTTCTCGAGGGCGTCCATCAGCGCCAAAGCGTTCATCACGGTTGCCAGCATGCCCATGTAATCGGCAGTAGCACGATCCATCCCGGTGTTTTCGCCAGTTGCGCCTCGCCAGAGGTTGCCAGCACCAATCACAATTGCCACTTCCACCCCGGTTTCATGCACTGACTTAACCAGTTCTGCGATCGTGCGTGCCTGACGAGGGTCTATCCCCTGCCCGTTTGGAGCCGCCAGCGATTCTCCAGAGAGTTTGAGCAGGATACGGTGATATTTTGCAGTGTTTTGAGTTTCAGTCATGCTATCTCCTTTGTGTGATCCTGGCAAAATAAGAGCCAACCCCTCGGTTGGCTCTTTAGTTTCTTACGCAGCTTCTTCTTCAGCAGGCTTTTGGGTGGTTTCGCCCAAAACCCAGCGAACAAAGCGGCGCACCACGATGCGTTCGCCCAGGGCGGCAACGCGGTCGTTGATCAGATCAGTAACAGTGCGGCTTTCATCGCGGATGTATTTCTGGTTCAGCAGCACTGTCTCATCCTTAAACTTCTTCATAAAACCATCCACGATCTTGGGAATGATCGCTTCGGGCTTACCCTCAGCACGCACGCGCTCGGTGATCAGGGCGGTTTCTTCCGCTATCACCTCTTCGGGGATGTCAGCTTCGGAAATGTACTTGGGGGAAGCGGCAGCAATTTGCAGCGCGATCTCGTGGGCAAGGTCTTTGAAGGCATCCGATTTGGCAACAAAGTCAGTTTCCGTGTTGATCTCAACCAGAACCACCAACCGCCCTTCACTGTGGATGTAAACTTCCAGGCGACCTTCGGAGGCTTCGCGATTGGCACGTTTTTCAGCTTTCTTCAAACCTTTTTCGCGCAGTTCTTCCAGAGCTTTGTCAAAATCTCCGTTGGCGTTTTGTAGCGCGCTTCGACAATCCATGATGCCGCAACCGGTTTTTTCGCGCAGATCTTTGATCATATCAATGGTGATTTCCATGTTATTTCCTCTCTTCTGTCAAGCCCAAAAGAGCTTTTATTCCTGTTCTTCCAAAGCTTCTTCGGCTTCAATCTCGTGCTCATAAACAATCTTGGCACGGGTTGCGTCACCAAGCAGCAATTCGTCATCAAGTTCTTCATCCTCCTCAATGCGGCGTGAGATGGTGGAGCGGGTTTCAACTACGACTTCTTCTTCCACGTCCTTGCGCATCATCTTGCCTTCGATCACCGCGTCAGCCATGTGACCAACCAGCAGTTTGATGGCGCGGATGGCATCATCATTGGAAGGGATCACGTAGTCAATATCACTGGGATCGCAGTTGGTGTCGACCAATGCAATCACGGGGATGCCCTTCAAATTAGCTTCGCGCACCGCGGTGTCTTCACGTTCGATGTCGATAACAAAGAGCAAGTCGGGCAGGGATTTCATATTTCGAATACCACTCAGGCGGGTCTGCAGACGGGTGATCTCGCGTTGGATCAGTAACCCTTCTTTTTTGGTAAGCTGATTGATCTCTCCAGTTTCGAACATTTTTTCAAGGCGGGCCAATTCAACGATACGCTGCTGAATGGTGACCCAGTTGGTCAGGGTGCCGCCAAGCCAGCGTTGGTTGACATAGGGCATGCCACAGCGTTCGGCTTCTTCCTGGATAGTTTCCTGAGCCTGGCGCTTGGTGCCAACGAATAGAATAGTGCCGCCAGCGGCAACAGTGTCGCGAACCTTGTTAAAGGCGTCGTCGAGCAGTTTGATCGTCTGCTGCAGATCGATAATGTGGATCCCATTGCGTTCGGTAAAGATATAGGGACGCATTTTTGGATTCCATTTGTTGGTTCGATGTCCAAAGTGGACGCCGCTCTCGAGGAGCGCTTTCATAGAAACAGCGGGCATGATAACTCCTTTGCGTTATGCCTCCGCCCGGCTTAGCGACCGCTCCGAACCCCCTTGTTGGGGGCACGCGGGAGGGCCTGATCCTGGGCGTGTGTAATAGTAGTCCCCGATGTTTACCGGAGCCGTTGCATAGTATATCACAGATTCTGGTGAGTCAAGACACGCCTTGACATAATAAAAGCCGGGTTCAGTTGGACATATTATATTCTGGATCTGTTGCCTTGACACAAGTTGAATTGACAGGGACTAATGGTTCTTTCAAAAATATCAAATTGGTATGGTTGACCGCTTTTTGTCTGGTCCCTATGGCAGGCACGGGGGCCTGCCACTACGCCGGCACGGGGGTTGCCACTACGCCGGCACGGGGGCCTGCCACTACGCCGGCACGGGGCTTGCCACTACGAAGAAACGGGGATCTGGCAAATACAACCGTTCTGTGAAGCAAAGATCCAAGCAAGATGCGGTTGTCTCTTCCAAATCAGAGAATCCAAACCCGTTGCCACCTGCTTATGACCATCCTTGGAGGACCTATGGAAAAAAGATAAATGGCAAACCTGTACTGAACACTTTATCAACCGAATAGGACATTTCTAAGTTGCCTTGACAACACGCCTTGACAACACACATTAGAACGCATTAGTTCCTTCCTCGTAATTTGGGGCTAAGGTGACTGTTGCAAAAAGGGCGTAACGACGTCCCCATTATCATTGGGCTATTATTCCGCCTTCAAACTAAGGATATGCGGGCGTAGTCTCTTCAATCGGTTGCGCGAGCGTTTGCAGGTCCTCGAGTGGAATGGCGCAAATCATGCCGCTGGCATCCGTGTTTCCGAAATCTTTGACCAGACCAAAGATAAGCTGACCGTCTCTGACCTGCGGGAACTGCGGCATGAGCCCCTGCGTTTCTGTGATGACAGTGATCTTGTGACCGTCATCCAACGACCTCAAAAACACTGATTGAAAGGAACTGGTTGGCTCAGAGAGAGCTATCCAGGCCAAGTATTTTTTGTTGAGATCGAAATCTGTTGGAAACTCACCATCGACGATTAACGGCCATGAAAGCGAGCTTTCGAAATCTAAGATTTTAAAGGTTTCCGGAAATTGATTGGGACCTTGTTCAGACCAGGCTGCAAGCGGCCAATCCATCAATGGATAAGACCCCGAGATCTCCATCAGTTCTTCGAGTTGTTGGGTTTCAAAACTGTAAAACAGAATGGGAAAATCCGTGTTCGGGGCCTTTACTGTGGTGCTTTGGCTGATCATCAGGTACTTTTCAGAGATTGCCAGCTGGTTGTAGATCAGGTTGGATTCCAAACTGAGCAGGATTTCTTGAGTGCCTTCAGCCAGGTTGAAAGCATGAATAGTGGAAAGCTGCCTGGAACTATCCTCGGTCACGGTGTGGGTCAGGAAGTAGAGAATATCGCCTTGCAGTTCCATATCGAGGTAGACGATATTCTCATTGGCTTCGATGTTATCGATCAGACGCTGTTGATTGTTCGTTTCCAAGTTTAGGGCTTCCACGCGCCAGCCTTGCACGTGCATTGGGTGGTCGAAAATCAGCATCACCAGCCATTGGTCATTGACCCGCAGCGCATCGATAAACTTGCCGTCCTCCGCCAGAGATTCGGCAATTTTTACCCCACTCTCTTCATCTGGAAGATAACGCCAGACACTGCGCGGGTCGCCGCTTTGCACACTGTAATACGCTCCGGAGTTGAAGACAAGGCTGCTAAACTGGCCAGTGTTGCCTGCTTTACAGTAATCCTCGCTTAGTGTAGCAGACCATTCCAGAAGGGTATCCTGGGGTGGGGGTTCGAAGGTGGGCAGTGGTTGGGGGCTTGGTGCGATGGCGGTTTGAGTTGGGTTTTCGGAGGTTGGAAATGTTGGGAGACGGACGGGCGTCCCGCTGCAGGAAGCAAGCGACAAAACTATCACAACAACGAGGAGGAAGGTTATTTGACAAAAGTAGCGTTTCATAGCAATTCCTTTCTTGCCCTGTGCTGACGGGACAGGATGCAGTCAAAGAGAACAATCTAATTGTAACCACTATTTCTAAATGTTATGAAGCAGCGAGCAAAGCAGCGAATGAAGTGGCAAATGAGCCCGGCATTTCACCAGAATAACTAAGGCGCTGACCGATTTTCTGGGAAGGGAGCCAGATCAGGGAGTTTCGACGTCTTTCGCCCAATCGCGATTGGCAAGATACCAATCCACCAGGCGCTTTAAGCCTTCGTCCAGCGACACCTGAGGTTCCCAGCCTAGTTCACGGCGGGCTTTGCTGACATCTGCCACATTTTCAAATACATCTGCTGGATGGGAGGGGATGTAGGTGATATTTCCTGTTTTACCCAGGAGGTGCTCAAGTTTGTGTAAAAGCTGGTTTATGGTGATCACCTCGTGCCCTCCGAGGTTGAAAACATCAAAACCAACTGGCCTGAGCGCCAGCAGCGTGCCGCGGGCAATATCGTCCACGTACGTAAACCCGCGCGATTGCTCGCCGTCGCCGGTGATTGTAACTGGCTTTCCCTCAGCAACCCACTGACAGAAACGGAACATGACCATATCTGGTCTGCCAGCAGGTCCGTAAACCGTAAAGTACCGTAACACTGTCACATCGATGCCGTAGAGGTGGTGATAGGCGTATGCAAACGCTTCAGCGCCCTTTTTGCTGGCGGCATAAGGCGCCAGGGGATGCTCAGTGGAAGCAGTCTCGGCATGCGGAGGCTTACCTTCATTACCGTAGAGGCTGGAAGTGGATGCCAATATGAACTTAGGCACCCGTTGATGGCGGGCATACTCGAGCATATTCAGATTGCCGAGAGTATTGGTGTTGAGGTAGCTCCAGGGATCAGTCGTGCTGGCGCGCACGCCGGCAATGGCTGCAAGGTTGATAACAGCATCCGCCGAGGGCGCCATGGCAGCCAGCCTGGCAATGAAATCACGGTCATTAATGTCGTCCCGGATAAAATGAAAATTCGCTTGGGGCAAAAGCGCCTGCAAGCGGTGTTCCTTCACGCGGACGTCATACACATGGTTGAGGTTGTCAACCCCAAAGACAATGTGCCCCTCGCGCAGCATCTCTCTGGCTACTACTGAACCGATGAAACCTGCAGCGCCGGTGACGACGTACACACTCATCAGAGTTTGATCACTTTCAAATCGTTTTTCGCAACGTCTTTCATCGCATTGCGGGCATCGAAGATCAGCTGCGATTTTTCAAGAATCATCTTGTAGTCGAATTTGTCATGATTGGTGATGATCGCCACCAGATCCGCTTTTTCAAGGAAGGTTGAAAGTTCTTTTTCAGAAAACATCTGAACGCCTTCAATCTCAATCTCAGGAACGTAAGGGTCATTGTAAGAGACGAGGGCGCCCTTCTCACGCAGTAAATGAATGATGTCCAGAGCGGGAGATTCGCGCATATCGTTGATGTTGGGCTTGTAGGAAACACCCAGGATCAGGATCTTGCTCCCATTGAGCGGTTTCTTATAGCGGTTCAAGGCATCCTGGATGCGGCTGACCACGTAGCGCGGCATGTTGGTATTGATCTCGGAGGCGAGTTCAATGAAGCGCGCGGTGTAGTTGAGGGTTTTCATCTTCCAGGAAAGATACATCGGATCCACCGGGATGCAGTGCCCCCCCAGCCCCGGTCCGGGGTTGAACTTCATGAATCCAAATGGTTTGGTGGCAGCAGCGTCAATAACCTCCCACACATCCACGTTCAGCCGCTCACACATTTGCGCCAGCTCGTTGACCATCGAGATGTTGATCATGCGGAAGGTGTTCTCAAGCAGTTTTGCCATCTCGGCTACTTCGGTGCTGGAGACAGGCACAACCGTTTCAATTGCCTGCTGATACCATGCCACGGCAACATCCGTACACGCCTGGGTGACGCCGCCAACGATCTTTGGGGTGTTATAGGTGGTGAAATCGGTGCGTCCTGGGTCGACGCGTTCGGGAGAGAACGCCAGGAAGAAGTCTGTGCCAACTTTGAGTTCGGAATTGGCGGTCAGTTTGGGCAGGACGAACTCGCGGGTAGTGCCTGGATAAGTGCTGGACTCAAGCACGATGATCATACTGCGATGCAGATAAGGAGCAATGTCTTCGCTGGCTTGGGCAATAAAGGACATATCAGGGTCACCGGTTTTGCGCAGCGGCGTAGGCACACAGATGGAGACAGCATCGATTTCTTTAAGAGTGGCATAATCGGTTGTAGCGCGGATGCGTCCGTTATCGATGTGCTTGCGCAATTGGGCGTTGCTAATATCAGATATGTAACTTTCACCACGGTTGATCATATCCACTTTTTCCTGGATGGGATCAATGCCTGTCACGCTAAAGCCGGCGTTGGCAAAAGTCACAGCCAGCGGAAGCCCCACATACCCCATACCGATTACAGCAATGTTTGCTCGTTTTTTCTGAATATCCTGAATCAGGTCTTCTTTTAGCATCAATTCCTAAACCTTTCCATTAAAACAGACTGAGTTGTTCGGGGAGACTGGGCTTTTCTGCCTTTTCGACTGATTTCTTCTCTGGGGCAGGTGCTGCAACCAAAGGCTCGAAAGGTTCTTCTTTGCTGAGCAAGAGACGCAGTTTTGAGAAATCCTCAAGTAAAGCAGGTTTTAATGCGGGTTGATGGAGGGCTGCTGCCGGATGATACATCGTGACGATCAGGCGTTTGCCAACTTGATGAGCTTTGCCGTGGATCTGGCTGATTTTGCCATTTTCAATGAACTTCGCCATCGAAAACCTTCCCAAGGTGACAATCACTTTAGGATCTAGCAGCTCGATTTGTTCGTCAAGGTAATGCGCACAGGCAGCAAGCTCTTCGGGCATCGGGTCGCGATTGTTTGGCGGGCGGCATTTGATAACGTTTGTAATGAAGACCTCTTCGCGTTTCAGGTCGGCTGCAGCCAATAGTTCGTCCAGGAACATGCCTGCTTGACCCACAAAGGGCTTTCCCTGTTGATCTTCATGATATCCCGGACCTTCGCCGATAAACATGATGTCCACCGAAGAGGGTCCCTCTCCGGGCACAGCATGCTTTCGTCCTTTGGCAAGCGGGCATTTTTGACAGTGGAGGATTTCCTCCCGTATGGCATTTAATCGGTTTGTTTCTGACATAATCGTTTCCAGTGACAGATTCTACTCCAGGAACATGCAATTAAGACGAAAGAGTTTGTTTTAAGTTCCTAAGAAATTCCACGTCCAGAGGTTCAAGATCCAGCAAGAGGGCGTCCTCTTGCTCGGTTTGATAATAATTGGGACGTAAGCCAACAGGCTTGTAGCCCAAGCCATAATAAAGGTGAAGCGCTTCGGTGTTGCCTGAGCGTACTTCCAGCAAAGACTTTACCGCCCCCCGTTCAGCGGCTTGCAGCAAGCCTTCCGCCAACAGCCTGCGCCCGATCCCGCGGTGACGATAGTCTGGGTGGACGGCGATGGTGGCGATGTGGGCTTCGTCCACGATCAGCCAGATAACCAGGGCGCCCACGATGTTCTGACCATCTATCGCGCCCGGGTCTTCTGCAACCAGGCACAAACTATAGTTACTTGCTTTTAGTTCATATTCAAAAGATCCCTGTGGCCAGGGATCCGAGAAAGAGAGCTGGTCGAGAGCAGCGACTTGCGCCAGGTCTTCTGCACGCATGCTCCGCAGCCTGATATAGCTGGCGTCAGGATGTAAACTCATAGATCCGGAACATTGCTCAATGTGTGAACGTAAATTGGCGCAAGGCTGGCGGCATCATCCGCCAGCCCTGCCTGTATTTTCGCCCAGGCAAGCTCTGCCAGTACGGCTGGACGGCGGAGGCAAAGGCTGGGGGCAGCTAGGCGTGCCGTCTTCCACTTGCGCCCAAGGATCTGGCGCTGCTCAGCATCCATTTCTCCCACCACGTAAGTTGGGGATTTGATGGTAGCAGCCATTGCGCGAATATCATCCACAGCGATGTCGGAAAGAGCTTGCCAGAAGCCCTGTTTGTATTGATAGCGCACATAGGCATACCGACCGCGCCCCACTTCGAGGAATGCGAGCATCGGTCGGCGTAGACCAGGCTGAGCTGCGGCAAGGATTTCGAGCGAGGGGATGCCCGCCACGGGCAAGTTCTGACCCAGGGCAATACCTTTTGCCGTGCTGAGCCCAATCCGTAAACCCGTGAAAGAGCCTGGACCAAGTGCCACTCCAACGCCCGTCAGGCTGCTGGGCTTGGTTTGGGTTTTGGTGAGCATATCTTTGATGGCAGGGATCAACTCGACGGTATGGTAATTTTTACTGCGCCAGGTCTGTTCGGCGAGCACATTAGTGCCATTAAAAAGGGCGATGCCGATCCATTCGGTGGATGTGTCGATTGCCAGTAACATAATTAGCCTCCAAACAAAGCTTGCTGCAGCTTTTTGAGAATGGATTCGTAGCGGCGTCCATGCGGGATCAGGATCAGATGGCGTTGGTCAGGGTTGATCCAGTCCATCTGGATCCAAAGATTTTCTTTCGGGAGGCTGGTCTTCATGCGTTCCGCCCATTCCATCACCAGCACTCCATCGGTAAGTACGCGGTCCAGGTCGAGAATGGCGCTGTCGAGGGGATTGTCAGGTTGCAATCGGTAAGCGTCGCAATGGAAAAGTGTGTTGCCTCCTGGATGGGCATATTCATTGACGATTACGTAAGTCGGGCTGGTGACCTTGCTGGGCGAACCCCAGCCCTGGGTGATGCCCTGCACAAGTGTCGTCTTGCCGGAACCAAGCTCGCCCTCAAGGCAAACGATATCTCCCACCTGGAGCAAACTGCCGAGGCGAATGCCCACCCGGCGGGTTTGCTCAGGGCTATGCGAAAAGACTTCAAAAGCATGCGGTGGAAGTATTGGCATCTTGATTAAAGATTATACCTTAGCATAAATGGAAATATTGTGAAATCATACTTGGGTTTTTGTCATAGGGAACGCGGCTTGTCCTGTTCTGCGTGTGGTAGGGAAGGCGGCTTGTCCCGTTCCGTGTGTGGTAGGGGACGCGGCTTGTCCCGTTCCGTGTGTGGTAGGGGACGTGGCTTATCCCGTTCCGTGTGTGGCAGGGAACGCGGCTTGTCCCGTTCCGCGTGTGGTCAGGCTGCGTATTTTACGCTTCGCGAAACTTCACAGAGTTGTTTTTTTCGTACAAGGGCGAGCTTGGAAGCACCACAAACATAAATAGTATGTAACCTCTCCGGGCTTTCAATCCGCCTTGCACAACTCTCTTTGAAACTGTCACAGCTGAGGATCTAATCCGTCATTGCGAGACTCCTTTGCGCCTGTGCCCGCGTAGCAGGTATGGCGATCTGCCAAACAATTCTGTCATCGTGAGCATCTTTAGCGCCTGTGCCCGCGTAGCAGGGTATGGCGAGCTGCATTGAATCCGTCATTAGCCTCTTTTGCACACTCCGCTGATAAAGCCGAAAAGATAATGTCGGAGTAAGCCTGCAATGGTTGGCTGTGAGAGTAAGGCTGCAGGGCGGTCTCATTCCGGCCTTGTATATAAACTAAACTAACCGGATTTGAAAACTTGGAAAATGCCCGCACAAAAAGAAATTACTTCAAAAGTAACCTGAAATTCGGGTAGTTGGGCTTGGATTTCTGTAAGAATTGGATAATACTCTTCATCATCCCAATCAGCTGGAAAACGTCTATGACACGCATCCAGTTCAGATTGTGTCTCAAAGGCGATATCTCCGATCAGGATTTTGCCATTTGCTCGCAGATGCGGCACTAATGAACGCAAAAAAGCAGGTTGTTTCTTGTATGCCAGGTGGTGAAAAGCATACGTCATGATGATGATATCAAATGATTTTTCCACTAATTCCCGGGGAATTCCAGAGGAGAAATCACTGACGATGAAGGTCGCTTGCGGCATCCGATGGCGGGCTAGCTTTAGCATCTCTTCCGAGAAATCCACAGCTGTAACATTCCAGCCACCCTCATAGATCCGGGCAGCCAGAGTGCCCGAACCAGTTCCAATGTCCAATAAGTCGCCAGGTTCGCGTTCCAGAATCAACTTTGCGATGCGATCAAGCACCTGGGCATAACCGGCAAAAGGGAAGCTGGCAGCCTGGTCACTTTGAATTACATCGTCATCGTAACTCTCTGCCCATCGGTCGAATTCGTTTGAATCGCACATCAGGTTAGCGATTCCTTTGATACGTGACTTGGATGACTGGCTTTTTCTTGCCAAGCAGTGCCAGGGGCAGGAAAATCAATCCCAAACAACCGGTCTTGATTAACGACCAACCCCGGTCAATGCTTTGGACTGCCAACACCCGATAACCCTTTCTTTCAAACCGTGCTATCGCGCGGTTGGCAGCTGCCTGGCTATAGTAGTATTTAATCTTCGTGTGTTGCATTTTTTACCTCTACTTGAATAATACCTTTATTTATTGAAAATGGCAGACCAAGAATTATAGGAATTGACCTTCCTTTTTTTGCGACACATCTTTTGGCGCTGGGAGGCAATTTGTTCATACAAGAGGAATGGTGTGCTGTGTATCTCTCGGTCGTTTGGCAATTGTTTATGGTGTAATCTTGTCACCAATGCTTGTTCGATTTAAAGGTCTTTTGCAGGCTGGACATCGTGCCCTTGGGGTGTTCCGATGCATGCCCCGCTTTTTTTGCAGGGTTGAATCTGGCAAATCAGTCGCATGTTTGAAGAGATTGGAAGCACTGCACAAAAAATTATGCAGAGAACTTGGCGTACTTCCAATCCGCAATCACACTTAGGTTGCCGATGTCAGCGGATTGAGGGTACGATTCATCTGTCCCTCAAATTGTTCACGGTGCCCTCAATCACGCCCTACTAGCACTTTATCGCGACTAACAAAAAAATAAGCTTGCGAAGAGGTGGTCGGCTTAAGAAAAGTTTTGTCAATTAAATGCGATTGTCAAAAATTACTTTCGCCTAAATCTGCTTTTGGGGTGTGCTTTTTCATACGGCGGTTCAGCTCGCGCCGGCTGAGCAAAACGCGGCGTTTACACGTCAGGCAGACCAACCCAATATCCGCCCCAAGCCGTACCACTTCCCACTCATAGCCACCGCAGGGGTGCTCCTTGCGCAGTGTCACCTTGTCTCCCAGTTGAATATCAGGCAGCATAGCGGTATTATAACATCGACATGATATAATCGCGCCATTGTTGAAGGGTTCCCCATTGGAATTTTGGAGCAACTATGAGTTTTGACCCACCCACCATCATTGCCAGAGTGCTCACCTTGGTAATCGCATTCACCTTGCACGAATATGCGCACGCCTGGACGGCAACCCGCTTTGGCGATTATTCAGCCATGGACGCAGGACGCCTGACGCTCAACCCGCTCAGCCACCTGGACCCCATCGGAACCTTGATGCTGATAATCGCTGGTTTTGGCTGGGCAAAGCCTGTGCCCATCAACCCCGAAGCGATCCGTCGCCACAACCCTGCGGGTGTCCTGTGGGTATCTCTGGCGGGTCCTCTGACCAATTTGTTGCTGGCGCTCGTGGCTGCGATCCCTCTGCGCTTCAGTTTGGTGAATATAAACCAACCATCAGGTATCATTTTCCCTTCCATCGGATACTTCCTGCTGACCTTTGTTATGATCAACATTACGCTGTTCATTTTTAACTTGTTGCCCATTGCCCCATTGGATGGCGAGAAGGTTTTTTCATTCTTTTTACCCCAATCGTGGCAACCCGCTCTTGATGGCATCCGTCGCTACAGCCCCATGATCCTGCTTCTGCTCGTGGTTGTTGGACCAAGCCTGGGCTTTGACCTGATCGGAAGGCTTGTTTACGAACCCGTTATGGCAATCACCCGCTTTCTGATCAACTGGTAGGCTGCCAAATGCCCTATTATTGTTACATGCTCGAGTGCGCTAATGGAAGGTATTATACAGGCTGGAGCACTGACCCCTTCAGGCGTTTGCAGCAGCATAATGCCGGGTTGGGGGCAAAGTACACGCGCACAAACGGCCCCTCCAGGCTGGTGTACGTGGAGGAAATGCCAGACCATAGCTCGGCGCTCAAACGCGAAATTCGTATCAAACAACTAAAACATACCCAAAAGGAAGCTTTGTTGGCTGACCTTTCGCGTAACAAACTGCCCGAATTGCTGTCAAACTTGCAAAATAAGCTATTGAATCCAAATAGTTTTATGATCCGTTCGCCGGCAAGAGTCAACCTGCTGGGCGAGCATGTGGATTACAACGACGGTGTGGTGCTGCCTGCAGCCATCGACCGCTATGTAACCCTGCGGGTGGATGTGCTGGATGAGCCTGTGGTGCGCTTGCAAGCTGACAATCTAAATGCAGAGGCTGCCTTCTCACTGAAAGACCTGGGGGGTAAAAAGGACCTCAACGGTCAACCGCTGCCCGGTTTTGCCCTATATCCTGC
The DNA here is from genome assembly GCA_040767065.1 of Anaerolineaceae bacterium. GTDB lineage: Bacteria > Chloroflexota > Anaerolineae > Anaerolineales > Anaerolineaceae > Mesolinea. Next base: position 6,807 of record JAXGPH010000024.1, on the reverse strand, counting down.
CGGGGTAGCCTGGGCGCTGCAGCAAGCCGGCTTCCTTGTGAAAGGGCTTGCAGTGAAATATAGCTCGGATATCCCGATTGGCGCGGGCCTCAGTTCGTCAGCCGCAGTGGAAGTTGGCTTTGCCCTCGCCTGGCAAACGGCCGGGGAGTGGGACATTCCGAGAATGGAGTTGGTGAAGCTCTGCCGGAAAGCTGAAAATGAATACGTGGGGGTTAACTGCGGGCTGATGGACCAATTCGCATGCGCTTTTGGCGTGGCTGAGCATGCCCTTGCACTGGACACGCGCAGTCTCGCATGGCAAACCCTGCCTCTGCCGAAGGATGTTGTGATTGTGATAGCCGATAGCGGCGTCAGACGCAGCCTGGCTGCTTCATCCTACAACAGCCTGCGCTCAGATTGCCGGGAAGCTGTTGAGCGATTGCGAGCCTGGTGCAGCAGCCTGACTTCTCTGCGGGATGTTACTCCACAGTTTCTGCAGACCCACCTGGGAGAATTGCCTGAGCGTGTTGCGCGGCGAGCTTTGCACGTTGTGGGAGAAATGGCGCGCGTTGAGCAGGCTATTGGTTACCTGGTGGAAGGGGATAGTGCTGGGTTTGGATCGCTGATGGCTGCCAGCCACGCCTCACTGCGCGATTTGTACGGAGTAAGCTGCCCTGAGCTGGATTTGCTGGTGGAACTGGCTGCCAGTCATCCGGCATGCTATGGTGCGCGCCTGACAGGGGCAGGTTTTGGCGGCTGCACTGTGAACTTGGTAAAAAAAGACGGTCTGGATGATTTTGTGAACTTTCTAAAAGAGGCTGTCATGGAAAAAACCGGACGCCCCACGCCGATCGAGGTCTGCCAGGCAGTCGACGGAGCCCATCTCGTTACTTGATTGGATTACTGGATACGACGCGCACTGATCACCAACAAAACAACCCCGAAAATCACCAACCCCAACACTCCTAATGCCAGGAATTTGGCATCACTGCTCATGATGCGATTAAAAATCCCCAGATCTTGTGTGGGTGTAGGCTCGGGCGTGAGCTCAGCCAGAACCAGGGCGATCGTCGGGGTAGGGGTCAGGGTGGCTTCAGGGGTCAGGATTTGCGCCGGCGCGTCTGGCGTACTGGTGAGCTGACCAAGGTTTATTTCTCCGCCCTCACGGATGATCAGGATGTCACCAGGAAGGATGATAGATTCTGCGGTCAGGTTGTTTTTTGTCAGCAGCTCATTGAGCGAGATGCCGTACATTTCAGCAATCGTGATCAAAAATTGCCCCTCGAGCACCGTGTGGCGAATGCCGCCATCCAACCCGGGCGTGGCAGTCTGCGAGTAAAGCTCCACCGGCAGGGTGGGCACCGTGGTAGGCTGTTGCTGCGCCTCGGGGGTTGCTTCCTGGGACGTAGTGCTGGCAAAGGCGGGGCTGAGAAAACAAAAAAGCAGGCAGCAGGTAAAAATTACCGGCAGGACATATTTGAGCGTTTTTTTATTCATGAATGATCTTGCGACGTCTTCAAACTTTTGCCTTTATTATATTCCAGCTTTAGAATATCGTTGCGCGGCTCAACACGCGGCTCAACACGCGGCTCAACAGCGGCTCAATAGCGGCTGGGACACACGGCTGGTACACGTGCTGGCGATGGGCGTTTGACTGGAAAATAGCAAAGGGGAACCAAATCCTGATTTCAGCGTCTATAAACAGGAATAAAACCTGCAGCTGAAAGCTTGCAGCCTCAGGTTGCCAAACTTCAGCTGCCTAAACTATAATCTGAGATGATTATGACAGAAGACACCACTCAAATTCAGGTTGCGCCCGCGCCCACCACACCCCCCAAGCGGGCAGACATCAAAAAACAATTGGGATTTGTTTTTATTTTTGGCTTTCTGCTGGCACTGGCGGCACTCTTTGTGATCGTCATCAGCTTTGAATCCAAACACGAAAACGCCATCTATCCGGGCGTCTCAGTAAACGGCATTGACCTTTCCGGTCTCACAGTTGGTCAGGCTGTGGTCAAACTTAATGGAAGCCTGACTTACCCCAAACAAGGGCAAATCTTCTTCACCGATGGAGACTCCAGTTGGGCTTTTAACCCCGGTCAATTGGGTTACTCATTTGAACCAATCAGTGCTGTGCAGCAGGCTTACCAGGTGGGGCGGGGGCAGGGCTTGCTGGCTGACCTGACCGATCAGTTTCTTGCCATGCGGTCGGGCGTAAGTATTGACCCGAGCGTGGTCTATGACCAGCGCGAAGCGTATGCAATATTGCAGGAGATCGCCAGGCAGATAGACAAGCCAATGATCGAAGCTGCCATCTCCCTGGAAGGCACGGAAGTGAAGGTCACCACGGGCCAGATTGGACGCAGGGTCGATATCCCCGCGACGTTGAAAAAGTTGGAGCCCTTTTTTCTAACGCAAACCAGCGGCACAATTCCATTGGTTATTGAAGAAACCACCCCCGTCATTATGGATGTTCAGGCTACGGCTGAGCTGGCGAAGAGCGTTCTCAGCCAGGATTTCACAATCCAACCGGCTGACCCAGCCTTTGGCGCTGGACCCTGGGTGATCAAGGCTGAAGACCTGGCGAGTTTGTTGCAGCTTGAACGCAACAACGAAGCTGGTACTGCCGGGTATCACCTCAGCGTCAATCGCCAGTCTCTCCTTAATTACCTTGGCAGCATTGCACCCTCTTTGCGGGTGGAGCCTGTGAATGCGCGCATGATCTTTAACGATGAACGCAGGGAAATCGAGGTTATCCAGAATGCCGTTATCGGCAAAGGTCTCGATCTTGAACGGAGTGTAGACCAGATCATCGAGCAGCTTCAAGCAGGTCAGCATGAGGCGACGCTCATCATGCAAGAAATAGAGCCGGCAATCAAGGATGACACAACGGCTGCCAGCCTGGGAATTACCGAACTTATTTACGAAGGACACTCTTACTATTATGGCTCTTCTGCAGATCGCATCCAGAATATTCGAACGTCTGCAGCCAGCTTTCACGGCGTGTTCGTCGCGCCTGGTGAAGTTTTCTCCATGGCGAAATATCTGACTGACATCAGCCTCGAAAATGGTTATGCTGAAGCTATTATTATCGTTGGCGATCAGTCTGTGCAGGGGATTGGTGGAGGAATTTGCCAGGTGAGCACCACGCTCTTCCGGACCGCGTTCTTTGCCGGATTCCCGATTGTGGAGAGGCATCCGCATGCGTATCGCGTCAGCTATTATGAGCTAAATGCCAACGGTTGGGTGGATACCAACCTGGCAGGTCTGGATGCCACCGTTTACGTCCCTGTTGTAGATTTCAAATTCCGCAATGATACGCCCTATTGGATTCTGATGGAGACCTACGCCACCGATAACTCACTGACCTGGAAGTTTTATTCCACCAGCGATGGACGCAGCGTAGATTGGTCCACCACTGGTATCACCAACGTTACACCGCCTCCCGAACCTATCTATCGCGAAGATCCCACCCTGCCAACGGGCACGATCAAGCAGGTGGACTGGGCGGTCAATGGCGCGACTGTTTCAGTACATCGGGTTGTCTATAAGGATGGGTCGGTTTACTTCACGGATGATATTCATACTACCTATATGCCCTGGCCTGATGGATATAATTACGGTCCGGGAACGGATATTGGCGACCACTAATGTCGGAGCAAGCCATATAAGCCCTATGGTAAAATTTATTCGCCCTCGGAATAATGGTCTGAAGGCATATGATGGAGGTTGACGTGATCAGTAAAGAATTGTTTGACAAACTGGCTTGTCCCGTTTGCGTTAAAGAGAATGGCGGCACTCTGGAAATGTTTGGCGATTATTGGCTGATATGCCAGGATTGCGGCCGGAAATACCCTATTTGGGATGGTATTTTGATCATGCGGATCGATGAGGGCGATAAGTGGCGTGCCACCGAGAAGGAAGCCCTGCCCGTGCCCCCTCCCATGCCGGGATAAACGAAAGCGTGCCTAATAAAAGGTCTTATGAATAATAAAGAAAAGAAAAAATGGGAACTTCCCCAGGGGAAGTCTTTAATCACATTAATCGTATTGATTACGTTGGGTCTGGTTGGCGGATACTTCCTCTTCCGCTTCACCAGTGATTTTGTTGCCAAAGCGACGATCTTCAATCTGGGCGGCGCACCGCTCCTGAACGAGCCGACAGTTGATCCAAACGCCACCATTGAGCCCGGGATCACCCCAACCCCCACCTCTCCGCCGCTCGACACGTTCACCATGCCCGAGGCATGGGATGGCAAAACCCGCGTCAATATCCTGGTAATGGGTATTGATGCCCGCAGTCCTGATGCCGCCAACCCGCTGACCGACACCATGATCCTTTTCACCCTTGATCCGGTCAACAACACCGCTGGCATGCTCTCCATTCCGCGCGACCTGTGGGTGAAGATACCCGGTTCAGATTACGGCAAGATCAACACGGCTTACAGCATAGGAGAAAGATACCAACTGCCTGGCGGCGGGCCTGCGCTGGCGGCAAAGACCGTTGAAAACCTGCTTGGTGTGCCTGTTCACTATTATGCCCAGATTGATTTTGAGGCATTTGTCAAATTTATTGATCTCATTGATGGCGTCAAGATCACCACAACAGAGAGAGTGCAGTTGAACATCGTTGATACTAAATTCTCGCAATGGTTGGAACCCGGCACCTATGTGCTTCCGGGCGACCTGGCTTTGGCGTATGTGCGCTATCGCGAACCAACTGGTGGCGATATTTCACGCTCACAGCGTCAGCAGCAGGTTATCCTGGCGATTCGCGATCGCATCCTGGATTTCAATATGCTTCCCAAGCTAATTCAGCGCGCACCAGAACTCTATGCCAGCCTATCCGAGGGCATCCGCACCAATCTTACCCTCGATCAAATCATTCAGCTTGGGGTGAAAGTACTCAATGACATTCCACGCGATCAGATCCACAGCGCTACCATTGGTTGGCAGGATGTCTCATCGGGCACCTCCCCGGACGGATTGGCAATTTTACGTCCGATCCCTGACCGCATTCGCATACTTCGCGATAGCATTTTCGGTGGAGGAGGGGCAATTGATGTACAGGACCCTGCCACCCTGCTGAACGTCTTGGCAGAGGAAGGCGCGGCTGTTTCAATTATGAACGGTTCAAGCACCCCAGATCTGGCTGAGAGAACGGCAGAATACCTTAAAGGGCAGGGTATCAATGTGGTTGAACAGGGCAATGCCGCTTATACCGCCTACACCACCATCACATTTTACGGCGCCAAACCGTATACCCTGCACTACCTGGTTGATTTCCTGGCAGTGACTGATCCCTACCGGATTACGTATGCCTATGACCCCAATGCCACAATCCACATCGTGGTGGTGCTGGGAGATGATTTTGCAGCGAACAATACCTTGCCCTAGCGTTTGAGAATACAAGAAGAGGCTGTCCGAGACAAAGACAGTCTCTTTTTTATTAGGTGTGTTTTGTATCAGTCAGCTAATTTCAACAAGTTAATGGGTAATTGTGCCAACCCGCAGGATTATCAAGGGTTTACTTCTGCAGCGAAGTCAGCCAATTTTTGAGAAAGAAACTCCAACTGCTCTTGGCTGGTGTATTGGTCGATCACCAGGGTGAGGATGTTGCGGGTCATTTCCACCGCAAGCGCGTTACCATTAAGCCTGGGATCTGAAATCAGATCTTCCCAATGAATGGTCAGACCAATCCCGTTCTCACCTAAATAATCATTCAAAGCGTCCCGCAAACCATTGCTGACGTATACTGGCAAGCCCATCGGCATATTTTCAGGCTGCAGGGCAGGAAAGATTGGTGAGAGTAAATCGATTCCGGCAACTGATCTCAAGAGCCTGGTGTAGTTTTGGCGGCGAATCTGTTTTATCGCTGCCCAATCGAGATTTTCAATTTGTTGACGCTCCTGCTCATCCCCCAGAACCACCCCCTCACTCGCGTAATACGACTCGGCAAGTTCAAACAGTGCCTCAAGTGACTCGCGCTCGCCAATATCTTGAAACAAATAGTCTCTCAGTTGGCTGCGATATTGACGAATCAGCGGCAGACGGTGGTTTTCGATCCCCGTGTAGGCTGCCAGATAGGGCTCGATGTTGAGTGCGGTTTTCAGGTAACCGCCATCGAAAGGGCAGAGTTTGCGCATGCTGTTAAACGCGAAATCACCTATGGTATTCGTCAAAAATCCTGCCTGGGCGTTATCTTCAATCACGATTCTTCCAGCACGCTGAAGCTCAGACAAGTAGTTTAAGGTGTTTGGGCTATGGGAGAAGCCAAAGTAGTTGATGAAATAGACCGCTTGCTTATCGCGCAGGTGGCGTTCCAGATCATTGGTGTCTATAACGAAACTTGGTGAAATATTGTAATAATCGCAGTTCAAACCGCATGATTCAAACGTGTCGACGATAGTTGGGCAAAGATATGCCGGCAAAAGCACACGGTTGATGCCGTGGTCGCGCAGGTAGTCACAGATGACTGTCAGGCAGGCTTTGCCGCCGTTCAGGAAGATTGTTCCCTCAGTTGGGAAGGATGGCAGCTCAGTTTTCAACTGGTCATCGTAGTAAAACTCGCCCCCAACGAATAAAAAGCTTTCTGCTTCCATGCTGGTCCCCAACTACCCTTGCAGGACGTTTCTCTCAAAAAGGAAAGTCATAAAACCTGACCAAATTGAACCTTGGAATAAAAAAGCTTTCTAATTATTAGCATCATTTTTACATTTACCCATAGACTCTTGATATGTTTCTGCTTACGCGGATGCACCGAGGGAAATTATACGCCCCAACAACTCCCCGCGCCATTTCCGGTTGGCGGTTTGTAAGAGCAATTGTA